>JAZDKF010000025.1:0-17807 GCA_043803225.1 Candidatus Beckwithbacteria bacterium
GCCCAAACCAGTTTTGACGGTTTGAAGACCGGTTATGGCTACTTCAAGCGAATTTTAGAGGATGACCCGCAAGATTTTTATGAATTTAGGGGCAGTCAGCCGGCTGAAGGCAACGGAGTTTATGCTTACAGCGGAGACATATCCATTAACAACAACTGGAGTATTGCCAGCGGGGAAAACTATGTGGTCTTGGTTGACGGTATAGTGACGATTAATGGCAATATCAATGTGGCACTGGGCGGGTTTTTAGCAATAATCAGCTCAGGGGATATTGTTATTGACGCTGGGGTTGGCAGTGTTCAAGGGGTGTATATAGCTGACGGGTTGATTGATACCGGTGCCAGCACCAGTCAGTTGCTGGCTGAGGGAATTTTTACCGGCTGGGGCGGATTCAGTTTACAGCGGGAGTTAACTGACAACAGTCTTTTAGCGGCGGAAAAATTTACTTACCGGCCGGATTTGTTATCCCATGCTTACAGGTATTTATTAAAACCAAGAATTCACTGGCAGGAGGTGGCGCCTTAAAACGCGAGATGCGCTAGTTGATAATCAACCAGGCAAGGGGGGCGGAGTTGTTGACCGGATAGTTGGTGAAGATGGTGAATTGGTTTAACTCAGGTTCTTTAGTGACCCAGTACTTGGTAGCTGGTTTATAATCAGCCGAAAAAGTGATAATAATCTGGGATTTTTCGGTTAGCTTGGTGGAGGGAATAATAACATTATTAGTGCCGGCAGAAATAGTCGCCGTGCCGCTTTGCTTAAGTTCCAGCTGGCTAATTTGGGTAGTTTGGCCGGAAAAAGTGGCAATCGGCTGGTTAATATCAGAGTAAATTAACAGGGCGGAACTGCTGGCAATGCTGATATCTAAAGTTTGGTCCAAGGGCGGAGTGATTTGGGAAGCGATGATTGTGCCAGTAACAGTCAGGTTACCGGTAATAACCACCTGGCCGGATTCATCTAAAGTCATCAGACCGGCGAGTAAAGTGAGTTTGCCGTCAAGGCTGTTGATGGAGTTTAGACTGAGCTGATTGTTGACTTTCAGGTCAGTTAAAGTAGTTTGGCCAATAACTGCCAAGTAGTCAGAGAAAAAGCCGGCGGAGGCATTAATTTGGTCCAGGCTTAAGTAGGCCGAATCAGTGGCGGCCGGAGCCGGAGTGGTGAGGTTAGCCAAAAGAGCAGAAATAGTGGCAATATTATCTGGTGGAGATGGAGCTTGTTCTCGGCCTAATTGATCAACAATGGCAGCCAGTTTAGCTTTAAGATGGTCGATAGTGGAGGAGTTAATTTCTTTAGCAGTTAGAGTGCCGCTGATGGAAGTATCGCCGGTGACGGTGATTTGGCCGTCTGAAGACAGAGGGGAGATGAAGTTAGTAGTCAGTTTTTCGGTAGTTACGGTCGGGCTTAAGAAACGCTGTTCGAGGGTGGTAACGCGGTCATACAAGTCAAGCAGGTAAAGAACGTTTTCTTCGGTTTTGGCTAAAACCAGCAATAGAGTTTGGCTTAAGTTGAGCCCATTTTGACGGATTTCGGCGCTAGACGGCACTCCAGGCAGATGTTTTTGGATGTGAACATAATCAGCTAAGTCAACCGGAGAAAGCAGGGGATAGTCTGGTTCAAAGACATAGTCAGGTACAAGTAAAGTGGTGCCATCATCGATAAAGCCGCCGCCGGTAACCCGGATGTTGCCGGCCACTTCCAGTTTTTCCACTGGCGCAGTCGTGCCGATTCCGACATTGCCGGCATCTTGAATAAACATGCCGTTGGAATCATTGTCATAAAGGTAAATTCCATCGTTATTCGTAGCGCTTAGCGTATTGTTATCGAGTTTAAGATTATCTATCTGAATAACGTCATGAGCGTCAATTTTATTGGCATTAATGTTGCCAGAGGAGTTAAAGCCATAATTAGTCGTGCCGCCCACGCTTAAACCGCCGGAGAAAATTAGGTAATTATCGGTAGTGTTGGTAATAAATTCGCCATTTTTGGAAAAAGTTAAGGTGCCGGAGATGGTGGCGTCGCCGGCCAGACTCAGGCCTAATCCGGTAGCCGATGGATCAAGAAAGTAGGTTTCAGAATCAGTATCAATCAGTTTGGGGGTATACAGGTTGCCTAAGATTTTAGTTGGCTGGCTGATTAAAACCGGGTAAGTTAAATCATCGTTAAAAGTAATAATTTCTTGGTTGGCACCGCCTAAGATAGAAAACTGGCTGTTAGGGCCAGCCAAAGTCAGGCGTAAAGACGCGGCAGAGGCCGAGGCAGTTTGGTCGCCTAAATTCAGGTCAAAATCATGGTCATCCAAGGTAAAACTGGTTTGGTTTAAGTTAAAAGCCGAAGAGGCTGATTCAGTGCTTTGATTAAGGGTTTGCCAGCCAAGGCCATCAAAGTACATCAGATTGCCGGTGGCTTTATTAACATATTGGCGGCCGATTTGGCCTTCAGGTTCTGTAGTAGGGAGAAGTTGAAGTGAGTTAGTATAAATACCGCCTTCGATCAAGGCTGAGTTTTTTAGGTAAAGGTTGCCTTTTTCATCTAAAAATGCCAGATCGCCGGTGTCACTGCCGATCGTGATCCGGCCGGATAAAAAGTTGGCGGTTTGGGTCTGAAGCGGAGCCGGAGCGGTGATTTGCTGGATATCAACCGGGGTCGGCTGGCTAATCACGGACTTATTTTTATAGATAAGATAAATAATCGTCGATAAACTTAAGATCAGGGCGGTAATTGCATAGGCCAGAACCGGATGAGGTGAAGAAACTCGAGATACAGGCAAATTAGGAGGCGGCTTTAGCGGTTGAACTTCAGATTTAAATAAAGAGTTTATCTGACTGGATAAGTAACCGGGTTGAAGGTTTCTGTCAAGCTTGTAGCTGATTTTTCCGGCTTTGGTCCAACGATTAAGGGTCATTAAAGAAATTCCCAGTTTAGCGGCTGTTTGCTGGGGGGTGAGGATTGGATCTGAAATTTCCGGAGGCAATTGACCTGATTTAATATTTTTTAAAGTATTCAGGTCTTTTTGGGTAAAACGACGCTGATTGCCTAAAGTCCTTTGGGGAATAAATTTACCGGATTCTTCCCAGCGGCGGAGGGTTTTTGGATGGATCCCAAGAGCTTGGGCAGCGTCTTTAATTGAGAACATTAACTCTGTAAATGTCCAAGTTTGTAATAATAATAAATCGTTTTCACGAATTCAGTATGGACTAGATTAATAAGGCTGTCAATACCTGTTATACATCGATACCTTATGATATATTTATTAAATTGACTTGTGAATTAGGTTAAACGGTGTTAAATTGAAAATATATGGGACTGATTAGAAAAATCGGAATTGATTTAGGCACGGCCAATAGCGTGGTTTATGCTGAAGGCAAAGGAATTGTGTTGCAGGAGCCAACCGTGGTGGCAGTGACGGTTGAAGATAATAAAGTAGTAGCAGTGGGTTTGGAAGCCAAAGAAATGCTGGGACGGACTCCGGGTTCAATAGCGGCTTCGCGGCCGATGCGCGATGGAGTGATTGCCGACTATGTAGTGACCGAAGCAATGCTGAGATATTTTATTGAAAAAGTTTGCGGCAAAAGTTGGTTGGTCCGGCCGGAAGTGATGATTTGCGTACCGGCCGGCTGTACTCAGGTGGAACAGCGGGCAGTTGAAGAGGCCACGCAAGCGGCCGGAGCGAGACGGGTTTACATAATTCAGGAACCGTTTGCGGCGGCTTTGGGTGCCGGGATTCAAGTTGGCGAAGCTTCAGGCAACATGATTGTCGATATGGGCGGCGGTTCGGCTGAAGCCGCAGTAATTTCTTTAGGGGGGATTGTGGTCAGCAAGAGTATCCGGGTTTCCGGGAATGCTCTAGATGATGCGATTACCACTTATTTAAGGAAAAAACACAGTTTAATTGTCGGCGAACAGACTGCTGAAGAGTTGAAAATTTCCATCGGCCGGGTAATGATCGGAGAAGTTGGGGTCGAAACACCTCAAGAAAAGCCAATTCAAGTCAAAGGCAGAGACAGCATTCAGGGTTTGCCCAAGACAGTCGAAGTGACTGCAAATGAGATCGAGGAAGCAATGAAGCCTAGGCTGATGCAGATTGTGAGCATGGTGAAATCGGTTTTGGAAGAGATTCCGCCGGAATTGGCCAGCGATATTATTGATAAAGGGATAGTGATGAGCGGCGGAACGGCTAATTTGAAGAACTTGGATTTGCTGCTGACTAAAGAAACCGGAGTGCCGTGCCATGTGGCTGAAGAGCCGTTATTGTGTGTCGCTAAAGGAACCGGAATTGCTTTGGATAATTTAGAGTTATACAAGCGAGCGATTAATAAAAAATAATCTATGCTGATCGGGATTGATGCATCTAAGGTGGCAGAAAAGGAGCGGACAGGAACAGAAAATTACTCTAAAGAATTAATCGAAGCTTTACTTAACTTAGCGGAAGCAAAAAAGCATGAGTTTAGGCTTTATACCAAAGAAAATATTAAATGGCCGAGGCTATGGACTCAGGGAGGTTTGGCTTGGGAATGTTTAAGAAGGCCGCCGGACGTTTTGTTTGTTCCGGCCCACACTTTGCCGATAATCAGATGGCCTAAGGTAAAGACAGTGGTGACGATTCATGGTTTAGAGTATGAGTATTTACCGGAGTATTATCAGTTTCCGGCAAAACTCTACTTAACCAAGTCAACTGAGTACGCGGCAAGGTATGCAGATCGATTAATCGCGGTGTCTAATTGGACCAAATCTGAGCTGGTTTCCCGGTTAAAGGCAAAACCGGAAAAGATCACGGTGATTTATGAGGGGATAGGCAAACGGATTTTAGCCGCTAAAGATAAGCAGTTTAGCCGCGAGTATTTGCGCCAGATAAGATATAAATACGGGATAACCCAAGACTATATTTTATTTATCGGCACGATCCAGCCGAGGAAGAATCTGGTCCGCCTCATCGAGGCCTTTAGTAAGCTAGATAATCAGTGTGAGTTGGTGATCGGGGGGAAGCAGGGCTGGCTGGATGAGGAAATTTATCAGGCGCCAAAGCGGTTCGGGGTGGAAAAAAGAGTCAAGTTTATCGGTAGGGTAGCTGAGGCAGATCTGGCAGCAATCTATCACTCCGCCCGTCTATTTTGTTGGCCGTCATTAATGGAGGGTTTTGGTTTGCCGGTTTTGGAAGCGATGAGTTTAAAAGTAGCGGTGGTAACCTCTAACCGGGGGGCTTTACCTGAGGTAGTAGGCGAGGCCGGCTTGCTGGTTAATCCGGAAAAAGTCAATGAAATTAGCCAGGCGATGAAGCTGGTATTGGAAAACCAGGATTTGCGCCAAGTTTTAGTAGAAAAGGGCTTAGCCCAGATCAAGAAGTTCAGCTGGAAGAAAGCCGCCCAGGAGACCCTAGCAGTTTTAACGAAAGGATGGTAAAATACCTCTATTGTGGCTAAGTTAAACTCAATCAATCCAGCAACAGGAGAAATTCTCGGATCGGTAAAGATTTCCACTAAAGCCGAGGTGGAATTAGCGGTTAAAACCGCCAGAGACGGATTTTTAAGCTGGAAAACAGTAGCTTTGGAAAAAAGAGCTAAGATTTTGTTAAATTTAAGCCAGTTGATTAAAAGAGACTCAGTTAAGTTGGCAACCATGATTACCCAGGAGATGGGTAAACCTTTAGTTGAAGCCAAGGAAGAGGTTTTAAGCGCCAGCGAAGGAGTGAAGTATTGGGCAACTAAAGGTTATAAATACATAATTAATGAACCGATCGGGAAGACCGGTAATAAAACCAGCGTGATTGTTTATGAACCGGTGGGAGTGATAGCGGCAATTAAACCTTGGAATTTTCCGGTAGATACGGCGCTGATGTCGATTGCTCCGGCACTACTTGCCGGCAACAGCGTGGTGTTTAAACCATCAGAGTATGTGGGTTTAGTCAGCGAGGCCTTGGTGAAGCTGATTTGGCAGGCAGGCGTGCCTAAGAACGTTTTATTACTGCTTCAGGGCAGAAGTCAGGTAGGAGAGATGTTGGTGGATGCAGAGGTGAACTTAGTCAGTTTTACCGGCAGCAGCCAAGTCGGCCGGGAAATTGCTACTAAGTGCGGTCCAAGAATGATCAAGTATGTTTTGGAATTGGGCGGCAGCAGTCCGGCAATAGTCTGCAAGGACGCGGATTTGGATTTAACCACTAAGGCGATTATCTCGGGTCGGTTTTTTAACTGCGGCCAGGTTTGCTGTGCGATCAAACGGGTTTTAATTGAGGGAGTGTCGACTACGATCAAGTTAACCAAAAAACTGGAAGATGAGATCAGGGCTTTAAAAGTCGGCGATCCTTTGGATAAAAATACCGATATCGGTCCCTTAGTCAGCGAGAAACAATTAAAAGCGTTTGAACACCAAGTTACCAGAGGAGTGATTCAAGGCGGCCGGATTACAGTCGGCGGTAGGCGGCTTAGAGACGGAATTTATGCTAAAGGCTGGTTTCATGAACCGACCTTAATTTCCCACGTGTCTCCCAGAAACGAAGTGATGCAGGAGGAAGTGTTCGGGCCGATGCTGCCAATTTGCACGGTGATGAGTGTTAAGGAAGCGATTAAAGTGGCCAATGATAACAAATATGGCCTAACCGCAGCGGTGTTTACTAGTTCGAAAGTTAAAGCCAAGGAGATTTTGGCTCAATTGGAGGCAGGATCGGTTTATCTTAATGAAACGTATGCCTCGGTGGCTGAAGCCCCGTGGTGCGGTTTAAAACAGAGCGGGGCCGGAGCTGAAGGCGGTAAGTTTGGTATCTGGGAGCTGGTGCATAAAAAACATGTCAGGCTATGAAGCTTGAAGTTTTAGGCGTTAAGATTGATCAGGTAAATTTACCTCAAGCAGTCAGTTTGGTGGAAAGTTGGCTAAAACAGGATAAAAAACACTACATCGTGACCGTGAATCCGGAATTTGTGATGCAGGCCCAAAAAGACAGCGGGTTTAAACAGATTGTAAACCAGGCAGACTTAGCCATTCCGGACGGAAGCGGACTAAGATTAGCGGATAAGCGGTTTACCCGGGTAGCAGGAACGGATTTGATGCTGGCGTTAGTTAAAAAGGGTTATAAAACCGTTTTAGCCGGAGCTAGGCCGGGTGTGGCAGAGAAAGCAGCAGAAACATTAAAGACTCACCTTGTAGGTTTACCTACGAGGAGACTCCTTGTAGGGATGTCTGAACCGGATATAAAAGAGATTAATAAAATTAAGCCAGATCTGTTATTTGTGGCTTTAGGAATGGGTAAACAGGAAAAGTGGATTGTCAAGAATCTGCCTAAGTTAAAAGTCAAAGTGGCCATGGGTGTGGGTGGGGCTTTGGATCAGATTGCCAAGCCGTGGTTGCGCGCTCCGGTCTGCCTGCGGGCCTTAGGCCTAGAGTGGCTGTACCGGTTGATTCTCCAGCCATGGCGCATCAAGCGCCAGTGGCAATTGCTCAGGTTTCTGCTTAAAATATACTTATGAAAACCAAGAAACTGCCAAAACGGCTGTACCGCTATTTTTGGGAAATCCAACCTCAGGAAATTAATTTAAAAGAAGATGCGGATTATATTATTAAACGTTTGGTTGATTACGGGAAAACGCAGGACATTGATTGGATGCTAAGTAATTTCGGCACAGACCGCTTAAAGCAAGTTTTAAAAAAATATCGGGGAATTTCCCGGAAGTCGGCTTGGTTTTGGAGCAATATATTACAAATTAACCCAAAAGAGGTGAAATGTTTGCAGACACCTTATCACCGGATACCTTTCGGGGTCTAAAATTATTAGGCCAAAAAAAGTTATTGCCGGACGAGACTTATTTAGCCGGCGGAACGGCCTTGGCGTTAAGATTGGGCCACCGTCAATCAATTGATCTGGATTTTTTTACCACTAAAAAATGGGGGATAATTTAAAAATATGAATGGAGAATTGCCAAAAACGGCCCAACCAGAGATTCCAGCTTTGGAAAAAATCCAAACAATAACTGGTCGGAACCGCCTGATTTTAACCGAAGAAGGTATTAGGGTTGAAGAAAAACTAGATGATAATGAATTTGACATAGAATGTCTATTTGATGAAAAGAATATAAGTTTGGATCTTCAGGAAAAAGACGGAAAATTCTATTTCTCCAGGCCGAAAATGGCTAATCAAGGTTACCGACTGGATCATTATTTCCCTCTTGCAGAAATAAAAGGTAGAACTTTAACGCAGGAAGGTTGGGAAGAGATAAGACCAAAAGAATGGTTGGAGTGCAATGGGAGGAAATATTTTCTAGAAACAGCCAAAAGCGGTTTAGCGCTAAATTTAGTGCCTGAGGCATTAGTTCAACCTGGTGAGATAATTAAGGGATCGGTTCCTGGGAATCATGAGATTTTAACTAATAAGCAGGGACTAGTTATTAAACACCCTGATCAGTTTGGAGAGAATCAAATTGAGAATGGCTTTGCGGCTATTAACCATCCGGATATGCGGGGAAAAGAAATAAATATTTCTTTAAAAGAAATAAGACGGGCTGATAAAAAAGGCGAGGTTTTAAGGATAGGTGATCTGCCTTTTGGAATTGAAGTAGAATATAAAGATAAATGGCGGAGTTGGTTTAGATTAAAACCAGTTAAATTAGAGCCGGTTCAGCCAGAAAGCGCGCCGGCGGCGGGGGGAAGTGGAGATTTATTTAGCAAGGTCATAGAACCCGGACATGTTTTTGGTAGCACAATGACATCATCATTCAGGCGAGCAAGATCCTCTCCATTGGAACCTCCGGCGGCAGAACCTCCGGCGGCGGAAGCAGGGGAGGCAGAGGCGGATCAACCTTTTGACCACCTGAAAGTGTTTAATGAGTATTGCGATAGACAAGAGGCGCCGGTGCCAAAGCCAGCAGAACTGACACCAGCAGAACCAGCCGAACCACAGTCAGCACCGGAAAAAAAGAAAAAAGTTAACTGGAATGTGCCAATTAAAAAAGTTTTAGCTGAAGTAGCTTCTACTTGGAAGGAGAGCAAGAAATTAAGAAGCGTGCGGGAGGCATCGACTTTAGTTTTTGCAGCTTTAGCAGATTTAAATCCGGCCGGAGGCTTAGCGGCAGCAATATTAAATTTATCTGTGTCTTCAGTAACCGGATTTGTTGGTTTAGTTGATAAAAGTCTTAAAATTGGCGATTTAAAATTAATGGATCAAGATTTTTGGTCGGAAAAAGATAAAGCGACAGTAAAAAAACTCGGATTTACCGAGGAGGAATTTACAGCAGCCAAGAGTGAAACAGCTTTATTGTTTAAATCAATGTGGCGGGATTCGTTTTTAGGTAAGGCTTTAGGGAAAAATCCGGAAATAGATTTGAGTACCCAAGAAAGAATAAATTCGACACTAATCGGAGTTACAGCAGCTGCAGGTTCATTATTTATAGCGGAACTTGCCCGTTCAGGAATTCCCATACCAGTAGTTAGATCATTAGCCAGCCGGTTGCTAACCAGATTCATTGTTCAGGAATTTGTGCCGAGAACTTTAATCCATTTTGTGGGGAAGTGGTATATGGGGAAAAATGAGTCTCAAAAGAAATCAAAAGATTTTGTTGATTTAAGTTTGTCAGCGATGTCTGCTACATTTGTGACTTTGACTACAGGAATGATGGCTTATAAAGGTTTAATGAGTATAGAAAAACCGCCAGCGGAAGCTCCAGCTCAACCAACTTTGACACCTGAACCGACAAATACGGCGGCTGCGGCTTTTACCCATACAGTAACGTCTCAAGCATCGGCAACACCACCACCACCTCCGGAAGCTTCAGCGACGCCGGAGCCAACGATGACAGAAATAGCCACAGCTACGGATTTGCCAATAGTCGGTTGGGAGTTGGGTCAGGAAATTAACGATGATGTTTTGGAATCGGCGATAACCGCCCATCACGGCTGGGGATTAGATACAGACAATAACGGTCAACACGATATCCAGTTATTTTATCTGGATGAGAATCAAGGTCCGGACTATGTGATTATCGGCCAAGACAACTTAATCCATGACGGCAGCGGCCATTATTTTCTGGACGCGAATGATAACGGCATTATTGATCAGGGCGAAAAAGGCGCTTCCTGGAACTGGTCAAGCTTAGAAGCAATTGATCCGCGATTGCAGGATTTGGATACAGCCGAACCGGGTTTGAATAGTGATTTTACTCAAGTTAACCAAGACAATCTTTTAGGGTTTCAGCCGATTAAAGCCCAGGCAAGACCGATTAACCCAGAGTTAAGATCAGCTTCATTGCCGCCGGGGGATAATTGGGATTTAAACAATGATGATAAAATGGATATTATTACTGACGAAATTAACGGCCGGTTCAGCGATGTTGACGGAGACGGCAAGTATACAGTAAATGTTGATGAAAAAATCACCTCATTGCAGGTGATAGAGGTGATAGGTGGCAACAAGATCCAAGAAGCGGAATATGAAAACGGCAGCCGCTGGGTGAGGCAGGAAGACGGTACCATGATCGGTTACCTGTTTGACGGCCGGACTTTGGATACTGATTCCGGGGGAATTTTAAGCAATTTACAGCGTGACCTTGCCTTAGAGAATCCGGCTTGGTCGCCTCAGCTGGTAGGCAGAATGGCGTTTTTAAACCAAAACCTGACTGCAGAACAGATTCAGCCGCCGGCGGCTTATACGCCTCCGGAAGGATCATTAACATTAGAACAATTAGCTATGGGGCCGGAAGGCGGTCAGGTAGGAATATTGCAAGAAACAATTCATAATGCAAATGAAAATTTAACTGCAACACAAATAGCTGCATCCGCCTATATTGCTTCAGATAACGGTCATTTAACCGGTGAGGCGATGCATCAAGATATCAATGCGACTTTAACCCGGTTTAGTTTGGAGAATGAGTTGGCCAGAATGATGGTAGAGGAAAATGGAGTTAAGAATGATTATGCCTATGCCTATGCCAGACATGCGGCCTTGGATGCCATGCAGAATCCTGAGATTGTGTGGAATTATCCAAGTGATAAAATTTATACAGGTAAATTAAATTTTGAGTTAATCCAAAATGTTTCCAATCAAACAAATACCGGCTGGTGGGATAACTGGCTGGAAGAATGGTTAAAACAACATGGCTACAAATAAAATTGATTGGTCCCAAGGCGTAGATTTTTCCCCTCTGGAAAAACTGGGGGTAGATAAGATGGGCGCAATTAAACTGTTGGCGGCCATGACTGGGTTAATTGACTTGGAGTTTAGGGCAAAAATTAAGGGCGTTTTTAGTCAGGAAGAATTAAAAGTTATTAATGAAGAAGCAGCGCAAAAAGGGATTAAGCCGGAGGACGGTTTGGAACTGATCGAAGAAAAGTACCAAGCCAAAACCGGCAATTATTTTATAGAAGAAATCCGATTGTTATATAACCAGTATGTGGTGAAATTAGCCGAGATTTTAACCGAAACCAGAAGGCAGGCAGGAATAATCGGCAGAGCTGGAAAAGCCAAACAGCAGGAGCTGGAAAAACTGATTATGGAGAAAAAATATGAAGCAGCGGGAAAATTAATGGAAGCGCTGGTGAAGGAGAAAAATGCCTGAAAAAGGGTCTGTATCTCCGGATTTGAAACCAGTAATTAAGCAAATTTCCGAGAAAAAGTTTAGAGAACAATTGGATTTGCTTGCAGCCAAATTGCCTTCAGGGATGACGTTGAGAAAATATAATAACCAGCTCGGTACCGGCATAAACCTTCTTTGGCTGGCGGCAAAATTGGAGAAACAAGCGGAAGGTACAAAATTCATTGATTTTTATTCTGAGATTAAAATTGCCGGGGTGGAGTTGTTAGGGATTGATTTATACGGTTCAGATGGTCTAGATATAGATAGTTTTAATCAGCAAATCTGGAATTCAATGGTGGTGGTGGCACCTGAGGGTAAACCGAGTTTATTTAACTGGGCAAAACGAAGGCTGGAATTAAAGAATCAAGCGGCAGAAGAAGAAGGTAAACAGAAAGAAGTTCCGGCAGCAGAATTATTGCCAAATCCGCCAACGGAAGAAAAAAAAGCATTGGAAATTCCGGATTGGTTAGAAGCGCTTCAAGAAGCCAACAAAGCGCAGTTGAAAGCACAACAGGAGACAGCTGCGGCGTCGCTAACTCCGCCGGCGGTAGAACCAGAAAAATCGGGAGAGGAATCTTTAGATTGGCTTACGGGTTTAGTTGATCCAATAAAACCGGAACAGCCGGAACAACCGGAATTAATGCAGAGCGGAGATAAGGAAGGTTCGCGTGAGGCTGCAATTCCGGATTGGATGGCGGGCTTAAGGGGAGAAGAACAGCCGAAAGAGCCAGAAGAAAAAAAAGAAAGTCCGGAAATTGAAATAAAAATGAACGAATTTGTTCCAGATTGGGCGAAGAAGGCAGTAACAATAGTTCAAATGGGCGATCGGGTAATTATTGCCCCGGATAAACCAGAATTGCAGTCAGATAGAGAACAAGATAGCTTTTTGTATATGACTGTCGCTAATATTACGGCCGGGGATAAGGAAGTGAAGCTCGAGATAGTTGATATGACGCCTTATAAATTTCACTTAAATATTAGTCTGGGTGGTTTGCAACAAAACGGTCAGGATTTTTTAGCTAAGTTAGATCAAACATGGTTTAGAGATTTAAACGAAGCAAAGGTAGAATCTTCAGATAATGGTAAAACCGTTTGGATTAATGAGGGAAAATATTTTATTAGTGAAAGCGAGTCTGGTATTTTTATATCCATATATGATGAAACAGATAAGTCTAAGGCTTTTAAGAATTTGTGCGAGATTACGACGGTGGTGGTGAATAAATGGCTGGGGTTAACTGAGGGGGAAGAATCGACGGATTGGCTGGCGGGCTTAAGGGAAGAAAAAAAGCCGGAAGAGGAAAAGAAAGCCGAGACACCACCTCCTCCGAGACCGAAAATTAGAACCAGTTTTTAAAATTAAAAAGTATTAAACTATTATTATGATTATGACTGAAAACGAAACAAGATTTTCATCAGTACAGGAAAGTGCCGTAGCAGCAACCATGACTGCGGGTGATTTTATAAAAATGCAAAGTTGGTTAGGGGTGGGAACAGAAAGTTTTCGAGCGAGAGAGGCAAAAGTTTTGACTGAAGAATTAACCGCCCATCAGGAAAATACCGGCAATGGAATGAATCGGGCTTTAGTATTGGTGATGGCCTGTTTAGTTGATAAGGTCGGTAATTGGCAGGATGGCACAGTTCAAGGGAAGATAATGGAACAGTTAATAAAAAATTTGGGAGGGGAAGAGCAAGCTCAAAAGATAATTGATCAGGGAGACAAAGTTGAAGATGGAATTTGGAAAATAAAGGAACGACCAATAACAGATTTAGCAGAGAAGGTAGAAAAGTTGGTTGATAATTGGTATAAGATTGAAAGTGATTCGGCAAAATTGGAGGAAATGCGGAAAGCACTTGTTCAAACCAAAGCAGAATTGGTAAGCGAAAGACAAGAAACAGCTGGATTAAGAAAACAAATAACAGAAGGGGAAAATATAGGTTGGGGGAGGAAGCGGAGGGAAAAAGCCGAAGGACTTAATGAATCTTTATCAAAACCTGTTAAGGAAAAATTAGATGATTATATTAAACAATTTGATGAAATTAAAGAAGTTGGTGAAGATGAAATCAGGCTGCCCCAGAATTTAGCAGAAATTGATAAAGTTTTATTGGAGAGATTTGAAGATTGCCCAGAATTAGATATTCAAGAATTATTTGGAGTTGGATTTGGTTTGACTAATATACAAGCAGTTCATTTATCCGATATTTTACGATTTAGATTAGAGGTACGGCGAAATGATCAGGCAGAGCAGAGACAGAAAAATAAAGAGAAAAAAGAGGTCAGAGATTATTTTGACACGCATGATTTGAAGTTAGTAACTCGATCAAACAGAGAAGGCTTTAGTGTAGCTGGCGAATTAGCAGTTCAATTTAAAAAAGCTCAGAGATTAGGAGTTGATATTTTTGACCAAAATAAAGGTTTTTTTGTAGAAACTGGTCTAGACGAAGTAACCGGTATTACTTTAATGTTGGGCAAACAGGGAAATTTAATCATCACAAAAGTTGAGGCGAAAACGTTGGGATTAGAAATTATGGCCAATCCAGAATTATTTAGAGATGAGATGATAGCTGTTTTTGGAACTGGCCGGAAGCAAGAAAATCAAACTTTTAGATTTATTCCGGAAAACGAGAAATTTGTAATAAAATTCAATCAGGAAACAATTGGGACAGTAGAAGTAGACAAAATATTAAGAGAGTTAAGAATAAATTGGATTGGGAAAGAGGAAGAACACGGATTTGATCCTTCTTGGTTTGTTGCTGATACACTTAATAGAAAATGGAGCAAAGATGAGCAGTTAGTAGGATTAGAATTGAAGGCGGTGAGCAAGGAAGAGGTGAAAAAAGCGCCGGAAAAGAAACCGGCACCACCGGAGCCGGAACCGATACCATCGGCGCCTGAAGCGAAGCCAAGCGACACGTCAGGATTAGAAACAGTTGAGATACCTGCGGCAGTACAGTTGCAGGAAGCAGCATATTATTTAAATGAATATGAACATATAGACACATCTGCTAACGAAGAAATGAAATCGTTGATTGAAAAATATAAACAGATGATGGAAAACGTTTTTGGCACCACAAATCCAGATAGTATTTTCAGGTTGGCTTCCGGCGCCGCTAGAGTGAACAATTTGGATGAAGTTAAAAATTTTATTGATTCATGCCGAAGAATATGTATGTTTGGGGAAATGAATAAACTAGGGAAAGATTCATTGGAAGAGAGATATAAAGAAATGGAATATTGGTTGAACCAGAGTAAATTTATGCCAAAACTTACTTTGGAGGAGTTGATTCAGCGGGTGGAAGAAATAGTGACGGTAAAAAAAGAGACGGCTCCGGAGAAGAAAACTGTGGAACCGGAACAACCGGAGCCAAAAAAACGAAGAACAAAAGCGATTTAAATGGCAGAAAAAGTTGCACCACCAGCAATAAATATTACAGAACAGATAACTTCGGAA
Source organism: Candidatus Beckwithbacteria bacterium (assembly GCA_043803225.1). GTDB lineage: Bacteria > Patescibacteriota > Microgenomatia > UBA1400 > CG1-02-47-37 > JAZDKF01. The sequence goes on from JAZDKF010000025.1 coordinate 14,999, forward strand.
CAGAGATTACTAGTTGGCCAAGTGATTAAAACGGCGATGGAAACAGAAAAAGCCAATCCGGGTTCATCAATTGAAGGTTGGCATAGGCATGTCGGTGAGAATATCGCGCCATTGGTGTCAGCGATGATGGAGCGAGCTGATGTTGACGGCCGGCCGTCAATTTGGCAAGTTGCCTATTTATTCAACCTGGAGGATCCGGAAAAAAGTTTATGGGGAATAGATCTTAATGACAGGCAGTTAGTTTTAGGGTTTTTTCTGGAACAATCGGGGAAAGTTTGGGATGAAAAAGAATTAGCGCTGATTGAAGGAGATTTGTATACACAAGATGGATATTTTGATCCAAACAGGCTAAAAATTGATTTTTTTAGCATAGCCAGGGAAGGGATTAAAGCTTTAAAAGAGCAGGGATTATTACCAACGATTGCGAAGACAGCAGAAATGGATCCTATGGTGGTTGTGTTGCCGGCGGAGTTGGCATTAATTGCGCGGGGGTTAGCTGAAAAGAAACCAGCTTTGGAGATATTAAGTGAGTTGCATATGAAGGATTTATTCGAAGGAGAAGGCGTGGAAGTTCCTGAAGTTTTAGAATCTTTGTTGAAACATATTGGTGGATTAGAGGCGAAAGTAAGAAGTGCCGAAGAGAAAAAGGGACTTGATGATAAAGAGCGAGGAATAATTCAAGAATTTAATAGAGTGAAAGAGGGAGTAAAAAGGATGGAAATGTTGGATAGAATTGCCGTGCAGATGTTAACTTCTGGTAGTTTTCAGGAAAACATGATTATAGGAGAAACAGGAAGAATGAGTAGTTTATTTACTTATTTATTTCCGGAACTACAGGGATTTGGAACTCGAGTTCACGTTGCGAGAAATTCCGACGGTAATCTAATAATCGATTATAGTGGGTTTATACCGTTCGATAAAGCAAAAAATCACGGAAGAATGAATGTTTTTCGCCTGCCGATAAAGACTGATGATAAGGGAAAATTGCAGTCATTGGTTGACGATAATGGATTGGCAGAGATTTGGAAAAATATGAAAAGAGAAGTAAGACAATGGATAGAATTTAATCTAAGCCAAGAAGAGTTTAATCGGCGGCTAAAAGATCCGCATTTGGCAATAATTGAGGGAATTACCAGTGAATTAGGCAGAAAAAGAGCATTTTTACAAAGTGGCAGTTTGAAGTTTTCTTGGGATCAATCGATGAAAATTCTGACGATTTCCGGCCAAAAAGATGATCGGAACGGATAGAAAAGTTATTTTTCCTGGATGCCTAAGAGTTAGTTGACAAATAGAATAGTTTCGATTAATATCGAAAATAGAGGTTATTTTTATGAAGAAAATCGAAACTGTTTGGTGCCAAATTCTTTATGATGTATTGGAAAAGCGCCAGATGCATTTTCAACAGCAGTTGTTAGCCAAGAAATTAAGTTTGTCTTTAAGTACGGTTAACCACGCTTTAAAGAATCTGCGAGCAATGGGTGCGGTACAGATTGGCAGCCAAGGCGGCCAAGTAATTGATTACGAAAAAATTATGATGCATTGGGCTAATCAGCGCCGAATTGATAAAGATATTGTTTATAGACAAAAATTAACTGGTTTAGTGCCGGAAATAGAAGGTTTATTACCGCCGAAAAGTATTTTAGGGGCTTACAGTGCAGTCCGCTATTGGTATAAAGAGGCGCCGGCAGATTACAATACTGTCTATGTATATCATCGGGAACCAGAAATAATTAAAGAAAGATTTGTTAATCAGAGCGGAAGCCAAACTGAACTGGTGTGTTTAAAATTGCCGAAAAAAATTCCTTTGAGACAAGAAACAACTTCTTTGGCTCATACATTCGTAGATTTATGGTGTCTATCCGACTGGATGGCTAAGGAGTTTATCAAACGGATAAGGGAGGAGATTGATGGGATTTTATCGTGATTCGGTGACTGCTAAAAGCTGGCAGTTATTAAAAATTTTAAAACAGCAGTACCAATTCTGCCTGATTGGCGGTTGGGCAGTCTGGTTGTATACAAAAAAATTGAAGTCTAAAGATATTGATATTGTGGTTGATTTAAATCAGTTAGCGAAATTAAAGCAGGACTATGATTTATTCAAGAACGAGCGATTGAAAAAATATGAACTTAAGCAGGGAGAGGTAGATGTGGATATTTATGCGCCATTTTATTCGGAAATCGGGATTAAAGCAGAAGAAATTCTTGAGGATATGCTGGTGGTGAGCGGATTTACGGTACCATCTCCGGAATTGTTATTTAATTTAAAACTGAATGCGTGGCTAGATCGTCGTATCAGCGCAAAAGGTAGAAAGGACTTAATTGATTTAGCGGCTTTATTGGAAACACAAAAGCTAGATAGGAGAAAACTGCAAAACAAAGGATTGAAGATTTTAGTCAAGGAGTTAAGGTTATTGCCAAGTTTAACAGAAATAAATTTAAACCAGCATTATTTGTCTAGAGCGAAAAAGAAGTGGTTATTTTTCCTGGATACCTAAGAGCCAGAGGACGGCTTCTTTTTTGTAACGGCGGTCGCCGCGGGAGTTTATACGGATGGCAGGCAGTTTGCCGCGTTTACCCCAGCGTTTAATCGTTAAAGGGGAAACACGTAGAAGTTTAGCCACTTCCCGGACGGTTAATAGATCAGGCAGGTTATCTAAAGAGATCACAAGTTTATCGTTTGATATATTTTGATCATTCATAAGCCGATCAAAGTTAAGCTAATTACTATTTTAACTATAGCTAATATATCAAATATGATTAAAGTCTGTCAAGTGGGAAATTAAAAGATTATTTTAAATCAACTTGAGCG
>JAZDKF010000026.1:0-86799 GCA_043803225.1 Candidatus Beckwithbacteria bacterium
GGTGGCCTGGGCGGGAATCGAACCCACATGGTCTTGCGACCACAAGATTTTAAGTCTTGCGTGTATACCTGTTCCACCACCAAGCCGGACTAACTAATTATATCAAACAACCAATTGAGCCGCACCCACAATCCCGCAGTCTTTGATCTCTATAAACTTAACTTTATACTTAGTTAAACTTTTAACCGTCTCTTCTACAGTTTTCCGGTAATTATAACCAACCCAAAACAAACTGCCTTCCATCACAAAAACCATATCGCGCTTTTTATAATTAGTAATACCCGCTATCTGGCAGGAAATTAACTGGGCCGAATACTTAAATAACTCTCCGGCTAACATTTTGTCTCCGTTAATTTCTCCTCTGGCCACTTTATCCAGCTGATGAGTAGACTCAATCTTACTAAACTCTTTTCCCAGCCTTAAATTATAATGCTGAAACAAATACGCCCCGGACACTTCTTTTTCAAATAAAGCCTCTCCCGGCTTAATTGATTGGCTATCAACCTGTAAGCCGGCAGGGCTCTGCTTAAACTTATTAAAATTGGCTGACTCTAAATTTACTAAGCTGTGCTCGTCCAGGAAAAAAGCAAAATTCATCCCTGTCCCGATAACCCCGCCCGCCAATCCCAAAGGTTGTGCTTTTACTAATCCCGATAAAGCCAAACAAATTGTGTCGTTTGCCAAAGTGGCTACGATCTGTTTGTTAAACTTGAGCTTTATAAATTTTTCAATCTCTGCGCCTACCTGTTTACCGACCAAACCGGCAAAAGCATGTTCTTTACTGCCCATGATTAACACTCCGTCTAACCGGTTGTTTCCCAATATTGGTTTTAAAGGATAGGCAAAATTGATTGCCAACACCTTAACCTTCTTTCTTAAATGTGACTTCACCAAGGCTAAAAATGATTTTCCTGTGGAAAAAATCGGCAAATGTTCTTCTTCCAGCGATTCCACGATCACTTTCCGTCCGATTTTATAAACCAAGGCATTCTGCAAGATTGACCCGCCGATTTTTAACACTTGGAAAAATTCCCCCTCAGCTACCAACGGAGTCGGGGAAAGGCGATGAACAATAAACGGCAAGGATGTTTGTTTTCCTTTTTTTGACCATTCTAACTCTTGGGTAAAATTAGCACTGATTGTTTGGTAGTCATTTTGCATCCATAAAATTATAGCAAAAATTTGACTTCTAATAATTTTGTGGGAGAATACTTACATCATGCCATCTGTTAGTCCGACAGTAATTGACCTAGCTAAATTGCCTTTTCATCAACAAGCAGCCGAGGCGCTCGGCGGCAATTTGATTGTCATCGGGATAAACAATACCCAAAGTGAAATCAAGTTTCGCTCCGATGAATTTGCCACTGACAGATTGCCTGCACAAAGAGCAGTAATCCAAGTTGATTTACCCGATACACTAGAAACAAATATGCCCTACTGGGCTAAAGTGGAAAAACTTTATCAAGCCAGTCTCCAAACAAATAAAGAAGCTAAATAATTCGTTTGGCAATTCCCGCCTTTGAAGGAAAGGCGGTCACTGCGCCTTTTTTAGTCGTTGTCAGAGTACCGATAATTACTGCCCGCCTTAAAATTTTCTCCAACTCATCTTTACTCAACTCGCTGGCTTTTTTTCTTGCTTCATACAATCCGGAAATAAATCCGGCGTTAAAAGCATCGCCGGCTCCGGTCGTATCCACCACTTTGACTTTAATTGTCGGGACCAAACCCTCATAATTTTTATTCTTATAATAACAACCTTTGCTGGCCAAAGTAATGATTAAAATGTCCAAATTGTCCCGATACAATTTTTGCGCCGCTTGCTGAAAATTTTTGAATCCGCTCAAAAGTTCAGCTTCTTCTTCATTCACTTTTAAAATATTAACTTTTTTAGCTGTATCCAAAACCACCAACTTAGCCCGTTTCAAATCACCCCATAAAAATTTCCGGATGTTCGGGTCATAGGATAAAATTGCTTTGGCTTTAATCGCTTGACTAATCAACTTATCGGTGGCCTGGCTGGCCGGCACCGTTGTTTGAGTCAAACTACCAAAGTGAAAAATCCCTGTATTTCTTGGCAAATCCACTTCATTAGGCAAAATTTTATCATGCACTCCCCCGATAAAGAAAAAATCCCGGTCGCCTTGTTTCGTCAGAGATACTAAAGCCAAGGTAGTCGTTCCTGTCTCGCTCATAATTAAATTGTCCGTCTTCACTTTATATTTATCCAGTTCCTGCTTCAAAAAAATGCCGAACGGGTCCTGCCCGACTTTGCCGATAAAACTCACCGGCAAGCCCAACTTGGCCAAACCGGAAGCGGTATTTGCCGGGGCCCCGCCAAACTTTTTCAAAAACCCTTCCGACTCTATCAAACTGCCCGTATTCATGGCAATCATGTCTATCAACAGCTCACCAAAACAAGTTATTTGTTGTTTCATGACCGCAGCTGTTCTTTTCTGATCAGAATCTGCTTAAAAATATTATTAACATCATGAAAATCTGCAAACTCAAAATATGGTTGGCCGGTTTTCTTGACTTCCTCGACAAACTTAGTCCCTCCGAGCACAAAAATACCTGCAGAAATACCGTTAGCGACACCTTGTAAACAACCTTCGTCAGATAAACCGTCAATGCTTAATAAATTGGCTAAATTTGGTCTAGTTATTACCCGCCTGGCTGTCACCACTTCTTTATCAATCGCTGTTACATCAGTGTTTTGTAAACCAGCAATATCCAACAAGTGGTCTCTTTTTTCAACCGGGATTTGATTGATGCAGCTGGTGACGATCACCCGGAAGTTAGCGGAAATAATTGACAGGGGAATCCCCAAAGCCTTTGTCTTTTCAAAGAACTCTTCTACTCCCGGACGAAACTCCAATGTTCCCCCTATTGTCCTATAGACATCTTCGAGTTTTAATAATGCCTCTCTGGCATATCTGGCCATTACATACGGCAAAACTCCTCGGCCATGTTTTTTCATGAAGTTTTCAAACTGCATCGCATGGGGCAAGTTGTTTAAATAGTCATCAGCCTTAGTTAAGGTTTTATCAAAGTCCAGGCTAAATTGGACTCCGTCAAAGCGTAAAAGCCTCATCGCCACCCTGTCTATCATTTGCTCAGTTTGGCTTTTTTGTTCCCCGCCTTGGCTGAAAAACTGTTTGTCTGCCTCTAAGTTTTTCTCTCCCACTGTGTTTAGTATGGCTAAATTTTCTGGTGTAGTAGCAATTAATCGTGCTTCTTTTAAACCCACCTTATAAGCATCAACCTGTCCCAACATTTGTTCCAGATGAATCAGGGCCGGACCATATACTTCAGGATAATCCGATCGCATCGCCGCCATCCATTCCTCGTCAGCCTTTTTATTCGTTTCATAAGTAAAATACACGGCTTTAATTTCCTCTAATAATTTGTAGTACTTATCTCCAGGCTCAGGGAATTTTGGAAGCTGTAGTTTATTACCAAAGTTATCTTTTTTTAATATATCAGCAGCCTGATTCCTTTCCTGTTTGGTTAACTCTCTTATATTTTTATTATCTAAAAAAGCAAACGGATTAGTCATTTCACCCCCGACTGGAACCTTACTTCCCTTTTCACTTGCTACATCGTTCATCATTGGTTTCTCTGTTATTGTCAGATTCCCGCATTATACACAATATATGTATCTCTTTGTCAAGTTGCCGGACCAGGATTCGAACCTAGAACAAAGGCTTCAAAGGCCTCTGTGATGCCATTTCACCATCCGGCAATAGTCTTATTTTACCATGACCGCTTCTTTTATTCTCTTCACCGCCTCAATTAACGACTCCAAACTGCCGGCAATCGAAATTCTAATATACTCATCTTTTTCTTGAGCTAATCTTTTCCCAAAATGCTGTCTTGCTAGCACTGCCACGCCTCGTTTGCCTTTTTTGTCATAAGTCAATAAATACTGTCTCATTGCTTCTGAATCTTTTAACTTTAACTTTTTACATGCTTCCGTTACATTAACAAATAAGTAAAAAGAGCCGAGCGGACTATAGCATTTAATTCCTTCTATTTGATTCAGCGCTTTAACAATCACGTCTCGCTTCTTTCGGTAAAGTTTAATTTCCTTCTGCGCTTCGAGCTGATTTTTGCCTAACACCGCTTCAGCCGCTCTCATGCAGGGAACGGGTAGATTAGACCAGAAATTAATCGCGAACGTGGTAAATTTGGCGCTAAAATCTTTAATCTTCGAAGCGGCAAAGCCTAATCGCAGTCCGGTCATTGCATAAGTTTTGGAAAAGCCGTCTAAAATAACCGTCCGTTCGGCCATGCCCGGCTGACTGACAATACTATCTGTCACCTTAAACTTATTTCCTTTATAACTGATTTCTTTTAAGCTATCTCCAAAAGCTATCCGGGAATAAATTTCATCGGCTAAAATATAAAAATCATATTTTTTAGCCAGTTTAGCTATTTCTGCTAGATCATTTTTTTCCAACACTCCGCCGGTTGGATTAGATGGGGAGTTTAAAATCAACAGTTTGGTTTGCCGACTCACCAATTTTCTTAAATCATTAATCTCAAACTTAAAACCATTTGATTCTTTTAGTAGAATCGGTCTGGCTTTAGCCCCGGTAAAATTAACCATTGATTCATAAATCGGGTAGCCCGGGGTCGGATAAATTACTTCTTCGCCTCTATTAACCAAAATAAACATGGTGCCGCCGATAACTGGTTTGCCTCCTGGCGCCATAACAATATCTTGGGCCTGATAGCTTATTTTTCGGGTAACGGTTAAATATTTGGCGATTGCTTCTCTTAAACTATCGATTCCGGCTGAAGCCGTATAATGGGTTTCATGATTATTCACTGACTCAATCATGGCTTTGGTCGCGGCTTTGGCAATATTGCCGCTTGGTTCCCCGATATTTACCTTAACAATGTCATAGCCTTGTTTTTCCAAAGCTGCAATCTGCGGTCCGATTGCAAATGCATTTTCTGTACCTATCTTCTCAAAAACTTTTGATCCTGCTTTCATATTAAATTACTCCTTTAAACTCGTAATAACTTTTTTGGCAATAAATTCTGCACTTAATTTAAAGGCTTTCATTAATTCCCAAGATCCGCCGCTTTCCCCAAACTTATCCTCAACTCCGATCATTGCCATCTTTACCGGCTTGGATAAACAGGCTGTCATAATTACCCCGGCAACCAAATTACCCAAACCGCCTTTTTGGTGTTCTTCGGCGGTGACAATCAACTTGGTCTCTTGACCTGCTTTAATAATCGTCTTTTTATCTAAGGGTTTCAGTGTGTGTAAATTTATTACTCTGACTTTTATCTTAAACTCAGTTTCTAAAATCCAGGCCGCCCGCATTGCTTCGGCCAATTCCGGTCCGCAGCTGATCAGAGTTACCTTTTCCTGCTCATTTTTATATTTAGACCCTAAAATTGTCTCAAACGCGTCAATAAAATTATTCTTAATTCCTCTAAACCTAATAACATTTGCCTGACCAAATACTAGAGGTGTTTTTTTGGTCGTTAAAATCGGCGTTGCTTCTCTGGCAAATCTGATATATTTTGGGCCCTTAACTTTAAACAGTAAATATTCTGTCAGTCTTTCTGTCTCAATTGAATCACACGGAACCGCTAAATTCATGTTCGGTAAAATTCCGACTACGGAAAACTCTTCTAAAGATTGGTGCGTCGCTCCGTCGGCACCGACCGAAACCCCGCCGTGCGCCCCGCCGAACATCACATTCAAATTGCCATAACAAATCGAAGTTCTCATCTGGTCAGCGTTTCTTTGCGAACAAAATACGCCATAAGTACCCAATACCGGCAATTTCCCTTCTCTGGCCAGTCCTCCGGCCACGGTAGTGGCGCTTTGTTCCGCAATTCCCATCGACAACCAGCGGTTTTTTCGGTCTTCAAATCCCTCATGAAATTTTGAAATCTGGATTGAATCAGAAATATCCAGACCCAAACACACTACTCGTTTATCGCCGCCTCGCTTCGCCAATGTTTTGCCAAAACCAAATCGGGTTGGTTCCATCTGCACTTTCATGGTTTCTCCATTGTTCCACCAATAATCCCGTTTAAATTTCGGAACGCTTTTATTAATTAAAACCGTGGCCTTTTCCTGAAATTTTCTGGCTTTTTCTTTAAATTCAATCGGGTTTAACTCCTTATTAAGCTTTAATTCTTTCAGAGACTTTTCCAGTTCTTCATCATTTGGAGCCTTACCGTGCCACCCGGCCACATTTTCCATAAAGCTAACCCCTTTGCCTTTTATCGTTCTAAATACAATTGCCGCTGGTTTACCCTGAACTGCTTTTGCTTTTTCAAATGTGGTTAAAATCTCTTCCAGGTTATGGCCGTTAACCTTAAACACTTTAAATCCAAAACTAGTTAATTTTTCATTTAACCAGTCCAGTTTCATGACTGTTTCGGTATTGCCGTCAATCTGCAAATAATTTCTATCGATGCAAACAATTAAGTTATCTAAATTATAATGAGCCGCCTCCATCGCTGCTTCCCACATAGAACCTTCGGCCCACTCACCATCGCCGGTAATTGTATAAATTTTATGAGTTTGCTTGTTTAATTTAGCTGCTAAAGCCATTCCTACGGCTAAACTCAATCCTTGACCCAGTGATCCGGTGGAAACTTCCACACCCTTAACTTTTAACCAATGGGGATGACCTTGAAACTTAGAGCCAAATTTTCTAAGTAGTGCCGTCTCTTCAATCGGAAAGTATCCGGACATTCCTAAAGCGGTATACAAAGCCGGAGCCTTATGGCCGGCTGACCAAACCACTCTATCTCTATTTTTCCAATTAGGGTCTTTCGGATCGTGATGGAGCACAGACAAATATAAGGCTGCTGCAACATCCATCACTGACAATGATCCGCCGGAATGCCCGCTGCCGGCACAACTTATAGCTGTAAGACAATAACCCCTCATTCTGTTAGCTGTTTCCTTAAGTTTGCCTATCGAATACCGAACTCTTACCTTACCTGTCTTTGAATCTATGATTGCCATAGTTTAAGGATTTTTCCAGTGTCTCATTAAACCCTTATTCTGTCAAGCAATAATTTTGAGCGGGAAACGGGATTTGAACCCGCGACCTTCTCGTTGGCAACGAGACGCTCTACCAGCTGAGCTACTCCCGCACTACTGCATTCAATTTCTGTATTTTACCAAATTTTCTTTTTTTATTCTTGACCAACCTTTAATCTCTCTTTCTCTCTTTAAAGCTTCAATTCTTGAATTAAAGCTTTCTTTATGAACTAGCTGAACCGGTAGCTTCCCTCTAATTGACTTCGCTCCTCTCTTTCCAAAATTATGTTCCCAGATTCTTTTCTCAATATTAGCTGTACTCCCTGTATAAAAAGTTCCATCCTTACATTGAACAATATAAACATAAAACATTTTGTGTGCCTTTACTTCTCAAACCAATGTGCCCCGCACTGAGGCCGACGTAACCGTCGGCCGAAGTGGCAAGGATTGGAATCGGACCAATATCTGACGTTTTTCAGACGCCCGCCGTGACCAACTTGGCTACCTTGCCGTTTGTGCTCCGCACCGAGCGAAGCGAGGTGACCGCTGCAGGGATTGAACCTGCGACCCTTGCGATGTAAACGCAATGCTCTACCAGCTGAGCTAAGCGGTCTAATTTTAACACAAATGTGCTTGCACTGAACGCAGCGAAGTGCCGGGAACAGGACTTGAACCTGCACGCCTTTCGGCATACGCACCTCAAGCGTACGTGTATACCAGTTTCACCATCCCGGCTGGTATCATCTATTCTACCAGAACTTTACCAATATCCTAAACCCTGCTATAACTTAAACCATGAAATCACTTACTAATCGGGAACTGGCTCTCACGGCTGCTTTAGCCGCAATTTCTGCTGTCCTTCAGCTGATTCACTTCGGTTATCAATCACCTCAATGGGGGATGTGGCTTGATTTAGTGGCTGTCTCCTGGCTGATCGCTTTTTTTCTCTTTGGTTTTAAATCCGCCCTCTATGTTTCGCTTACCGGGGCTCTAGTTATTACTTTATTTGCCCCTGATACTTGGCTGGGCGCTTCAATGAAGTGGTTAGCTACAACTCCAATGTGGTTATCTCTTGCCTGGTTTTCAAACAAAAAATATTTAAAACTTAAAAATCTTATTCTGCCTCTGATTATTGGTTTAATCCTTCGCTCGTTGATCATTGTTCCAGTCAACTACTTTTATGCTATTCCTATCTGGACTGGCATGCCCGCAGCTGTAGCGATTAAAGTTATTCCCTGGTACATCATTGTCGGATTTAATACTATTCAGGGCCTTACCGATGTTCTCCTGGCTTGGACAATTGTTTTTCGCTTCCGTTTAAACCGTTTTGCCAGTGATCGATCATGAAAATTGGTCTATCTCTTTCCCAGGTTTCTTTTGCCTATCAGAAAAATAAACCTGTCCTAAAATCAATTTCTCTGGAAATTAAGCCAACTAGTTTTTTAGCCATTAGCGGTAATAATGGTTCCGGCAAATCCACTTTATCTTTGTTATTAAACGGCCTGATACCTAACCAAATTCAAGGCGATTTTTCCGGACAAGTTTTAGTTGACGGAGTTAGCACCGCTGCCAAACCAGTCAGCTTTTTTGCTTCTAAAGTCGGCTTAGTCTTTCAAAATCCGGACTTTTCTATCTTTAACCTGACTGTCCAAGAAGAATTGCTGTTTGGCTTAACCAACTTAAAACTCTCACACCCGGAGCAGCGAATCAACCATGCCTTAAAACAGGTCAGAATGGCTTCATTTCTTAAAATAGACCCTCAAACCTTAAGTTATGGCCAAAAGCAAAAAATCTGCTTGGCCGCTGTCTTGGCTTTAAATCCCGACTACTTAGTCCTGGACGAGCCCACCTCAATGCTCGATCACCGCAGCAGCGTTGAACTTTATCAAATCCTAACCAGGCTGAATCAACAAGGAAAAACTATTATTGTGGTCGAACACCATCTGGATCTAATTAAAACCTACACTCAGCAAACCTTAATCTTAGATCAGGGGAAAATTGCCGCTTTTGGTCTAACTAAATCAATTCTAGCTAAAACTAAACTCTTAAATACTCTTGGCCTGATTTAATATGTTCCCATTAATTTTACTCTTGGCTTTTTCCACTATTTTAATCTTTATCCGATCCTGGCAGCTGCTGCTTTTTATTTTTGTGATTCTGATCGGAATAATCAGCCTTAAACAGTCAGTCTTTAAACGCTTAAAACCTTTACTTTTTACCCTTATCTTGCTATTTCTCTTTCAACTGCTTTTAAATCAGACTCAGACCGTTTCTGTTCGGCTCACCCAAATGATTACTGCCGGCTTAAAAATTGTTAACTTAAGTTTATTGGTCTTTTACTACACTTCGACTCACTCTCCGGCTCAAATTAGTCAGGCTTTTTCTTTTCTGCCTGCTTCCGGCCGGCTGATTCTCACCATGACTTTTTCTCTAATTCCTCTGATTTTTAAAGAAGCTAAAACCATTCTGGTTTTACAAAAATCCCGCGGCTACCGCAGCCGCAATCCCTTGCCAATAATTATTCCCTTGCTTCACCGTACCTTCAAACGCTCTGAACAAATTGCTCTGTCTCTAACCAGCCGGGGATACTAAAAAATCTATTTTTGTCTTTTAATTACCACACCGTAATATTGAGGAAAATCATTATAATCAGGGCTTGGGGGAATATCGGGAATTATCTTAACCGTACAATTTTGAATCTGTAAAGGTAAATTAGGAATGTTACGACTATTAATTGTGACGTATAAATTTCCACTAGGTTTAAGTTGTTTAGCTAAATAAGTTAAAGAGTCTGTTGGATGAAGCATAGTTGCCCCAATAAATATAATTGTGTCAAATAATTGATTAGGATTATTGTCAAAATAGGTTCCATAGCTTGTCCCATCAATTTTCATGGAAATTTGATAATTTTTATTAAAAACATCAATTATCGGTATTGCTAATGACTTAGCCGTACCGATTAAAGTTAAACTTTGAATAGATCCATCAATAATTTTAGGTTCCAATAAAGCAACTTCTTCTAACCAATCTCCGGCACCAATAATCATCACCTCTCCACTAGCTTTAATATCTAGAGGTTTTATATGGTTTTGAAAATCTGTAAATGGAGGAAATCCAATAGAGCGAAGGCGGGAAACAATACTAGTAAGCGGTAGAGGTATTTCTGTCATTGTGCCGATGGCGGGACTCGAACCCACATACCTTGCGGCACACGCCCCTGAAGCGTGCGTGTCTACCAATTTCACCACATCGGCCCTCATCAGCCTTTGGCTGAACTTGATTTATAGTTTAACATATGGGAAAGTAATATCCAGATGAAATCGATTTTCGCTATCTTATCATGGCTTTCTGCAACTGGAGTAACTTTAATAATTACTCTGGCGGTTTATGCTAATCTTGACCAAATTACCCAGCCATCGCTAAGACCAAAAATTGAGTATGCCCAATCTGATTCGATTACCTCCAGAGCCGTACTGCCTGAAGTTTTGGGCGCTTTTACTTACTCGGTTAAATCTGACGATGCTATTCCGGAAATCATTAAATCATACTTAAAACAATATAACTCGCCCTTACTGCCTTATGCTGATTATATTGTGACTTCTTCTCGCCGTTATTATATTGATCCGCGCTTGATTGTCGCCATTGCCCAACAGGAATCAAATTTATGTAAAAAAATTCCCTCTGATTCTCATAACTGCTGGGGCTGGGGAATTCATTCTCAGGGAACACTTAAATTTTCAACTTACAAAGAAGCTATCGATACAGTTACTCAAGGATTGGCTCAAAACTATCTTGGAAAAGGTTTAATTACTCCTGAGGAAATTATGGGCATTTATACGCCGCTGTCAGATGGCTCCTGGGCTAGGGGAGTTCAACAGTTTCTGGATGAAATGAATTAACCTCTAATATAAATTATTTTACCCAAAAAAAATCCATCAGTGTGCCCGGTGAGGCATTACCGACGGATCTAAAAAGGATATTAGCATAAGTCTTATAATATGTCAAGTAGTATAGTTATAGGTAAAATAATTGCTTTAATTTTAAAAATTTTTTCTTCCCGCGGCGGAACTGCCCTCCCGGGTTTAATTGCTTTAAAACTTAACCCAAGTTTAATTAATCAAATTATTAAGAAAAACCAACTTTTTTCTATTATCATAACCGGTACCAATGGTAAAACCACTACCTGCCGGCTTTTAGGAAATATTCTTAAAACATCTGGTTTAAACTATATTCATAATCGTAGTGGTTCAAATCTGCTTCGGGGTATTGCCTCTACTTTAATTAATCAAACTAATATTCAGGGAAAACTTAAAGCCAAATATGCAATCTGGGAGGTTGACGAAGCTGCTGTCAAAACTGCTATTTCTCAAGTTCAGCCTAAAATTGTTCTTTTTAATAATTTAAGCCGGGATCAGTTAGACCGCTATGGCGAACTTGATGCTGTAATTCACTCCTGGCAGTCTGGCATCAACTCTTTACCTTCAACCAGCCTGGTTTTCATTAATCAGCTTGATCCTCGTTTGAAAAATCTTCGAGCCAAAAACTTAAAACCTTTTGGCCAAACCCTTAATTCTGGTCAGTTCTTTCAGGCTAATCTTCAAGCCGCAACTGCAATCGCTCAAGTTCTTAAAATCAACTCAAATAAAATTTCTAAAGCTGTTAAAGATTTTAAACCGGCTTTTGGTCGGGGAGAAGTCTTTACTTTTAGAAAACGCCAGATTCGACTGACTCTGGTTAAAAATCCTTCAGGGTTTAATGCGGTTCTTGATTGGCTAAGAAATCAAAACTATTTAGACCAGCCTCTTCTCCTAATCTTAAACGATTGTCTGGCAGACGGCACTGATGTTTCCTGGATCTGGGATGTTAATCTAGAAATTCTCCAAAACCGTTCTCAGCCAATTATTATTGCCGGCCTTCGCTCTTTTGATCTGGCTTTAAGGCTTAAATATGCCGGCGTTAATCCAAATCTGCTTCAAGTTCAACCTTCAATTTCCCATGCCTGGAATGACTTGATCGCTTTAAAAGGCCCAGTTGCAAACATCCTGCCTACCTATACTGCCATGCTCGAGTTAAGGCATTTTTTAAGTCGCCAAAAAATTATTCATCCCAGCTGGCAGGATTAATATGGAATTGATTTTAGCCCATCTTTATCCCAAATTAATGAATATCTACGGGGATCAAGGCAATGTCATTGCTCTAAAATATCGCTGCCAACAACGTCAAATTAAACTGATAGTTAAACCAATTGAAATTAACACTTCTTTGCCTTCAGGCAGCTTTGATCTCTTGTTTGCCGGAGGCGGTCAGGATCAACAACAAGCCTTAATCAGCCAAGATCTAATCTCTCGAAAAAAAGTTTTAACCCAAGCTTTAAATCACCAAATTCCCATGCTGACTATCTGCGGCAGTTACCAACTCTTTGGCGCATATTTTAAGCCTTTTAATGGTCCCAAACTTTTGGGTTTAAACTTATTTGATGCCTATACCCAAGCATCCAGAAATAGAAAAATTGGCAACATTATTGTTGATTCTAATTTTGGCAAGCTTGTTGGCTTTGAAAACCATTCAGGCAACACTTTTTTATCCGGTTCAACCAAACCACTGGGCCGGGTTATTAAAGGCTTTGGTAATAATGGCCAGGATAAAACCGAAGGGGCGATTAAACAAAATCTTTTCGGCTGTTATCTTCATGGCTCGCTGCTGCCAAAAAATCCGGTTTTTTGTGATTTTTTAATTAAAACCGCGCTTGAAAACAAATACCAATCAGTTAAACTTGAAGCCTTGTCTAATGAATTGGAAATTCAGGCTCGCCAACAGGCTTATCCTCTGGTAAAATACTTGTAATCTTCTTTTGCCAGGGTGGTGAAATGGTAGACACGCAGGATTTAGGATCCTGTAACCGCAAGGTTGTGGAGGTTCAACTCCTCTCCCTGGCACTTCGCTTGGCTCAGTGCAAGCACATAAACTATGTTAAATTTTTTAAAAAACTTAAACAACAACTTAAATTTATTTTCGGCTTTAGCCAAGAAGCTTAAATCACTGGTTGTCTGGCTGAAAAAAAGAAAGCTGTTTACCATATTTTTAATAATCGTAATTTTTAGCTTGTCTTTTTTCGGTTATAAAAAATTTGGGCCCCATAATTTAAACGACCGGTATGAATTCGGTCAAGTTATCCGTCAGGATATCACCAAAACCATTTCTGCTTCTGGCAAAATCAAGTCTCAAACTCAAGTTGATTTAAAATTTCAAACTTCCGGTCAGCTTGCCTGGATTGGAGTTAAAGAAGGCGATTATGTTAGAAAGTGGCAGGCGCTTGCCAGCCTGGATCTTCGTCAGCTGCAAAAAACCTTGGAAAAATACTTGCTTGATTACTCTAAAGAAAGAAACGACTGGGATGAAGATAAATTAATTACTTATCGTGACACGGTTATAACCGATACCTTAAAACGTTTAATCGAAAAAAACCAGTTTGACCTGCAAAAAGCTGTTTTGGATGTTGAACTTCAAGACATCTCCTTAAAGTATGCCACTTTAATTACTCCAATCAGCGGTATTGTTACCCATATCGATATCCCGGTTGCTGGCATCAACATTACTCCTGCAACCGCGGTTTTTACTGTCGCTGACCCGGATCAGCTTGTTTTTGAAACAATTATTGACGAAGTTGACATTGGCCAGCTGACAGTTGGCCAAACTGCTCAACTGGTATTAGATGCGTATCCGAACGAAACCATCAATCTGACTCTTGATTCAATTGATTTTACTAGTACCTTGGACACCTCTGGCAGTACTGTCTTTTTAGTAAAATTTAATCTCCTAAACACCCCTGAAAAAAAGTTCAAACTCGGAATGAATGGAGAAGTCACTATTACGGTTGCTCAAAAATCAGCTGTTTTAGCTATCCCTTTAACCGCGGTGATTGAAGACGACCAAACCACAGTTCAAATGATTAACAATAAACAAATCATCAGTCAACCAATTACTTTAGGCATAACCAATGATGAATTTGTTGAAGTTACTTCTGGATTAACTGAAAATCAAACCATTATTATCGGTCAAAAAGCTAAAAAATCTTTTGAATGACTCAACCGCTAATTCAGCTTGATCAAGTCTGTAAAACCTATTATCTGGGCAGCGAAGCAGTTAAAGCCATTTGCAACCTCTCCCTAAAAATTTTTTCTCAGGAATATATAAGTATTTTAGGTAGCTCGGGTTGTGGCAAGTCTACTTTGATGTATTTAATCGGTTTGCTGGAAACTCCATCTCAAGGAAAAGTCTATTTAAACAACTGCGATATTAGTCAACTTAATGACTTTGAACTTTCCAAGTTAAGAAATGAGTCCATTGGTTTTATTTTCCAATCATTTAATTTAATTAATAAATACACTGTTTTAGAAAATGTCATGCTGCCGGCTAAATACTCCAAAATCAAACTTAAATTCAACCCTCAAACTAGAGCTCTGGATTTATTAAAAAAATTTAAAATCCTGGACCGGAAAGACTTTTTTCCCAATAAAATTTCCGGAGGCCAACAGCAGCGTGTCGCCATCGCCAGAGCCTTAATGATGAATCCGAAAATTATTCTAGCTGATGAACCAACCGGCAACTTAGACAGCCAAACCGGTAAAGACATTCTTAATTTAATCGATAACTTAAATCAGGAATTTAACACTACGGTTATCACCGTTACCCACGATAGATTCGTGGCTAAAAGAGCTCAACGCCAGATCTATCTTAAAGACGGCCGGGTAACAAAAAAATATTTATGAAGTTCCATCAAACTCTAGATTCGTTCCAAACCGCCATGGCGACTTTTAAGCGTAATAAAGTCCGAACCATTTTAACCTCTTTGGGAATTATGATCGGCGTCTTATCTGTCGTTTTGCTAATCGCTTTAGGTTTGGGCTTAAAAAATTATTTAAAACAGCAGTTTGAAAGTCTTGGTTCTAATTTAATTATCGTTTTCCCTGGTAATGTTTTTAATCAGGAAGCTGGCGCCGGCGGTGGTTTTGGTCCCGGTTTTGCCGGTGGCGCCGACTTTGACGAAAAAGACTACCTCAGCTTAAAAAAAATTCCTGAAGCCGATTACGTTGTTCCGATCTACTTCAAAAGCTCTGCTATCGAGTATCAAAACGAAAAATACTTAGGTTATATCCAAGGTGCCAACGAAGCTGTTTTTAGTCTTTTAAATTTAAAACCAATCACTGGCAGATTATTTACCCGAACTGATGTTCAAAAACGTTCTAAAGTCGGTTTGCTCGGTTATGCTTTAGCCTCAAAACTCTTTATGAACCCTGAAAAGGCCATAGGAAAAACTGTTAAAGTCGGAAATCTTAGAATCATAATTATCGGCGTTTTAGAGAAAAAAGGCGATCGGGAAATGGATAATGGCTTAGTTATTCCCTACAAAACTACCTTTGGCACTCTTAATCCGGATAAAACCTTTTTCACCATTTACTTAGGCACTAATGATGAAACCAAAGTTGAAATCTTAAAAGCTAAAGCTAAAGCCGTTTTGTTAAAACGCTACGAAGATGACGAGTTTTCTGTTACCGAACAAACTGAAATTCTTACTACTGTCAATCAAATTTTTGCTATTGTCAATGCTATTCTGGTCGCCATCGGTTCAATTTCGCTCTTAGTCGGCGGTATCGGTATTATGAATATTATGTACGCGACTGTTACCGAAAGAACTAAAGAAGTTGGTATTCGTCGTAGTTTAGGCGCTACTCAAAAAGACATCTTAACTCAATTTCTATCCGAAGCAGTAATCTTATCTGTTTTTGGCGGTTTTATCGGTTTACTTTTAGCCGCTCTTATTGTTTTGGGTATTCATTCATTTTTTCCCGCTTCTATCAATCTGATCTCCGTGGTTCTGGCTTTTTCTGTCTCGACTATTATCGGTATCTTTTTTGGTGTCTTTCCTGCCAGACGGGCGGCTCAACTCACTCCGATTGAAGCCATTCGTTACGAATAAATTACCAAATCTGCTATAATCCCGTTATGACTAAATCTGTTGATGCCGCTAAATTAACCTGGTTACCGAAAAAAACTTTTCAACTGGAATTTTCCGTTCCCTGGGATCAGGTAAAAAAAA
The DNA here is from genome assembly GCA_043803225.1 of Candidatus Beckwithbacteria bacterium. Lineage (GTDB taxonomy): Bacteria > Patescibacteriota > Microgenomatia > UBA1400 > CG1-02-47-37 > JAZDKF01. The sequence continues at coordinate 16,122 of JAZDKF010000026.1, forward strand.
CCTATGATCAGGTTTTAAATCAACTGACCAAAACTGCTAAAATTGAAGGTTTCCGGCCTGGTAAAGCTCCAAAAGACATGGTCGAAAAATCTATAGATAAGGGTAAACTCTATGGCGAAGTCATTAACCAACTCTTACCTCTCTCTTATGCCCAAGCCATTTCCCAGCATCAAATAAAACCAGCTGTTTCACCTAAAATTACGATTATTAAAGCTGAAGAAAATCAACCCTGGCAATTTAAGGCCGTCAGTTGCGAACTGCCGGAATTTAAACTAGGCGATTATACTGCTAGTGCTAAGGGCGCTTTGGCTAAATCAAAACTCTGGACTCCGGACAAAGGCGACCCGACTAAAAAACAAGACAAAGAATTAACAGCCACTCAAAAATTAAATCTTATCAGCCAAGCTCTGATTACTGATACTAAAATTGAACTTCCGGATCTGTTAATCGAAACCGAAACTAATCGGTTACTTGCTAAATTATTGGATCAAATTCAAAAACTAGGACTAACCATTGACCAATATGCCGCTTCAAACAATAAAACCATAGATCAGCTAAAGACCGAATACCATTTAACTGCCGAAAACACCTTAAAACTGGAGCTGATTCTTCAAGCCATTGCTCAAGATAAAAAATTCAAAGTTGAAGACAAAGACATTGATGCTTTAATTAATGCCAGTGGTGACGAAAAAGTGAAAAAACAGCTTCAATCTCCATCCGAACGTGCTTATCTTGCTTCTATCTTAAAAAAACGCCAAGCCATTGACTACCTGCTTAGCTTATAGTAAAATTCTTAAATTATTAGCTATTACATTTGCCTGCCTAAATTTCAGGCATGACTACCAATAAAATGGATCCATTCCAAACTTCAAAAAAGAAAAAATCAGCGCCTAAGTACCAAAACTTTCTTGAGGCTTTTAAGGATATTGGAACGGCTAAAACTGCTTCCAATCAATCTTCCTCTGATGAATTCTTTAATTTTGAGGAGTTTTTAAATCAACAAGAGCAAAAAATTAGAAATCAGGAGCGTACCCGTTTTGAAGCTATTAGACGAGAAGAACAGGTAATTTTTTCCCGCGAACAAAACCAAGTAAAAACTCAAATTGAAACCATCCAGGTTCAAATTAAAGAACTCGTTAAAGAGCAAGTCGGTTTAATGGAAGAGATTGATAAAACTGCTTTTCAGGCTGTAGTTAATCCTGGGAAGTATCATCAAAATTTCTTTGAACGCTTACTTCATTTAATTAAACTGGCGCGGAAAAAAGTGGTTGAATCGCGAACTTGGTTGCAGATGCATAATCACCGTAGTCAATGTAAGTCTGCTTACTGGCAAGGGGTTAAAAAAGGTGGTACCAGCTTTATGCTGTCATCCGACCGAACCGTGGCTACCCAATCCGGCTAGACGAAATTACTGTTGATCTTTCTTTTTTCTCTAATTATATCTACAAGTTTTGTATCTATTGACTTTATTTTTATAATTTTATTTTAAGCGTCTGGTATTACCTGTCAAGATTTGGTAAAATTTACTATATATAATAAAGGACGGTTAGCTCAGCTGGTTCAGAGCGCTTCATTGACATTGAAGAGGTCACAGGTTCAAATCCTGTATCGTCCACTTATGAAACAAAACTTACTTGCCTTAAGGCATACCTGCGAACATGTTCTGCATCAGGCCATGACTGACCTGTATCCCGGTTTGCTCCGGGCGATGGGACCGGCTACCGATGATGGTTTTTATCATGATTTTGATTATCACCAGAAAATTACTGATTTAGACTTCCCCAAAATCGAAGCCAGGATGCAGGCGCTGATCCGGGCTGACTTGCCTCTTGTTCGCCAAATAATCACTTACGATCAGGCTAAAAAAATCTTTGCCCGTAATCCTTATAAATTAGACTGGCTGGAGCGGATTAAACAAAAAGGTGAAAAGATCATCATTTACACCACCGGCAAACCTGGTGAGCCTCAAGCCGATGTTGATCTTTGTTCCGGACCGCATGTTAAATCAACCGGTGAAATTAAAGCCTTTAAACTTTTATCTGTTGCCGGCGCTTATTGGCATGGCGATGAAAAAAATAAAATGCTTACAAGGATTTACGGAACGGCTTTTTACTCCCAGCAAGAACTAGTGGAGCATTTGCACAATCTGGAAGAAGCCAAAAAACGCGATCACCGGCTTTTAGGCAAAAACCTGGATTTATTTGTTTTTTCCGATTTGATTGGTAAAGGTTTACCCATATTAACTGCCAAAGGCGCCACGATCAGAAGGGAACTAGAACGTTTTACTGTTGACGAAGAAATAAAACGCGGCTATCAGCATGTTTATACTCCGGTTCTGGCCAAAACTGAACTTTATAAAACCTCCGGCCATTATCCCTATTATAAAGACACCATGTATCCGACCATGAAAGTCGACGATGAAGAACTGATTTTAAGACCGATGACCTGTCCGCACCACTTCTGTCTCTATAACTCCCATCCCAGAAGCTATAAAGACCTTCCCTTCAGAATTGCCGAGTTGGCTCCCCAATTCCGTTATGAAAAAAGCGGCGAATTAAGCGGTCTGATGCGTGTTCGCACCTTTTGTTTAGCTGATGCCCATATTATGGTTACTAAACAACAAGCAACCGCCGAAATTAAATCTGTGCTTGAATTAATCGATTTTATTAATCAAACTCTGGGGCTTAAGAAGGGGACTGATTACCGCTACCGGCTGTCTTTAGGTGATCGAACCGATAAGAAAAAATATTACCAAGACAATCAGGCCTGGGATGAAGCCGAAGGAATTTTACGCCAGGTTTTAATCTCTACTAAAGCTCCGTTTTTTGAAGCCGCTAACGAAGCCGCTTTTTACGGGCCAAAAATCGACGTCCAGATAAAAAATATTGCTGGTAAAGAAGAAACCGCCTTTACTGTTCAATATGATTTTGTCATGCCCAAACGCTTTAAAATGACTTATACCAATAAGCAAGGCCGGCCTGAAGAACCGATTGTCATCCACCGTTCGTCTATCGGCGCCTTTGAACGCACCATGGCTTTTTTAATTGAACACTATAACGGTAATTTCCCTACCTGGCTGGCTCCAGTTCAGGTAAAAATCTTACCCATCTCTGATAAATACTTAGTTTATGCTCAATCAGTTTTTAAGGCATTATCTCAAGCTCACATCCGCGCTGAACTGGATGACCACAATGAATCTCTGGGAGCTAAAATCCGGGATGCTCAAAAAGAAAAAGTTAAGTATATGTTAATTGTTGGCGAGAAAGAAGCCAAATCAAAAACCGTTAGTATCCGTAATCGTGACGGTAAAGATCTTCAATCCAAACCGCTTGACCAATTTATTAATTCAATCCGCCGGGAAATTGATCAAAAACTAATTAACTGATACAATTCTCCTATCTATATGCAAAAATATTACAAACTCAACCAATATATTGTCGCTGCCGAACTCCGGGTGGTTGGACCGGATGAAAAACAGATCGGCGTCATGACCCGCGATGAAGCCATCTTTAAAGCCCGCCAGATGGGTATGGACTTAATCTTAGTCGCTGATAAAGCCAAACCGCCGGTGGCCAGAATTATTGATTTCAATAAATTTAAATATTTACAGGCGCAAAAGGAAAAAGAAGGCAAGAAAAAAACAGTTCGGACTGATACTAAAGAAGTGAGAATCACTCCCTTTATTGCTCAAGGGGACTTTCAGACTAGAATGAAACAAGTTAAAAAGTTTTTGGAACAAGGCCATAAAGTTAAATTAACGGTTAAGTTTACCGGCCGCCAGATTTCCCGCAAAGAATTTGGTGAACAACTCCTCCACAAATCTTGTCAAGAAGTGGTAGAATATGGAACGCAAGAGTCTCAACCCAAATGGCAAGGCAAACTTTTATGGGTAACTTTGGCTCCGATTAAAAATAAAAAAATGAAAAATGAAAAAGAAAAACAAGGTCATCAAACTTAAAAGACGAACTTCAGTTACCAAACGGTTTCGTCTCACTGCTGGCGGCAAAGTCATGCGTCGCGGTTCTCAAAACCGGCACTTAAAACACAATCGTAGTAAAAAAAACACCCGGCGCAGTAATGTTCCTAAATCTGTTAATAATTATATGGCCATAAAAATCAAAAAAATGTTAGCTTAATATATGCGCGTCAAAACCGGCATCGTCCGTCACCGAAAACACAAAAAAATCTTGAGCTTAACCAAAGGCTATCGGATGTCCAAAAACCGGTTGATCAAAGTGGCTAAAGAAGCCAGCCTTCATGCCGGTCAATATGCTTATCACGGTCGCCGCTTAAGAAAACGCAACTTCCGCACTCTTTGGATTCAGCGGATTAACGCCGCCTTAACTGATACTGATATGAAATACTCCCGCTTTATTAAAACTCTCAAAGATAAAAAAATTATTCTTGACCGGAAAATTTTAGCCGATTTAGCTGTTAAAGATCCGGATACTTTTAAGTTCATCTGTGGAATCTAAACTTTTGAATCTCAAAAATCAGGCATTGGCTTTAATCGATCAAGCCGAAGATAAGCGTGAGCTGGATCGTTTAAAACTCGATTTATTGGGCCGCCAGGGACAAATCAACCAGATTTTAAAAGACATTCCTAAGCTCGAACCAGAACAGAAACAAAAACTTGGCCGTTTGGCCAACGAAATCAAAAACACTATTACTCAAGCAATCAATATTAAAGCTCAAGCCTTAAGTCATGCCCCTCAAATAGACTGGCTCGATGTTACCGCCCCTGGCAAAAACTTTCCTCTAGGCCATCTCCATCCTATTTCTCAAGCGATTAAAGAAATTACTCAAATCTTTACCCAAATTGGCTTTACCCGAGTTCGTTATCCGGAAGTAGATTGGGAGTGGTATGTTTTTGAAGCTTTAAATATGCCTGCCAACCACCCGGCCCGGGATGAATGGGAAACCATTTTTATTGACCAACCTCCTAATTCTAAGCTTGGCCAAATGGTCTTAACCACCCACACTTCCAATGGCCAAGTCCGGGAAATGAAACGAGTTAAACAGCCGCCGATCAGAATGCTTAATTTAGGCAAGTGCTACCGCCGCCAGCAAGATGCCACTCATTGCATTATGTTCCACCAGTTTGAAGGTTTAGTCGTTGACAAAAACATCAGCATTCCCCACCTTAAAGGTACTCTTGATTACTTTGGCTCCCAGTTTTACGGTCCTAAGATTAAATCCAGAATCCGGCCTTTCCACTTTCAATTTACCGAACCATCTTTTGAAGTTGACTTTACCTGCACCAGCTGCAAAGGCAAAGGCTGCCGCTTCTGCAAATCAGGCTGGGTTGAAGTTGGCGGTGCCGGCATGGTTCATCCGGATGTTTTAACCGCTGGGGAAATTGATCCAAAAGTTTATTCAGGTTTTGCCTTCGGTTGGGGAGTCGAACGGGTCTTACGCCTTAAACCAGGTTTAAATATTGATGACATCCGTCTGCTTTATTCATCCAATTTAGAATTTTTAAATCAATTTTAACTATGAATTTAAAGTTTACCCATTCCTGGCTTTCCGACTTTCTTTCTACCGATGCCTCTCCTAAACAAATAGCTGAGTGTCTGTCTCTTTGCGGTCCTTCAGTCGAAAAACTTACTCAAATAAAAAATGATTATCTTTATGAACTGGAAGTGACTACCAACCGTATCGACATGATGAGCGTCTTCGGTATTGCCCGTGAAGCCATGGCTATTCTTCCTCAGTTTGGCTTTAAAGCCAAACTCTTTCTGCCTGAACTAGCCAAACTAAACTCTCTTAAAAAATCCTTACCGATTAAAATTATTGATAAACAGTCCGCCTGCCGCCGGATTTTAGCTATTGTTCTAGATAATGTATCGGTTAAACCCTCATCGCCAAAAATTAAAGCTCGATTAGAAGCCGCCGGAATCCGCTCATTGAATAATCTGGTTGATGTCACTAACTATGTCATGACTGAAATCGGTCATCCGACTCATGTTTTTGACTATGACCGACTTCAAACCAAAACTTTAGTCCTCCGTTACTCCCAAAAAGGCGAGAAAATCACTTCCCTTGAAAATAAAACCTATGCCTTGCCCGGCGATGACATAGTGATTGACGATGGTACCGGCCGGATTATCGACCTTCCCGGGATTATCGGTACCAGCAATAGTGTTGTAACTGATTCCACTAAAAGAATTTTATTCTTTCTGGAAACTAATGATGCTGTCAAAATCAGACGAACCTCAATGAACTTAGGCATCCGGACTCTTGCCGCTACTTATAATGAAAAGTGGGTTGATCCGGAAACCGCTCTAACCGCTTTAAAACGGGGAATTCATCTATTCCAAACTTTGGCTAATGCCCGGATTGCATCGTCGATAATCGATCTTTATCCCCAGCCAATCAAGCCTAAATCTGTCTCAGTTTCTCAACAACTAATCTCAAACCGGTTAGGCATTGACTTAACTTCAATCCAGATAATAAATATTCTTAACTCTTTAGGCTTTGAGGTCAATTGCCAACCAAAAACTAAACTTTATTTAATTAAAGTACCGGCTAATCGGGAAAAAGACATCAACCTTCCTGAAGATATTATTGAAGAAGTTGCCCGGATTTATGGCTATCACCGCCTTCCCAGCTTTATCATGCCCACCGCTATTCCGACTAACTATCCGGCCACGGATTTCAACCTCGAATACCAACTTAAAACCTGGCTGGCTGGAATTGGGCTAAATGAACTTTATACTAACTCCTTAATTTCTGAAACCCTGGCTCTTCAATCAGGCTATAAACTATCACAACACTTAAAAATAAAAAACGCCCTTTCAACCGATTGGCTTTATCTTCGCCGATCATTGATTCCCTCCCATCAGCAAGCCTTAAATTCTCATCAACCCACCGACTTTCTGGGATTTTTCGAAATCGCCAATATTTATCAACCTCAAACAAACAAACTTCCTCTTGAAACTCTTCAATTAATTATTAGTTCAAATAAATCTTACTCTGTTCTCAAAGGCATCCTGGACTTTTTATTTAATAAACTTCATCTTGAAGTTGAGTTTAAACCCGAAGGAGAAAAAGCCCTTATCTATTACCGCCTGATTTTATTGGGCTCTGTCAACCAAGAGGCTGCTGTTTTGAACCTGGAACCCCTTCTTGCCTCAGCTAACATCTATCCAACTTATAAACCTGTCTCAGATTTTCCCCCGATTTTCGAAGACCTCACCTTTACTTTGCCTTTAAAAACTTATCTGGGTTCGGTAATTAAAGCGATTAAATCAGTTCATTCCTTAATTAAAACCGTTAATCTTAACCAGATCTACCATCAAAATTTTACTTTTAATCTCACTTATCAATCTCTTGTAAAACCTTTAACCGATCAGAAAATTTCTCCCATCCGCCAAAAAATCGTTACTCTTTTATCCAAACAATTCAAAGCCAAACTCGTCGGCAAAATCTAAGGAGACGGTGATGGGGAAATTAACGGAGAAGGGGAAGGCGATGGTGACGGCGACGGACTTGGCGCCCAATCCCAGACTTGATTCATTCCGATCCTTATTTCCCGTTCACCCGAATTTCCGGTTTCATCTTCAGCCCGAACCTTTAAAGTATAACTACCTGTACCTAAAGGCTGGGTATATTCATAAGGCTTTTGGGTTAATTCTTTCTTCTTGACTCCGTCAACAAAAAACTCAACTTTCTTTATCACTTTGTTAGCCGTAATTTTAGCGCTGAATTCAAACTCATCATTGTCAATCTGGCTTTTATCTCCCGGACTGGTAATTTCTACATATACTTCATTTGATTCCCCGCAGTATTCCCGAGGATATTTGTATTTACTGTCGCTTTGTTCATTAATCCAGGCATCAATGCCCTCCTGCCATCGATTCCGGCTGCCTCCGGCCGGATCATCAGCCTTAAGCACCACGAATTCCTTTTCATCATAATCACCCTTAGCTACCAATGTCACTGAAGCCAGTTTATCCTGGCCTTTACACAGTTTTAACTTAGTATGAATCGGGTCAGCTGTCGACGGCTCCGTGCCTTTAATATAAAACTCACTTCTGGACGGCCAGCTGTCATGAGCCGGATAGCCGGAAATTATATCCACATCCAAACTAATTATTCCTTTCGGTACCGCCCAGTCTTGAATTGGTTGTTTTACCAAAGCTTCTAAAATTATCCTTCTCCAGATCGGCGAGGCTCCGGAAATACCGGAAGCGACTGTTTTCATCGGTGTGTTATCATTATTGCCTACCCAAGTCCCGACAATAATCCCCGGCGTCCAGCCAATTGCCCAGTTGTCCCGTTGGTCATTAGTGGTGCCGGTTTTAACTGCCACTGACCGGCCGGAAATATTCAACAAGCTATTTACTCCAAAAGTAATCAATCTGGCATTGTTATCCGCTAAAATATCTGAGATTAAAAACGCTTCTTCTTCAGACAGTACCCGTTGTCTGGTCATTGATCTAGACTCTTCCAATACTTTGCCATCAGCATCTTCAACTTTTAAAATGCTGATCGGCTCCACTTTCAAACCAGTGTTGGCAAAAGCACTGTAAGCCGATACCATATCGATTAGTTTGACTTCGCCTCCGCCTAAAGTCACTGACAAGCCAAACCGGTTCACATTTTCCTGGGTAGGCTCTAAAGTCGTTAAACCCATCTGATAAGCCGTACTCAGCATATCTTTTACTCCCACCAACTGCAGCAATTTTACTGCCGGAATGTTTAACGAACTGCCTAAAGCATACCTTAACTGCACCGGACCATGAAACTTGCCGTCATAGTTCTTTGGTTTATACTCAGGCAAATTCACTCCTCCGGGAAACTCAGTTAACACATCAGCCAACATGGTCGCCGGTGAATATCCTTCCTTAAAAGCCGTCACATAAGTTATTGGTTTAATCGCTGACCCAGGTTGTCGCAGCGATAAAGTCACATTGACCTTGCCGTCATAATCTTCTGCCGAATAGTTTTTAGATCCGACCATGGTTAAGATCTCTCCTGTTTGCGGATCCACTACTAAAGCCGCTCCGTTAGTAATCTGGATCGACTCTACTTTAGCAATCTCCTCAGTCACTATTTCCTGGGCTTTTTCCTGCAGCTCCCAATCCAGAGTCGTCGTCACCCTTAAGCCTCCTTGTTCTACCAGTCTTTCCCCATATCTGTCAATTAATTTCTGTTTTACATACATCACAAAGTGCGGCGCTTTAAAACTCGAGCCTTCGGCCGCAAACTGAACTGTTTCCAGATCGGCTATCGCCTGTTTCTCCTGATCCTTGACTATATAGCCATCTTCCCGCATCCGCCTTAAGACTGCTTCGGTTCGATCTTTATAAGCTTGACTGTCAGTCCCAAAAGGCGAGTAAAGGCTGGGCGCTTGGGGCAATCCGGCTAAAATCGCTGACTCAACTAAATTTAATTCACTCACTTTTTTGCCAAAATATGTTTCTGCCGCCGCCTCTACTCCCCAGGCAGTCCCGCCGTAAGGAGACTCGTTTAAATACATTTGTAAAATTTCATCTTTAGTATACTTTTTCTCTATCTGAACCGACAGCACAAACTCTTTAATCTTCCGGCTGACTGCCCGCTGCTGAGTTAATAAAGTATTTTTTACCAACTGCTGGGTTAAAGTTGATCCGCCGGCTAAACGTTTGAACCTGAACACGGTATTAAACATTGCCCTGACCCAGCCTAACGGATCAAATCCCTGATGAGAATAGAAATTCTTATCTTCAATCGCAATCGTTGCCTGTCTTAAAGTTTCCGGGATTTGGTTTAACTCAACCGGAGTTCTGCGTTGATCAGCAAACACATCGTAAAGCAATTCGCCGTTCCGGTCAAAAATCTTGGTGGAAAATCCTTCACGTCTCACCACTTGATCCGGTCGGGGTAAATCTCGGGAATACCAGGCAAAAGCAATTACCCCAAACAAGCTCATGAATAACAATCCAAAAAAAGCCACTACTGCCAGTAAACGGATTAAATCCGCCCTGGATCTCACTCGATATTTACTGGAAAATTCTTTTAGTTTGTAAACGCGTCTCCGCCAAGTTCTTTGCCAATTTGCCATAAATATAATATACTGCATTTCAACTTATGAACAAAGAACATAAATTGGATCTTCTTTTAGCTACCTATATTACCGCCATTGTTGCAGCTGAACTCTTAGGTAGCAAAATTTTTCAAGTCAGTTTTATAAAAGCCTCTGTCGGTATCTTTGTTTTGCCGATTACTTTTACTATCAATGACATCGTTACTGAAGTATATGGGAAAAAAAGAGCCAGAAGTTTCATCAAAGCCGGCCTCTATGTTCTAATCGGCTTAGCTGGCTATACTTTAATTTCGATTAAACTCCCTCCAGCTAACAGATTTTTACCCTTTCACTCTGCCTATATTGAAATTTTCTCCAAATCTTTACGTATTACCCTTGCCAGCATCACTGCTTTCTTTTTAAGTGAACGCTTAGACGTCTATATCTTTTCTAAAATCCGTCAGCGTCTCGGCAAAAAGAAACTTTGGTTAAGAAATAACCTCTCAAACTTTCTCGGCCAACTCTTTGACACGGTTGTATTTATGTTTCTCGCCTTTTACTCAATTGGCAGTTTTAACTTTATTCTGGCTCTCATTTGGCCTTACTGGCTGCTAAAGTGTACTATGTCAATCATTGAAACTCCGTTTACCTACTTAGGTGTTAAGTGGCTCAAAAAATGAACTTAAATTCAATAAAAACCTCGCTGGTTAAACCCAAAGACGACCTATTCCTGCTTATTAAACGTTCGATTAAATCTATTCCGGAAAACTCAGTTCTGGCGATAACTTCAAAAATCTTTTCTTACTCCCAAAACCGCCTGGTAAAGAAAATTACCGCAGAAAAGAGCGAAAAACACAACCTGGTTAGGCAGGAAGCTGATTTCTATTTAGATCCTAGCCTGTCCCAATACGATACCATGTTAACCATAAAAAACAATATTTTAGCTGTCAATGCCGGTATTGATGAGTCAAACGCCGCTAATTTTTATTTGTTGTGGCCTAAAAACCTTCAATCAGCTACCAATCAACTCTGGATCAAACTGCGTCGTTATTATCAGCTTAAAAATTTTGGTTTGATTATCACCGACAGTAAAACCACGCCTTTAAAATGGGGCGTTACCGGCACCTGTATTGCCCATTGCGGCTTTGCCGCTCTAAATGACTATCGCGGCCGGCCTGACTTGTTTGGCCGCAAAATGAAAATGACTCAGGTTAATGTTGCCGAAGCCTTAGCCGTTGTTGCTGTTTATGAGATGGGGGAGACTAATCAATCAACCCCGCTTTGTCTGATACAAAGTATTCCCTTTATTAAATTTTCCTCTCAGCCGCCGACCAAAAAAGAACTGTTCTCTTTAAAAATTTCTCTTGAAGACGACGTTTACGCTCCGCTTTTAACATCAGTCAGCTGGAAAAATACTCGTTGAAAAATATCAAAACCTGTGGTATAATCAGGCTTATTGAAAATTTAACAAAGCGTTAAAAGGAGAACTTTTACACTCCGTCAGCAGAACCGACAAAATCGGTTACGGGAGTTCCCGTTACAGAACTAGCGTGTGTCACATTAGCAACCGAGCACGTCAACATGAAGAATTAATTCATTGGTTGACCCGCACTCTTGCGGGTTTTTATATGGATTAGTTGAATCAAGGTGGTACCGTCTTCTTCCTTGAAGACCCTTGAATGTTCCAATTATTTTGGGATATTCAAGGGTTTTTTATTAACAAATTATCAAACTGCCAAGGGTCGCCTTAGGCGACGACTGGTCACGCCGGGACCAATTTTATTAATTAAATTTTAATTTTATTCCGAGCGCTAAAATCACCAGTCGGTCGAATTAATCCTCGACCTCTTGGCAGAAAATAATTTATTAATTAAGGAAAAAATATGACTTTACCTGAAACTCCAAATCAAGTTGGTGAAGAATTCGCTGCCGGATTAAGGGAAAGTAGCGGTTATGATCAAACTCAAATCCTGATTGAAACAGAAGGAATTACCTCTGAAGTTTTAAACCGAACCCCGCCGGTGGGATTAAATCTGCGTTTATTAGTTGAAATGCCCATCATGAACGAACTTAAGAAAGAGTTTAAGGAACGGCCAATTCTTGCGGCTATTTTAGGAATTGCTATCCCTGACGGAGTTCCGGACTTTCAGCTCTTCTTAAAAACTGCTTTTAATAGTTGCTGGAGTAGTCTTTTTGTCCTGGATATCGATTCTGTTATCCTTGATGAAGTCAATAGACTGGAACTTCCTGGAGTTATTACTAGAGAAACTGATGCCCGTTTAACTCAAATAGAAACAGATACTTTAGATATAGTTCTTATGGACCACCTGGGAAATTGTTGCCCTCCTGTAATTGATAGGCAAATTCAGCAAGAAGCCCATAGAATCCTCAGACCAGGAGGAATAGCTATCGTTAACATCACAACATCCGAACTACTTAATCTATCACTGGGAAGAAAAAAACTTCCCTTTAGCCAAGTTAGAGATATCATGGGGAATGACGGAATAAAATCCCTGCAAACAGAAATTTATGACTTAGCCCAGTTAAACAGAAAATTTAATACTAATTTTGATTTTATTTTGAGAGGACCTATTCTGGAAATTGAACAGGATTGTCCGGAGAGCGTGGTAATTTTTGGGGAAAATGAAATCGGTCATGGGGAATGGTTCCGACCGTTAAACGATCATCTGAAGCAATGGAAAACTACATGGGATTGGGATTTTGATATCTTAGAAATTAAATCTAGGGAAGGGAATGATAGTCATAACCCGCCATTAAGATGTTTTCGTCATAATATTGTTTTAAGAAAAATATGATCAATCTTCAACCTTTAATTACCCCAATAATTTTATCTACTACTATGGCTCAAAAAAATCCGGAGCAAGGTGGTTACGGCCGCGTAGATAACCCTACTAGATTAGCTCTCGAAAAAAAATTAGCTAAACTTGAAAAAGCCAGATTTGCTCTGGCATTTTCCTCAGGATCTGCCGCAATTACTAATATTTTAGCAATATTAAAATCTGGAGACGAAATTATTTGCCACCAAGAAGTTTATGAAGGCACTTTAAGGCTCTTGACAAAGGTTTTTTCTAAATTTGGCGTAAAAGTTAAATTAACCGACATTTGTAAATTAAAATCGGTTGGTAATAAAACAAGAATAATTTGGTTCGAAAATATTACTAATCCAACCCTACAAATTCTTGATGTTAAACAAATCTGCCGAAAACTTAAACAAAAAAAATTACTATTTGTCGTTGACAACACCTTTGCCACGCCCGTTTTCCAAAATCCACTCTTATCAGGTGCTGACATTGTTATTCATAGTTTAACTAAATTTATTAATGGCCATCATGATGTTACTGCCGGAGCCATCATGTTAAACAACAGAAAATTATTTGATCAACTAAAATTTTTACAACATACTGTCGGCGCTATACCATCTCCCTTTGATTGCTTCTTAATTCAAAGAAGTTTGGAAACCTTAATTATCAGAATGAAACAGCATCAAGCCAATGCTCAAAAAGTTACTGATTTTTTAAAAACCGACTCTCATATTTTCAGAATTTCTTTTCCTGGATTTTCCGGAGTTGTCTCCTTTTGGATAAAAGGCGGAAAGCAAAAAACCCTGAAATTTCTCGCCAGACTAAAACATATTAAAATCGCCCATAGTCTTGGTGGAACTGAATCAACCATTTTACATCCTGCCTCAATGATGAATCTATCTGTTCCCATGGAGGATAACTTAGTCCGGCTTTCTGTTGGTTTAGAAGATTCAAATCTAATCATTAATGACTTAAAGCTGGCTTTGCGCTAAAATAAATTTATGCTAACTATCGATGAAGTTTTAACTAGGGGAGTTGAGCAAGTATTGCCTAGCCGTGAAGGTTTAAAAAAACTGATGCAAATTAAAAAAATTCGGCTTTACCTGGGGATTGATCCCACGGCAACAAAATTACACCTGGGCCATACGGTTATGCTCCGCAAACTCCAGCAGTTTGCTGATTTAGGCCATGAAGCCATTCTCTTATTCGGTACCGGAACAGTTTTAGTTGGAGATCCGTCTCAAAGAGACAAGGGCAGAAAATTAATTACTCAACCAGAAATTGACGACAATATAAAAACCTGGAAACAACAAGTTGAACCGATTATTGATTTTAAGAAAGTTAAAATTAAATATAACGGCGATTGGCTTTTGAAACTGGGACTAAAAGAAATAATTCAAATTGCTTCCAAAGTTTCTGCCATTCAGTTATTTAAACGAGATATGTTTCAAAAACGCTTAAAGCTCGGAGATACTGTCTGGTTTCATGAAACCCTATATCCGCTTTTGCAAGGTTATGACTCAGTTGCTATGAATGTTGATCTGGAACTGGGCGGAACTGATCAAACTTTCAATATGTTAATCGGCCGGGAACTGCAAGCCAAAATAAATCACCATGAAAAATTCGTTTTAACCGGCAAAATGATTATGGGAACAGACGGCCAGCAAATGAGTAAAACTTCCAACAACTGTATCTGGCTTACTGATACTGCAAAGGATATGTTTGGAAAACTAATGTCTATTCGTGACGAACTTATACCGAATTATTGGGAATTTTTTACTGATAAATCAATGCCAATAGGGAATCCGTTAACAGTTAAAAAACAACTGGCTCTGGAAATTACCAGCCAGTACCATGGTGATTCGGGCGCCCTTGCCGCTCAAATTAACTTTGAAACCACTTTTCAAAAAAAAGCACCGGAATTTAAGCAAACTGTCAAGCAGGGGAGTAATCTAGTTGAAACCATCGCCAAGATCGCCGGCAGCAACTCTGAAGCTAAAAGATTAATTCGTGATGGAGCAGTAGACATCAACAACATAACTGTAAAAGATATTAACGCTGGAACGGCGGTAGGAGATAAAATAAAAATCGGGAAAAAAGTTTTCAGAACGATTATATGAGACTATCAAAAAAACAACGACGCTTATTTACTATCCTGGTCGCCATCGCCAGTTTAAGTCTGTTAATCGGTTCATTACTGCCGCTGTTTTATGCTTTCTAACATTCCGTTTGTCGGTCCGGCATACGCCTTGCGCCTTAATAAATTAAACATTTCCACTCCTCAAGATTTACTTAATCACTACCCGGCCCGCTACCAAGATTTAACCCACTCAGCTATCGGTACTATTGTTTCCAGCCGCAATCTCTATACCCGCTCCGGCAAAACCCTGCAAAAAATCATTATTCAAACCAAAACTTCCAATCAAGAACTGACTTTTTTTAATCAACCTTTTTTAATTAAAACCTTAACTCCCGGCACAAAAATTAGTTTTGTCGGTAATGATTATGAAATCATCAAAGGCCAAGAACTTATCCACACCAATCGTTTGGTGCCTGTCTACCCGGAAACCGCTGGCGTTTCCTCCAAATGGCTTCGTTCTCGCATCTATTATCTTTTAAATAATCAACCTTTACCTAATGATTGGCTGCCTCAATCTATTAAAACTAAGTACCAACTTATTAATTTAGATAAAGCCTTGCACCAAATCCACTTTCCCCAAAACCAAACCCAAATCGATCAGGCAACCAAGCGCCTGAGTTTCAATGAACTCTTTTTACTTCAACTCGAAGCTCGGGAAAGAAAAAAAGCCTGGCAAAAAAAATCTTTAAGCCATCAGCTTTCAGTTAACCAGGAAAAAGTTCTTAAGTTGATTGCTTCTCTGCCGTTTACTTTAACTGCCGGCCAAAACCGCTGCTTGAAAGAAATCTTGACTGATTTAAAAAAGCCTGTTCCTATGAATCGTTTGCTTCAGGGAGAAGTCGGCTCCGGTAAAACTGTTATTGCCGCCATCGCCGGCTACGTATCTTATCTTAACGGCCTGGATACGATCTTGATGGCCCCGACCGAGATATTAGCCAATCAGCACTTTCAGACTTTAAAGACTATTCTTAAACCAGTAGGCCTTAAAATAGAACTAATTACCGCTTCCCAAAAACCTAAAAAAAACCTCTCCGCTAATCTTTACGTTGGCACCCACGCCCTTTTACATCGGCCTTTAAATTTATCTAAAGTTGGTCTAGTGGTAATTGATGAACAGCATCGATTTGGCGTGGCTCAACGGGCTCAACTAGTCGCCCAGTCCAAACTTATTCCTCATCTGCTAACCATGACCGCGACCCCGATTCCCCGAACCATTGCCCTGACTCTGTATTCTGATTTAGATCTGTCTGTTCTTGATGAAATGCCTGAAGGCCGGCAAACCATTACTACTTGGGTTGTGCCGCAAACAAAACGCTTATCTGCCTATCATTGGATTGAATCGGAAATACTCGCTCATAATTCTCAGGCATTTATCGTTTGTCCTTTAATTGAACCTTCAGAAAAAGAAGCTTTGCAGGATATAAAGGCCGTAACTCAAGAATTCAATCAATTAAACTCAATCTTTAATAAATTAAAATTGGGTTTAATTCATGGTAGGTTAAAAAATAAAGCTAAAAATGATCTCTTGGCTAAATTCCAGGCCAACAAGCTTAATATTTTAGTCGCCACGCCGGTGATCGAAGTCGGCATTGATATTCCTAATGCTTCAATTATGGTCATTGAAAATGCTGATCGCTTTGGCCTCGCCCAACTCCATCAGCTTCGAGGTCGAATTGGTAGAAATAATCAAAAATCATACTGTTTAATCTTTACTCAAAATTCAAACCCTAAAGTCTTGTCTAGATTAAAACAACTTGAAATTCTTAATCAAGGCCAAAAATTGGCTGAGTTGGATTTAAAGCTTCGCGGACCCGGTGATCTTTACGGTTTAAAACAACATGGATTCCTTCAATTAAAACTCGCCAGTTTGACAGATCAAGCTTTAATCAGTCAAGTTAACCAGGCAGTCAGTAGCTTGAAAATATTACCAAAACAGCTTACAATTCACTTATATGCCTCCTCAACCAAAACGGAAAATATCATCCAGACGCCAAGGCAAACGCCGCGCCGCGATTAAACTGGCAAAACCTAACGTTCTTAAATGTCCTCACTGCCATCAAGATAAGTTGTCTCATCAACTTTGCTCAAACTGCAAACAGTATTAATGAAGTCTAAATTTGACCCGCGCCACCTTAAACGTATTAATTGCTTTAAGCAACTCTTTGCCAAAAGTTTTAAAAATAGAAAGTTTGACCCGGAAACTGATAAACTAATTTCTCAAAATGCTCCTGATTGGCCGGTTAATAAATTAAATAAAGTTGATCTGGCTATCCTTCGTCTGGCTATTAATGAAATGAAAAATCAACCCCAAACTCCGCCTAAAGTAATTATCGACGAAGCTATTGAGCTGGGTAAAACCTTTGGCAGTGCCAAAACCGCCCCTTTTATTAATGGTGTTTTAGGCGCTATTATTAAAAAACAGCCATGAAAACACTTCCCTTAACTTTTAAAAATCCTGATCTTCTGAGTATGGCTTTAACTCATCGATCCGCTTTAAATGAGAAAAAGGGAAGTAGGCAGTCCAACGAACGGCTTGAATTTTTAGGTGACGCTGTCTTAGAACTAATCGTTTCTCACTATCTCTTCCAACGCTTTCCGAAAGAACCAGAAGGTCAACTTACCCAAAAACGTTCCCTTATTGTTCAAACCAAAACTTTGGCTACGGCTGCCAAACGTTTACATCTTGGCGAAAATTTAATCATGTCACGGGGCGAAAAAAAAGCCGGCGGCGCGGCTAATATCAGCTTACTCGCTAATACTTTTGAAGCTCTGCTTGGGGCTATTTACTTGGATCGAGGGTTAAAAAAAACTATTGATTTTCTCTATCAAAACTTGCTTAATCAACTTAACGACCTAGTTATTCAAGCCGAAGTTCATGACTTTAAAAGCGAACTTCAGGAAACTTGGCAAAAACAATTTAAATTGGCACCGAAATATCAGCTAGTCAAGACTTTTGGTCCGGACCACGCCAAAACTTTTGTGGTTAAAGTACTTTTAAAAAACCAGGTTAAAGGCGAGGGAAAAGGTCAATCAAAACAAGCCGCTCAGCAAGCAGCCGCTAAAATCGCTCTTGAGAAAATTAACTAATTCTGCTACTATTCTCCTATGCTGAAAATCAAATTAACCAGAACTGGCAAAAAAGGTTATCCGACTTATAAAATTGTGGTCAACGAGGCTCGTGACAAACGAGATGGCAAGTATCTTGATCTAATCGGAACCTACAACCCCAACACCCAGCCTCACACGCTTCAATTTGATCAGAAAAAACTTTTATTTTGGATTTCCCAAGGCGCCAAACCAACCTTAACTGTCAGCCGCTTAACCAAAATCAAGCATGCTTAACCTCACCAAGTATCTCGTCACTAATCTCGTTGATAATCCTGAAGCAGTCGTCGTTGCAGAAAACGTCGATGAATCCGGCACTCATTTAATTTCTATCACTGTTGATCCAACTGATATGGGAAAAATTATCGGCAAAGGCGGTAAAATCATCAACGCCATAAGAGAACTGATTAAAGTCAAAGCCATAAAACAAGGTCTTAGAGTTCGGGTGATGCTGACCGATCAACACCAAACAAATCCGCCTTTCCCGTCTGAGCCGACGGCAACACTGATTGAAACTGAGTAAAATTAAACAGTTTATTCAGCACCATCTCTTCACCTTTAGATAACAATTTTACCGGCTGGCTAATACTGCCTAATGTTGTCGGCGCCGCTTGATAGTAAGCTGACACATCAATCGACGCTAGCACTAAAGTTGCCTGATCTTCAAACAAAGGATTAGTTTTAATCGCTAAACCTACGTTATCAATTCTCATTATTGGAGCTGTACTCTCTAATTCCTTTAAAAACTCTATAATCTTATTAAAATTGCCGCCCACTTCAAATCCAAAACTAATATCTAGCAATTTACTGCTGGACTTGAGTTTGTCTTTGCTGATTTTTTCTTCTTCAACCGTTAACTCACCTGGCCTGAGTGCTACCCCTCCAAAAGTTAAACCATGCTTTCGGGCTAAATTAGATAAACTCGATAAAATTTGAACTACTGGTTTTTGCGACGGAAAGACTACTTCCATCTTAGTCGCTCTTTCTTTAATTAATTGTTTATCGATACCTTGTAATACCTGAACTTTTGTCTCCAAACTAGCCAAATCTGCTTTTAGTTTTCGATTTACCGCTAAACGCTGATTTAATCGGCTTAATACCGGACCAAAAACAATAAAACTTAAAATAACCGCTACCGCTATGGCTACTGATAACTTATAGTTTTTATTCATTCGGCTGCTCCAAATCCTAAAGTTAGAAATATACTGAAATTTATTTCAGCCTTGTTATTAAAACTAATCCTTTGTACCCCTGCTTCTATAATTCTGGCTTGGCCGGCTGTCGGTTCCTTAATTCGCCTGATCAATTCATATAATTTTGGCCAACTGGGCACATTTCCTGATAAAGAAATAGTTCCATTTTCATTTACTTTAAACCCTTTTAAACTAGTTCCGTCTGGTATCAAACTGAAAATAGCTTCGGCTATCCGCTGATGTTTTTCCTGTTGCTTTAATAAATCTTCAAAAGCTGTTATCTTGCTGACTAAAAAAACCTGTTTGCTCTCAACATCTTCTAATTGAGTTATTTGATTTTTTGCTTGAGAAGTCTTTTGCTCTAGACTTTTGTTAAGCATATTAATTCCAATTCCATAAGCTGATAATCCGGCTATTAAAAGTGCCAGAACAATCCAACCAATTACCACCAACTTCCACGCCAATCTCTTTAACTTTTGTTTATCTCTAACTTTTTTTATTTTTTCACTGAGTAAATTTAAATCCATTTTATATCAACCCTTTTAAAGCCAGTCCGGTTACTGTCGCCAGTTGAGGGTTGCTCACCGCCGCAATCTTTTGTTTAAAATCATTATTTTTAATAAACCGGGTAAACGGATCACCCACCACTACTTCTACGTTTAATTTAGAGGTTAAATAAGCTCCAAGTCCTGGCAACAATCCGCCGCCGCCAGTTAAAATTAGCTCTTCAATTGGCTTGTTAAAATTTTGCTGTTGTAAAAACATAACCGCTTTATTAATCTGATCAACAATCTCGTCTATCACCGGAGACAGAACTTTGGCTACCTTACCTTCCATTAATTCCTTATTTACCCCATAGGTCTTTTTATATTCTTCAGCCTGATCAACTGGTAAGTTTAATTCGTTCATTAAACTTTTAGTCAAGGCTCCGCCGCCGACATTAATAGCATAAGTAAACAACGATAACCCTTTATTCAGAATCATTAAATCAGTCGTTTGATAACCGAAACTAACAATTGCCTGAGTTTTGCTTTCATCGCCAAATACTCGTTTCAAGCTGAACAGTTCGGTTTCCAAACTTTTAGGGATTAACTCTGCCTGATCAATTAAATGCATTAAACTGTCAATTTTGGTCCTAGGGACCGCAATTAAAAGTACTTTCATTAACTTTTCGTTTTCTCCTTCTCTAAATCCTAATACCTGATGATGAAGCTCAACTTCATTTAAAGGGATCGGAATATACTGCTCGGCTTCAAATTGAATCGAGGAAGCTAGTTCCGTATCAGTTAACTGCGGTGTTTCAATAATTTTTGTAAAGACTTCACTTTCTGCCAAGGCTAAATTAACCTCTACCGCTCCCCTTATACCCGCTTCTTTAACTGCCTGCTGAATCGAAATTGCCAAGTTCTTTGGATCACTATTAACCACTGCCACCTTTGCCACCTTAAACTCATGATTGCTTTTCTCTGCTTGTAATACTTTTATCTGAGTTGAACCGATATCTAAACCAAAAAAAGACATGGGCAGAGCCTTTCTTATTGCATTATATTAGTTCCGGAAAATAAAACAAAGTCAAATATTGCCGGCACCGCCGAAACTGATCGGCTAACTTGAATTGCCTTAGATTCCAAAGTCGGAGATTGAGCTGATGAATCAATTATATAGGTTTGAACCGGCAGATTCGTCCCTGTAACTCGTATTGTTGCTTGATTATATAACGGTCTTATCCTGACCCGTTCATCATTTGGTCCTACCGCTAAGCTATACTTTTTTAAATAACCGTCTTCACCGTCACTGACACCAACCCTGGTTAAACCATTTTCAGCGTCTAAATTACAGGCATTAATCGCTGTCCGCTGGACATTTCCGTTAACATCAATCACGCTAATTAACAATGACGCTGGCGCTCCGCCGCTGACTCCATTACAGCTCTCTTCTGGATTTTCCAGTTCATTACTGCTTTCCACCCAGTTAATCGTTAATGTGTCGGCTCCGCCTAACACCACCTCAGCCACATCATTTTCTCTGACTATTGTTTCTACAAAACTTGCTTCCTCAACCGAATAATCAACTTCGATATTGTCAACAGACATGCTACTGCTTCCGCCTATCAAAAGCAAACCGCTTAAATTCGTTAATGCTTCTTCAATGCCGGCTTCAGCCGCATTAAACGCCCGGACCGATTCTTCGCTGTGGCCGGTAATTTGCACATCAGTAATTGACTGAGAAATTATCGACAATCCAAATCCTAAAGCCACTGCCACCACTAAAAGCACTATTAGCACTGCCTGTCCTTGTTGGTAAATTTTTTTCTGCCAGTTCATCCTGATTTAATAGTACGACATCAATACTGTCTTGTCGAGACCGAAGTCGCAAAACTCTGATTCAGCTTTTCCTGAACCTGATGAGCGTCTTCATCTCCGGCAATTAAACTAAATCTGATTGTCACAATCTGATTACCTACTTGGCCGTTATAACAATTAAAGCTTCCCGCAGTTAAATCAGCCACCGGCCCGGTTAAAAAACTGCTGTCCGAAGCGACCCGTTCACCTGACAAATCATAAAGAATCGTGGCTCCATCAGTCCGATTCACTGTTAGCTGATCATTGTCACAAACAACACTTTCTGCCGCTCTAATCTCTTGCGCCATTGTCTTGATCGCAAAGTCACCGTTTTGTCTGACTGCCTGAATCAATTGCGCCTTGCTCCCGCCACTAAAACTGGCCATAAACACGCTGATTAAAGTTATACTGAACAAAACCATTATTCCCGACACCACCACCAACTCAATTAAAGTAAAACCTGAAATTTTTCTTATCTTTCCCATAAAGACAAACTAGTTTGCTGAACAGCGTTATATCTTTGACTGCCTTCCTGCCAGCTTACTGTAACTATGACAGTAGCGGTATTGCTGCCGGTATCAGTTATTCTCACACACCGTTTAAAAAAATCATCAATATTATTGGTTTCAGGGCAAATGGCGCTTAAACTACTTTCCACTGTCCAACCCTTGGCTAAGTCGTATTCCGAACCGGCCTTAGCCAACAATTCTGTCCAGCTTAAATCCCGGTAAGTCCGAATCAACTCCACACCTTCCTGAGCAAAACCGACGGCTTTAGTTCTGTCTTTGGCCAGTCGGCTGTTTTTAACTGATAAAGAAATTAAAGCCAACACCGCCGTCAGCAATAAAGCCATCATTCCGACGGCGACAATTACCTCAACCAAACTTTGACCTGGATTTTTACGGGGTCGAATCGTAACAACACTTGTCATTTAGTACCCCCCTGGTCTACCTATGGGCGAGGGTGATGGCGAAGGCGAGGGTGAAACTAAATCCGGACTGGAAGATGGCAATGGTGAATCTAAAACCGTCTCACTTCTGATTACTCCGCTTGGTTCAATTACTACTTGATAAGAATAACTCAAACCGATTTTGCTTAAATAAATTGTCTGAGCACCGTCCACATCAGATCTTAGATTATTAAACCTTAATGATTCAGGCCAGGGAGCTGTAAAAATAACCTCGTTATCTAAAGTCCAGCTAACCGCCGTAGTCACCTTGCCTTCACAGAGCGGCGACACTGAATAGCTGTCTTCAGCTACATAACTTACTTCATAGCCTAAAAACTTATCCGCTGTCGTACATTCAGCCGGCTTTTCTCCAGCTAGAGCTCTTTGCTGGAAAAGACGCAAGTTGGTTTGAAAACTGATTCCGGCCTGTTTTACTTGCTGTTTGCCACTGATGCTTCGGTAGGCGACTATGCCTCCTGAAAATAACACTCCGCTGATCACGGCTACAACCATTAATTCGATTAAAGAAAACCCTGGCATTTGTCTCATCTTATAGTGGGCTGCTAACCTCATAATTGCATCCTGCCTCGCTACAACCTGCTACAGCTGAATCATCACTCTTAGCTAGCTCTAAATAGGCAGCTAAAATATAAGTTGATCCGTCAGAACTGTAAACATAGCTATTTCCTTCTAATGGATCACCTGGCATCTCTCCAAGATAAGTCACTCCGCCGGCGGCTAAACTTTCACCCGCATCTGGAAATTGCGCTGTAGTTGGGTATACATCCTGATCAGTTCGATAAAGTTCTAAAGCCGCTCTAACCTGCTGTAGATCGCCTTGCCGTCTGCCGTCTCTGGCTTTTTGATTAGCTACCCTAAAACTAGTCGTCCCAATGGTAGTTAAAACCGCAATAATCGTCACTGTTACTAACATCTCGATAAAAGTAAAGCCTGATTTTGCTTTTAACTTTTTCATTGTTGGCTATAAACACAAAAATCTTGATTAGGATTATCAGTCTCCCATTCTCCATCGCTTTCCAGATCAATACAAAACTGATACGCATCACTGGTCATACTAACAGCAAGATAATCAGATCCGTCTTTCGGATCTACCGGTATCTCTTGCATCGTCACTGTTGTTCCATCAACACAAGTTAGAACTTCACCCCAGGTTATATCCGGATACTCATTATCTATCGCATAGCATTCTTCCATGGCCTTTTGGACCGCTTTCATATCAGCTTGCCTGCGCGAATCCCGGCCCCTTTTTTGCGCCGTTGAAAAACTAACCGATCCTATTCCCAGTAAAATCCCAATAATTGAAATAGTTACCAATAACTCTAATAAAGTAAAACCTTTAGATACCACTGCCATATTGTTTCTCCCCATAATTTTGCCGCTAACATCGCCAGTAATAAAAATGGTCCAAAAGCGATTCTGTCCTTAAGCTTTTTCTTGCCTCTTATTATTAGTATCACACCCACAACTGCACCTGTCAAGAAAGCAATCAAGTAGGCTACCAGAATTTTCGGCCAACCTAAAACTAGGCCTAAAAGCACTGCCAGTTTTATATCCCCAAAACCCATGCCTTTTTTCTTAGTCAATAAATATAAAGAGTAAATAAAGATAAACGAACCTAAAGCCGTCCAAATCACTTGCCATTGTCCGGAGAAGGGGAGTCGAAGCAAGGCCAAACCAATTAAGGGATATAAAATCTCATCTGGAATTAACATATACTTTAAATCAAAAATAATAATTCCTATTGATCCGGAAAATAAAATCAGCCAGTAAATCAGCAAAGCCAGACTGTAAAACCCCTCCCAGCTGTTAAAAAAATTAAAGTTCACTGACAACAGCCAATAAACCCAGACAAATTCAATTCCTATCAACAATTCTGTTAACGGGTATTCAACCGGAATCTTGCGCTGGCACTTACGGCATCTGCCTTTTAAAATTAAAAATGACAGTAAAGGAATATTGTCATACCAGCCAATTTTTGCCTGGCACTGATCACAGTGAGACCGGCCGGTGATAAACGATTCTCCCTTTTTAATTCGATAAACCATTACGTTTAGAAAACTTCCCACCGCCAAACCTAAAACAAACAAAATCAGATACGTCATTCTCTAAATATATCATATCTTCCACCTCTAAGGTGGAAAGTTGATATGCTATGATTAAGTATTATGCCCGGTAGACTAATTCCCTTAGTTACCAATGAAATCTATCATGTTTTTAATAAAGGTATTTCTTCTCAAATAGTATTTGCTGATAAATCTGATTATCAAAGAGCAGAGGATTCTCTTCTTTATTACAAGCACGCCAAACCGCCAATCAAATATTCACGATTATTTTCTATACATAAAGACTCTCGAAACGACTTGATTAAACAGTTGGAAAAAGAAAAAAATAATTTAGTTGATCTAATTACATATTGCTTTATGCCAAATCATTTTCATCTTTTATTAAAACAACTTGTTGATAATGGTATTTCACAATATTTAAGTAATTATTCTAATAGTTATACCCGTTATTTTAATACCAAGCATGAAAGATTAGGACCATTATTCCAAGGCAAATTTAAAGCTGTCCATATTGAAAACAATGAACAATTACTGCACGTTTCCAGATACATCCATCTTAATCCCTACTCTTCTTCAATTATCGGTTCAACCGAACAATTAAAAACTTATCCATACTCATCCTTATATAAACTTTCCACCTCTAAGGTGGAAAGTAATATTATAATAAATCAATTTAAAAATATTAACGAATACTATAAATTTATAATCGACCAAGCCGATTACCAAAAACAACTCCAAAATATTAAAAAACTTACCTTGGAATAACTAAAAACCCCTCGTTGCCGAGGGGTTTAAACTAACCTTTAAATCAAATTTACTCTTCAGGAATACAGACAAAAGCCGCTAAGGTAACATCAGTCCAATCCGGTGTTTCTGTACTCGGCCAAGGAGCAATTGCCGAAGGGATAGCATCTTCACCTGTTCCTACCCAAGTCAATTGTTTCAGTTTGGTTGTATCTGCACCAGAGGTTGGATCAGTATCATCAAAAGTATCTCGGGTGGCTTTTGATTGCGGCATAAAACAAATACTCACTGAAGGATCACCTTCTAATTTCACTACAAACAACTTATCTGCCGTCGGTAAAGTCGGAAAGACTTTAAAGTAATTTCTTTTGGCAAACTGAGACTTTAATTCCTGAGTCTCAATCAAATATCCATAGTGATTCACTCCGCCGGCATCTACTTCAGCTAAACACCCGGAAGCATCGCTATTTTCAGCTATGCCTGTAGTTACGTCACCACCGACTGCAGTACACACCCCAACTCCAACCATACGGGCATTACCGTAAAAAGCCGCATCGGTACTCTCAGCATAATCAGCATAGTTATTCCAGGGAAACTTTAAATTTGAAGCAAAATAACGGTCTAAGGCGCTGATCAACTGCGACGCATCCGCCCGCTTGCTCGCATCTCTGGCTTTATTAATCTGTTCAATCGGGTTAATTGCTGATAGTACGGCTACTGCTAAAATTCCAATCAAGGTAATTACCACTAACAACTCAATTAAGGTAAAGCCTTTCTTCATAAACACACCTCCGTTAAAACTGGCTGGTAAGATTGTAAATGGGCAGGATAATGGCAATTACCAGAAATGCCACACCTATACCTAGTACTATCATCATAAGTGGCTCAATTGCCGTTGTCAAGCCTTTGATTGCCTGTTCTGACTCGGTCTCAAAATAGCCGGAAACATTGAACAATACTTCGTCAACTTTCCCGGTTTCTTCGCCCACGGCAATCATTTGGGCAACAATCGGTGGAAAGTGTTCAAACTGTCCAATTGCCGCGGCTAAAGGAATGCCTTTTTCCACATCCTTGGCCGCTTGCTTAATTGACTTGCTGAATAAATAATTATCCGCTGCTCCAGCCACAATCTCCAAAGCTTCAACAATCGAAATCCCTGACTCAACTAATAAAGCCAGTGTCCGGGTAATCTCAGTTAAAATTATCTTGGTTTTTAACTTACCGATTATCGGCATCTTTAAAATATACTGGTCATACTTGGCTCTTCCCCCAGGCGTCTTCTGCCACTGCCAAAAACTATAACTACCCCCGATTAGCAATAATAGCTGAAAATACCAACTCTTTACCATAAAGTTAGATAAACCAATTAATATCTTCGTCATTCCCGGCAGATCAGCTCCAAATTCGTCATAAAGCGAAGTAATTTTCGGGATTACAAATACCATCATTATTACTGCCACGGCAATCATGGCTACGCTGATTATCAGCGGATAAATTAAAGCATTCTTGGTTTTGGCCCTGAACTCTGCTTGTTTTTCCATATTCGTGGCTAACCTTATTAGCACCTTTTCTAACACCCCCGCCGCTTCGCCCGATTGAATTAAGGATAAATAAACTTTATTAAAAACCTGCTCATGCTTGCTTAAAGCCTTAAAAAAAGAATTGCCCCCTTCCACTTCTCTTAATACCTCATCAACGATTACTCCCATACCCACACCTGATTGGTACTTTAAAATTGCTAAAGCCTGAGCCAAGGGTAAACCCGCATTCACCATCGTCGCCAGCTGTCGGGTAAAATGAACCACATGGTCATTTTTAATCTTTTTAAAACTATTCAGCCACTTCATCCAACCCGGGACCACTTCAATCTTTTCCAAATCAATAATAAATAATCCTTTCTGCCTTAAAATACTCTGGGCTTGGATTAAATTAACCGCCTCCACTATTCCTTTTAATTTTCGGTTTTCTTTATTAGTCGCGCAGTAATTATACTTTTCCATAAACTTTATCTGCTCTTAATTAAGCGGAGTAAAGAATTAGGATCCAAACAGTATTCCTGAGCTGTCTTAAAATCAATCTTCCCCGCTATAATCTGCTTTGCCAAATCTTGTTCCAAAGAATGCATCCCTACATCACCTGAAGTCTGAATCACATTATTTAATAAATGTGACTTACCTTCCCGGATACTGGTCTTAACCGCATTGGTCCCTAGTAAAACTTCGGTCGCCGCCACCCGGCCACCGCCGATTGCCGGAACCAGTCTCTGAGCCATTACCACTGACAAAGTGCTGGACAACTGTATCCGAATCTGGCCTTGCTGATGTTCTGGAAACACATCCACAATCCGGTCAACAGTTTGGGCCGCACTATTAGTGTGTAGTGTCGCTAGCACCAGATGGCCGGTTTCCGCCACGGTTAATGCTGCCGCGATTGTCTCATAATCCCGCATTTCTCCGACTAAAACTACATCCGGGTCTTCTCTTAAAGCTGATCGTAGCGCCACTGTCCAGGAATGAGTATCGCCATGCATCTCTCTTTGGGAAATAATACTTTTAATCGGTTTATAAATATACTCGATTGGATCTTCAATCGTTAAAATATGGTCTGCCCGGTTCTGGTTAATTTGGTTAATTATTGCCGCTAAACTGGTGCTCTTTCCATGTCCGGTCGGACCGGTCACTAACACTAGTCCTTGCTTTAACTCCGCCACTTCCAAGCAAATTTTAGGTAAGTTTAACTCCTCAATTGATCTGATTTTATCGCTGATTAACCGTAAAGCCGCTGCCATGCTGCCCTGTTGAAAATAAACATTTACCCTGAACCGGCCCAGTTCGCCAAAAGCCACGGAAAAATCCAGCTCTTTATTAACCAAAAACTTGTCCTTTTGCTGTGGAGTCAATAATGGAAAAATCAAATCCTTAGCTTTCGACTCTGTTAAAATCTCTTTGTCCACTGGTTTTAACTCACCGTCAATCCTTAAGTGCGGCGGTGATCCGACTGTCAAATGCAAGTCAGAAGCTTGAGCTTCAATTGTTTTTTTAAGCAATTCTTTAATATCCATAAACTTAACTTTCTGCTACTCTAAGGACTTCCTCTAAAGTAGTCAATCCTTCTAATGTTTTAATATAACCGTCTTGCTTCATATCAATCATACCATTAGCTTTAGCTTCAGCTTCGATCTTCGAAGAAGGGGAGTGCTCTAAAATCAGCCGCCCGATCTTTTCTGTTACTGGCAAAACCTCAAAAATTCCGATTCTGCCTGAATAACCGGTACCGTTACACTCCGAACACTTTTTGCCTCGGTAAAACAAAATTTTATTAAGCTTCCGACTGCTCATAAAACTAGTAAGCAAAGGTCCTAATATTTTTTTAACATCGGCCAACACTGACTCAACTGGCTCATAAGACTCCTTACAATGTTCACAGACTTTTCGGCAGACCCGCTGGCCGACTACTGAAGTCATTGACGATGCCAATAAAAACGGTTCCATGTCCATATCTAACAGCCGGGGTAATGCTCCTGAAGCACTATTCGTATGTAAAGTTGAAAAAACTAAGTGACCGGTTAACGACGCTTGAATCGCCAACTCAGCTGTTTCTTTGTCTCGAATCTCACCCACCATGATAATGTTTGGATCCTGACGTAAAAATGATCTTAAACCCGAAGAAAAAGTTAAGCCTGCTTGGGGATTAATCTGCACCTGAGTAATTCCGGCAATTTGATACTCCACCGGATCTTCCAAAGTCATAATATTTACCCTTGGGGTATTAATCATGGTTAAAAGTGAATAAAGCGTGGTAGTTTTGCCTGATCCGGTCGGACCGGTAACTAAAACAATCCCGTGCGGTACCCGAATGGCAGCTTGCAAATTAGTTAATGCCCGGCCCCTAAGCCCCAACTCTGACAGTTCTGGTACATGAATTGCTTTCTGCAACAACCGCATCACTATTTTCTCCCCATGAACCGAGGGTAGAGAAGACACCCTTAAATCAACTTCTTCTTCATTAGCCTTGAAACTAAACCTGCCATCCTGCGGGATTCGTTTTTCATCAATCTTCATATGCGACAAAATCTTAATCCGGCTAATCACACTGTCATGAACACTGCGCGG
This sequence comes from Candidatus Beckwithbacteria bacterium, assembly GCA_043803225.1. GTDB lineage: Bacteria > Patescibacteriota > Microgenomatia > UBA1400 > CG1-02-47-37 > JAZDKF01. Next base: position 45,622 of record JAZDKF010000026.1, read on the forward strand.
TAAAATCAGTTTCTCGTATAAAATTCCGTCAATCCTGTACCGAACTCGAGTCTTTTCTTCTAAAGGTTCAATGTGGACATCACTGGCTTTGGCTTTAATTGCAAACTCAAGAATTGTTGATACGATCTTAGCCACTGGCGCTTCTCTGATCACCCCGCCTGCCAGATCATCAACCACCATTTTTTTAGCCTGGATTACATTAGTCTCTTTCAAAGCCTCAGTTACTTCAGAAGATAAGCTTTGAGAATACCTTTCTCTTATCTGTTTTATTAACTTGCTGGCCTCACCTAAAAATGGCTGCAGCCTCATTCCTGTCTTTGTCTCAATAAACTCCAAAGCCTGTAAATCAATCGGATTGGCCATGACAATTGATAAAGTCTTTTTCTCCCGATCCAAAGCAAAAGGCAGCACTAGGTATTTTTCCGCGACTGCTTCAGGCAGTAAATTCAAAGCTTCAGGTGAAGTACTGGCCGCCGACACATCCATATAAGGTACTTTTAAAATCTCCGCCTTTGCCTGGGCAATCACTGCCTCTGGCACCAAGTTATGCTTGACTAACAACTCTTCTGCCGATAAAGACGTCCCTAATAACTCACTCGAGATCCTTTCATGATCTTCCCGATTAATCTTTTCTAATTTAAGCAATAAATCCAAAAGCTGGCTGTCTTGGGCAGGCATATTAAAATTATTATATACTACTAACAATGCTTCACGCCATCCTTATTACCAGTCAGGATCAAAATCAAGCTCTAAAACTGGCTCAAACTCTAAGTAACAATAAGCTTGAGCCGCAGCCAGATTTATTAATTTTAACTTCCTCCACTTCTATTGGCATTGATCAGGTTAAATCTCTGGAAAAATTCTTAAACCAAAAACCTTACCAAAATCCCCAAAAAATTGTCCTGATACCTCAGGCCTCAATCTTAACCTTACCCGCCCAGCAAGCCTTGCTAAAAACTCTGGAAGAACCGCCGGCCCACTCCCTGATTATTTTAATTGCTCCTCATCAAAAAACTCTCTTGCCCACGATTATTTCCCGTTGTGAACTTCACTCAATTCAAGTCAGTTCTGACCTAACTTTGCAGTTTATTCAAACTCAAAAGGCTATCTATAATCATCTAATCAAAGCTAATTTAGGCCAAAGAATTAATTTTATTGCCGATTACGCCAGCACTAAAATTATCGCTATTGAGTTTTGCCAGCAACAACTTAAATTTCTTCGCCAGCAACTGCTGGTAAAACCAGATAAAAATCTCCTTTCAATCCTTTCCGATTTTAACCTTGCAATTAACCGTCTAAACCATAATCTTAATCCCAAACTTTGCTTAGAACAGCTCGTCTTCCACTATCCTAATTCTAATAAAACTGATAAAATAGATTCAGGTTGACAGAGTAATTCTCCACCTGCTAACTTAGTAAGTTCTATGAATACTTATACCGCTAAAGATATTACTGTTCTGGAAGGATTAGAACCGGTTCGGAAACGTCCGGGTATGTACATCGGTTCCACCGATGAAAAAGGCCTGCATCATATTTTAACTGAAATTGTCGATAACTCAGTTGATGAAGCTATTCCCGGATTTGCCAAAAATATTTATATAACGATTAATAAAGATGGCACCGCTACGGTCATTGACGATGGCCGGGGTATCCCGATTGATAAACATAAATCCGGTCTTTCTGCTCTGGAAATCACCATGACTAAACTTCACGCCGGCGGCAAGTTCGGTTCCGGTGCTTACCAAGCCTCTGCTGGTCTTCATGGTGTCGGCGCTTCCGCAGTTAACGCCTTATCTTCTTTCATGCGTGTTATTGTCAAAAGGGATAAAAAAACTGTTTACCAGGAATATAAACGCGGCCAGCCAACTACTAAACTGATCGAAATTAAAAATCAAGCCGGGCTGAAAAAACTTTTACCCTGCCATTTCTTTGCCTTACCGGAAACCGAGTCTTTTACGATCAGCACTTTTATCCCCGACTCTCAAATCTTTAAAAAGTCGATTGCTTTTGACTTTGGCACGATTAAAAATCTTTGCCGTGAGCGGGCTTTTTTAATTGCCAACCTATCTTTTCATCTATATAACGAGCTTAATGACGAAGAAACTCATTACTATTTTGACGGCGGCATAAAATCCTTGGTCTCCCATCTTAATAAAAATAAAAAACCGCTTCATCCGGTTATTTACTTCTCCAAACAAGTTGAAGATTTGGATATGCCGGTCGGGGTCGAAATCGCCCTGCAATACAACGACAGTTTTGCTGAAAATGTCCAGTCATTTGCCAATGTTATCAACACTATTGACGGCGGTACCCACTTAACCGGTTTTAAAATGGCTTTAAGCCGGATTGTTAAAGACTATGCTGAAAAAAACAATCTTTTGAAAGACTCAAAATCAACCTCAACTAACGGTTTGATCAGTGACGATCTGCGCGAAGGCTTAACTGCCGTAATTTTTATTAAAATGCCCAGCAACGACATCCAGTTTGAATCCCAAACCAAATCCAAACTCAATAATCCCGAAGCTCAATCAGCTGTCTTTTCTGTGGTTAAAGACGGCCTGACTACTTATTTTGAAGAACATCCTTCAGACGCTAAAAAAATTCTTGATAAAATCTTGCTTGCGGCTCGGGCTAGGCTGGCCGCTCGAGCTGCCAAAGACGCCGTCATTAGAAAAGGCGCTCTTGAAGGCTCAACCCTTCCTGGTAAACTGGCTGACTGTCAGGAAAAAAGACCCCAGGTTTCTGAACTTTTTATTGTTGAAGGCGACTCAGCCGGCGGCAGCGCCAAGCAGGGGAGAGACCGCAAATTTCAAGCTATTTTACCTTTAGGCGGTAAAGTCTTAAATACCGAACGGGCCCGTTTAGATAAAATCATCGAATTCCAGGAATTAAAAGACTTAGTCATTGCCTTAGGCATGGGAATCGGGGAAACCTTAAACCCGGAAAAACTCCGCTACCATCGGATCATTATCATGTGCGATGCTGATGTTGACGGTGAACACATTGCGACTTTGCTTTTAACTTTTTTCTTCAGACATCTCAAGCCGGTTATTGATCACGGCTTTTTATACATTGCTCTTCCCCCTCTTTATAAAATTACTACCGGAAAAAACTTCCACTACGTTTATTCTGACGATGAAAAAGATGTTTATTTAAAAACTATCAAAGACCAAAAAGTTACCCTTCAAAGATACAAAGGTTTAGGCGAGATGAATCCGGAACAACTCTGGAGCACTACCATGAATCCCCAGTCAAGAATTTTAAAGCAAGTTAATATCGAAGATGTTCAAAAAGCCGAAGAAACCTTTTCCATGTTAATGGGAGAAGAAGTTTTACCCCGGCGCAAATTTATTCAGTCTCATGCTAAAATGGCCACACTGGATATATGAGTATACAACTGATTGCTTTATTTTTTGCTCCTGCCACTGCTATTATTGCCTTGCTTTATGGAATAATTTTATCCAAACAAGTTATTGCCGAAGACAAAGGTACGCCTAAACTGCAAGCCATTGGCAAAGCCATCAAAGACGGCGCTATGGCTTATCTGGCCCGTCAGTTTAAAGTCATTCTTCCGCTCATGATTATCTTAGCTTTAGCTATTAACTTCGGTCTGGGTGTTGGCCAAGCCGCTACTTTTATCCTCGGCGCTTTATTCTCGGCCATTATTGGTTACTTTGGCATGTGGATTGCCGTTCAAGCTAATGTCCGTACCGCCAATAATGCCATTAAAGGTTTAAATCCGGCTCTAAAAACTGCCTTTCGCGCCGGCACCGTTAACGGCATGCTGGTTGTTGGCCTTGGACTTTTAGGCGTCTCAATTATCTATATATATTCCTACTTTACCTATATTTCCTTAGGAGCTGAAACAGTAACGAAGTCTGCCACCGATATTCTTCTGGGTTATGGTTTTGGCGCCGCTTTGCTGGCTTTATTCATGCGGGTTGGCGGCGGTATCTTTACTAAAGCCGCTGATGTTGGCGCCGACTTGGTCGGAAAAGTTGAAGCCGGCATTCCTGAAGACGATCCCCGCAATCCGGCCGTCATTGCTGATAATGTCGGTGATAACGTCGGTGACTGTGCCGGCATGGCCGCTGATGTCTTTGAATCCTATGCTTTGACCATTGTGGCGGCGATGATCTTAGGCGGGCACTTATTCGGGCTCAAAGGTGTTGTTTTCCCCTTGCTGGCCCGTTCCGGCGCTGTCTTAACCTCAATCTTGGGAACATTTTTTGTAAAAGCAAAATCAGACCGAGAAAATCCTCTTAAACCCTTAATTCGCGGCTTTTTAGTTTCTGCCGGTTCCTCAGTCGTTATCTTTATGGCTTTGGCAATTTATTTGCTTGGCGAACCAAAAGCCGGTTATGCGGCTGTTGTCGGCATTTTAGCTATGATGGCTCTTCTATATATTACCAAATACTATACCGGTCCTGGTGAAAAACCAGTTGTGGCTACCGCTAAAGCCAGTTCGACCGGCGCCGGCACTAACTTAATTGCCGGTCTAGCTCTAGGTATGGAGTCAACCTTTATTTCCGTTCTGGTCGTGGCCGCAACCATTGCTGCCGGTTATGCCCTGCTTGGCTTTTACGGCATTTCTTTGGCTGGCATGGGCATGTTAGCCACGACCGGAATTATCATGTCTCTGGACACCTTTGGACCGATTGCTGATAATGCTCAAGGCCTGGTCGAAATGGCCAAACTTAAAGGCATGGCCGCCAAAGTCACTAAAAGTCTCGATGCAGTCGGCAATACTACTAAAGCCTTGACTAAGGGTTTTGCCGTCGGTTCTGCCGCTGTCGCCGCTTCTTCGCTCTTTGCCACTTACTTTGAAACCACTGGTTTAACTAAAATTAATCTCGCCAATCCCAAAGTTTTTGCCGGATTGCTGATCGGCGGCGCCTTGCCTTTCTTATTCAGCTCCCGCTTAATCGCTTCGGTTGGCCGGGCCGCCTTTGCTGTCGTCGAAGAAGTCAGACGTCAGTTCAAAACCATTAAAGGCATTATGGCCGGCACGGCTGCCCCTGATTATTCTAAAGCAGTGGAAATCGTTACTGTTGCCGCTCAAAAAGAGTTGATCATTCCGGCCATCATCGTTATCAGCGCCCCAATCTTTACCAGCTTACTGGGTGCGGAAAGTTTAGGCGGCTTCTTAGGCGGCGTGGTTGTTTCCGGTTTAATGCTGGCCTTCTTTATGTGCAACTCAGGCGGAGCTTGGGACAATGCTAAAAAGTATATTGAAGACGGCCATTTTGGCGGCAAAGGCAGTGATACCCACAAAGCCGCGGTTGTTGGCGATACAGTCGGTGATCCCTTAAAAGACACTGCCGGACCTGCCTTAAACCCAATGATGAAAATCGTTCAAATCGTCGCTCTATTAATCGCCCCTTTTGTCATTCAATTTATTGGAAAGTAATATGAATATCGGTAAACTCCAATCTGTGGAAATCACCACGGAGATGAAAAAAAGTTATCTGGACTATGCCATGAGCGTTATTGTCGCCCGGGCTTTACCGGATATTCGGGATGGTCTTAAGCCAGTTCATCGCCGCATCCTCTACGCCATGAAAGAACAGGGAATTACTCATGCTTCGGCTTATAAAAAATCTGCCCGTGTGGTTGGGGAAGTTTTAGGTAAATACCATCCTCATGGCGATATGGCTGTTTATGATGCCATGGTCCGAATGGCCCAGGATTTTTCTCTACGTTACCCGCTAGTTGACGGCCATGGAAATTTTGGTTCAGTGGATGGTGACTCACCTGCCGCCATGCGTTACACCGAAGTAAGAATGGCTAAAATTACCGATGAACTATTAAACGAACTTAATGAAGATACTGTAGATTTTATCGACAACTTCGATGGTTCACTCAAAGAGCCAACCGTCATGCCTGCTAAATTGCCAAACTTGCTCCTCATGGGGGCAGACGGTATCGCTGTGGGTATGGCCACTAAAATTCCCCCTCATAACTTAGGCGAAATTATTGATACCATTAAAGTTGTAATTAAAAAAACTAAAACTGTTACTCATGAAAACCGGCCCAAAAACATTATTGACCCGGAATTAATTGACCCGTTAATTCTTGCCGGCAGTTTGGAATCAGAAATTACCTCTTCACAGCTAATGGCTACTCTGCCTGGTCCGGACTTTCCTACCGGCGGGATTATTTACGACACTACTAACATTGAACAAATGTATACCACCGGCAAAGGCAGTATTATTGTTCGGGGCAAAACTAATATTGTTGAGGGGAAAAATAACTTTAAAATTCTGGTAACTGAACTTCCTTACCAGGTCAATAAATCCCGTCTGATTGCTAAAATTGCTGACCTGGCTAGGAATAAAAGGATTAACGGTATTAGAGACATTCGGGATGAGTCCGATCGAACTGGTCTGCAAATTGCCATCGAACTGAAAAAAGAAGCTAAGCCTAAAGCGGTTTTAAATAACCTTTTCAAACACACTGAACTTCAGACCAGTTTTCCCGCCAACTTAGTGGCCTTGGTCGATAATACCCCGCAGCTTTGCAACCTGCGCCAAATTCTCCTAGAATACTTGCGCCATCGTCAGCAGGTAGTCATCCGCCGGACTCAGTTTGAACTTAAAGCCGCCAAATTAAAAGCTCATATTTTAGAAGGCTTAAAAATTGCCTTAGATAACTTGGATGCAGTTATCGCCACTATTAAAAAATCCCAAGATGCTGATATCGCCAAACTCAACTTAATGAAAAAGTTTAAGTTGTCTGAAATTCAAGCCCAAGCTATTTTAGACATGCAGCTTCGCCGGCTTGCAGCTCTGGAAAGACAGAAAATCGAAGCTGAGTATGAAGCTATTCTTAAAACTATTAAAAACTTAACTGCTCTTTTGATCACTCCGGGAAAAATTATCGAAACTATCGGTCAAGAATTAACCGAACTAAAATCCAAGTATGCTGACGCCCGCCGAACCAAGATTATTAAATCTTCTTTAAAACAATTTTCCGAAGAAGATCTCGAACCTGAAGAAGCCTGTTTAGTCACTATGACCGCTACTGGTTATATTAAACGTATGCCGCAAAATACCTACCGGTCCCAACGCCGCGGCGGTAAGGGTGTTACCGGCATGACTACTAAAGAAGAAGATGAAGTCACTCGAATCTTTTCGGCTAATACCCATGACACTCTGTTGATTTTTACTGATCAAGGCCGGGTTTTCCGCCTTAAAGTCTTTGAAATCCCTCAGACTTCCCGCCAAGCTAAAGGCCAAGCCATAATTAACTTGATCAATATTAGCTCCAATGAAAAAATCATGTCTGTTCTTAACTTGGCAAAAGACGATCTGGAAAAAGGCTACCTGCTAATGGTTACTCATCAGGGAGTTATCAAGAAAACCGCCACCAGTCTTTACTCTAACATCCGCACCAACGGTATTATTGCCATTAAACTCGATCAAGATGACCAGCTGGCCTGGGTTAAACAAACCTCTGGTAAAGATCATATCCTTTTAGTTTCCCATAATGGTATGTCTGTCCGCTTTAATGAAACTGACGCCCGCCCGATCGGCCGCTCTAGCCGCGGCATCCGCGGCATCCGCTTAAATCCTGACGATTATGTGGTCGGCATGGCTGTTTTTAATCCCGACCGTAAAAAAGTCAAAGGTAAACGCAAATTCTTCCAAGACCTTTTAGTCGTCATGGAAAAGGGTTTAGGTAAACGAACTGAAATTCACGAATATCCTTTGCAGAAACGCGGCGGTAAAGGCGTTAAAGTCGCCCAAATCACTGATAAAACCGGCAAGATTGTCTCGGCTCATATGGTCACTGAAAAAATTGAAACCCTGATCGTTACTTCAAAAAAAGCCCAAGTAATCAAACTTCCCTTAAAAAACATTAAACGGATTGGCCGTTCCACCCAAGGTGTTATCTTAATGAGATTCGCCAAAGCCGCTGACTCGGTTGCCGCCGTCGCTTTGCTGGAAAAACCAGAAGAATAGCTTTATTTATTTCCTGAGTGATACTTTTGATATAACTCTTTTAAATGCTGATTGGTTACATGAGTATAAATCTGCGTTGTCGCAATATTTTTATGTCCCAACATTTCCTGGACTGCCCGGATATCTGCTCCGGCCATTAACAAGTCGGTTGCATAGCTATGCCTTAAACCGTGCGGGGTAATCTTTACCGGAATCCTGGCCAAATTAATATATTTCTTTACAATCCTCTGCACTGATCGGGGAGTCAACCTCATTTTTTCACCTTGGCTGGCTTCGCTTTTGACTCCGCCGAAGTGGATAAACATCGGCCGGAAATCATCTTCCCGTTTGTTTAAATATCGTTTTAGCCACTCTTTAGCCCGTTTGCTTAAAAACACCACCCGCTGCCGGCCGCCTTTGCCGATCACTCCAAACTCGCCCCGGTTCAAATCGATCTCTTCCCGATTCAGCTTAACCAGTTCCGAAACCCGCAGTCCCGTTGAAAACAGCATCTCCAATACCGCCTTATCTCTTAACTGAGATAACTTGGAAATTCCTACGCTGCCTAAAAGTCTCTCTACTTGTTCTGTGTTTAAAAACTTTAATGATTTACTCTCGGTTTTTGGCAGTTCAATCTTTTCCGGTGCCAGGCAGCTAACATCCCGTTTAATTAAATACTTTAAAAACGATCTCAGGCAAATCACATGATAAGCTTGGGTGGCTCGGCTTAGTGTTTCACCTCGTGGTGTTTGCATTCTGGCCAAAAACACCCGATACCTGGTCACCATATCTAAACTTAACTTTCTTATCTGAAACTTTTCTTCCATTTGTTTAGTCCACTTGAGGAAACGGATCAAATAATGACGGTAATTTCTGACCGTCAACCTTGAACAGTTGCGTTCAATTTCCAGATATTCTAAAAACTCCTCGATATACCTCATGAGCTCATCTTCGCTTTTTCTTAGTATTTTCTCATTAGCACTCATTATCTTTACCTGCCAATATGTGGATAAAGAGGGGATAGCTTGCTATATCAACCCTTTTACCTCATTAATTTTTAGAAACTATAAGACAGCTTTGTGGATAAATTTTTTATAATTTCCTAAGTAATTATCTAAATAGATTTTTCTGTTTATAGCATAACAGTTAGGCAACTAAGCGTCAATAATGTGCGACATTAACTTAAAAGGTCAGTTCCGCATGGATTACTAAAACTGAAGCCTGGTTTTATTGCCAAACTGACTATAACTTCTTAAATAGTCGCATTTTTCTTGAAGAAAACCTCACCAAATCGCGTTTAAGGCCTTTATTTAATACGAGCTGATAAAAGTATAGCTTGATTTTGGAAAAAATAGGAAATAATAAATTTCCGCAGCTAAATGTTATATTTATTAACAGTAGGTAAGTCTTTGATCCTTTCGGTCTAGTTTCGGAAAATTATAAAAACTGCTTAACTCAATAAATAGAGGATCTTTGCAAATAGTAATTAGAATAAATTAAAAAAATTCCCAATCCACGGATAATTTTATAAAATGTACTAACTCGACCGCCTCCCCTTGGAACTCAGGAAGATAGTCGCAAAAGATACATTGTGCGACATGATATCAACCCGAATAAAGCCCTAACCTACTTTAATCTCTTTACTCTTCTAGCAGGGAGCGGTTCACAACTGATATATCATCTTTACTCATCTTTGCCTGGTTTCTAGCCTATCTAACCTAAACTTCAATCTAAATCTTTTTTTATACATCAACCCTTCCCTTAAGTTATCCACATATATATCAAACCATTACAAAAAAAAGATTGATTTAGCAATCTAATTAAATGAATAACAGAAGAAAGCATCTGTTATAAATCATATTTCGTGAAAATATTTCAAAGATTTTGTGAAAACTTTCCTACTTATTATAGGATATAAAAACTATAGGACCTATAATCTTTTCCTCACTCCTCTACTTCTAAGCTTCTATCTAAAAAATTACCATTGGGCTAGAAAAAAGGTTAAGCCAAAAACTAAACCCCCAACCCATAAATACTCGCTAATCGTTTTTTTAAATAACCTTCCTGAAAGCCGGTTTTGCACCAGCCCTAACCCGACATACAAACCAGTGACTACAAATAAAGAAGCCATGGTAATTGTTACCGGCCAAAAACTGATCATAAACGCTAAACCTGCCAATCCCCAACTTAGTCCCAAACTGTTATACCATTCTTCCTGTCTGACTTTTTCATCTAAATTTACACTCCAAAGTCCCTGTAAAATTAACGGCAGACTGGTCACTCCAACGATTAACCCATTCCACCAGGGAGAAAATCGAAACGAAAACATTGTATCCCAGAGAAAAAAAGCCACAATTAAAGTCAATAAAAATCCGACCGCGTGGGCTGCTCGAAGCAGTTGGATAGTCCTGATTGCTGCTACTGAAAAAATATTTTCAGTTAAAAGCAAAGCGTACATACCGACTCCAAACACACTAAGAATCACTAATCGGCTCAACAACCTGACCGGCAACAAAAAGTAAAATAAAGCCACCGCGACTGGATAAAAAACCGGCAGGATCAAAACCATAAACCACTCAATTCCTTTTAAATCGTCAAATAACGCCCAGGCAGATAAACCATAAGCCACTCCTGCCAAAAGCCCGATAGCCTGATATCTGACTTCAATCTCAATTGATTGAATTGCCAATAAACCAAAACTTAAAATCGTGGAAACAATAACTAACCTTAGCCTTTTTGTCATAAATTAGTATAAATCGCTTGGACATCATCCAGATCATCCAATGTCTCGACAAAGTTTTCTACCTTTAGCTTCGCCTCTTCTTCAAGATTCATTCTGGTTTTTGGAACATAGACCAAATTAGCCTCTAAAATTGAACCGCCGTTAGCTTCAATCTTAGTTTTCACTTCACTTAGTTGGTTAGGGGCAATCAAGACTTCAACCGCATTTTCTCTCTCGCAAACATCATCTGCGCCTAAATCAATCAGTTCCAGCATTTGCTCATCCACCTGAGGTTTCTTCGCCACCGCTAATAAGCCTTTTTTATCAAATAAAAAGGCGGCTGAACCAGGTTGACCCAGACTTCCCCCACCCTTTTCAAAAATCTTTTTAATCTCGTTGACTGTCCGATTTTTATTATCAGTTAGGACTTCAACCATTATGGCTGTCTGAGCCGGCCCAAATCCCTCATAAACTGCCTCCATAAAACCCTGGTCCCCGACTCCGTTGCCTTTTTCAATTGCCCGATCAATATTCACCTTCGGCATATTAACTTGTCTGGCTTTTTCTACAGCTAACCTTAATTTAAAATTACTGTCTAAATCCGGTCCTCCATCTCTGCAGGCAACCGTAATCGCTCTAACCAGCTTAGTAAAGATTTGACCGCGTTTATGATCAGTCGCTTCCTTTTTATGCTTTATCGTTGACCACTTTGAATGACCTGACATAGCCTAATTGTAACACTCCCGTTAGAGTTTCGTATAGTCTTGTCCCACAATAATAACTATATCAGACCTATATTCAAATGTATCACCCACCTCAATAGTATTAATATTTAATCCTTGACTCAAATTCTTTACTGTTAACGAAGTTTTTAGCTTTTGATTAGCGACTATAATCTGCGAATCTTCCTGCTCAAGAGTATTACTGATCAACCTAACCTCGATTCCTAAATTACTTGCCAACCGGCTAACATTAGCAGCGACTCCATCTGCTCCGCTGGCATTTAACACGGCTACACTTAAACCTTCTTCAGCTAGTTGTTGATTAAAAATCTGTTCATGAACGATCTGATCGAGAATTGACTGATTCACCCGAAAAATTTTAGTCTGGTCTCGCAAAAACTCCGGTTGCCAAGCTAAACTCTTTTCTAAATCAACTTTTCTCTTAACTGTGGCCGTAAACTTTTCAAACCATAATAGTCTGATCTTATCCCACCAGGTTAAATTAGTTCGCTTATCAATCTGCCAACCGGAAATTGATACCCCCAGTAAATCTTGAACTGATCTAGTTAGGATTATCCCGGGTTTTTTTTCCAATTGTCCTAATTGAGCTACCTTGCCCAAACGGTACTCTCCAAAACCAAAACCAACTTTAACCATAGTTTCCGCTGGAATTAATAATTGGATTAACTTTTTTTCCTTCAGGCTGACTAACTTAACCTTAACTATCTGATCTTGCTCTACCACTCCAAACCAAATCTGATCATTCCACTGACTTTGGTTAATGCCTCGGACCAACCAAACAACCAATAATATTAATAAAGTTAAACCAAAAAAACTAATTACCAGCCTTTTCCAGCCGGTTGCTTTTTGGTCTCTTTTATTAAAGCGGTTCATTATTGAATTATCAGTCTTTTGTTAATTTATCGAGCACTCCCTGTAAATCGACTGCTAACTCTGTCTTAAACTGCTGTTGTTGGCCAGAAATAGGATGTATCAGGCATAATTCCTTAGCTTGGAGAAATAATCTGGGGCACCACTGGCGGTCAGCTCGACTAGTCTTCCGGCCTGCATACCATTCATCTGCCACTAATGGATAGCCTAGATGTTTTAAATGAACTCGAATCTGATGGGTTCGGCCGGTTTTCGGTTTTACGGCCAATAAACTTAAAGCTTGACCTTGGTAACAATAATAATCTAGTACTTGATACTTAGTCTTTGCCTCTCTTCCGCCAACAAACACTCCAAATCGTTTCCGATTAAAAGGATTTCTGTTTATTGGCGCATTTATTTCCCCTTCTTTTGGTTTAACCAGGCCATGGACTAAACACCAGTAAGTTTTTTGCACTGTTCGATCCTTAAACTGTTTTTGCAATGCCTGCATTGTGCTTTCAGTTTTAGCCACCACTAACAACCCACTGGTCTCCTTATCTAAACGATGAACTATTCCTGCCCGGTCAAGTTTAATCTTTTTAAGTTTAATCAACCAATCCTGTAAGGTTACCATTCCTTTAGTTGTCTCGGCTTGATTTATAATCATTCCCGCCGGTTTGTCGACTACTAACAGCGTTTTATCTTCAAAAACTATGATTGGCTCCATAGATCAAACTATACATTAAGCTTAAGACTCCGGCTACAATAAAACCATCGCCAAGATTAAAAACCGGTAATAATGGCAAAGATATATAGTCCACCACTCCCCCTCTTAAAATTCTGTCCAACCAGTTGCTTAATCCTCCGCTAATAATTAAACTCACTGTCCAAGAAAATTTAAACTTAATTCCAAACCAAATTAATACTCCCAAAGTAATTATCAACCAAAACCACTGCCAATGACTACCCCAACCAAAGGCGATTCCCTGATTTAATTGAAAAAATCCCCGATAAATTACCCACTGCTTTAATCCTTGATCAAACAGAATTAACCAAAGAATTCTCCTAAACTTAGGCATTATCCTTTATCTTTTTAGCACACTCAATGCAATGAGTCGCCGTGGCATCGATTGCCAATCGATCAGTGTCAATCAACTTATGGCAACCTTCACAAATTCCAAATCTTCCCACTTTAATCTTAGTTAAGGTTTTTCGAATTCTTATTAAAGTTTTTTCTACTTCAAGTTTAAGCGCTGAAATGCGATCGTGGCCAGCTTCTTCTTTGGCTTCAGTATCAACCGCTGCATTATCATTTACCCGGTCCTGATCTGTAAACGGATCTTCTTTTTCCAATTCAAATTTTCGTCTTTTTAACTTTTTCTCCTCTTTTTGCAAATATGTTTTTAACGGATTTAATATCGGTAAAGGAAATTTAATTCTGGACATACTCTCTTATTTTAGCTAATAACTACTTAAAATCAAAGCCGAGTTTTTTTCGCTTAAGCTTTAAACGCCGGAAAGTCTTTATTTTTTCTTCAGCTCTATCTTTTTTAAATAAAGTCGCTAAGCGGCCCGAACGTTCTAAAAGTAAACTTATGCCTAAACCGATTAATCCGCCTCCAAGCCAAACAGTTCCGCCTTTGAGTCCTAACTGTAATCCTCCGAAGCTCAATAAATATGCCGCTGCTAAAAAACCAGGCTTAGCTTCAGTTAAACTGCCTTTATACCAGCTAAAACTGCGATACTTTTTATTCCAAAAAACCAACAGCCGGTAAATTATCACCAAACCTAAAACCCAAATCAGCTCCCAAGGTAATTGCCATTTGCCGACTGCTAAAAATTGGCCGATCCGGCCAAAAATTTCTACAATCAATTGGCTGAAAACCGTTACTTCTAATACCTGCCAAAATGACCAACGTTTCTTCAAAATCCAGAAAATTATGGTCGCCCAAAAACCTATAAACGCACCCTCATAAGCTAATCCAGGAAATTTGGTTATAAAAATAATCTTATACCAGTTATTATATTGTTCCCAATGAGCCAATACCTGCCAGGCTCTGGCACAAAAAAAACTTACCATTCCACCCAGCAACCATCCATCCACCAATCCCTCTTCATCTACGCCTTCTTCTTTGCCTTTTTGCCATAAACTAAAACCGCCGAAAAACACTCCCAGTAACATTAATACCCCAAAAGAATGAATCGCTATTGGTCCGATTGAAACTAAAGTTGGCCACATATACTCAATAGTATAACATGCTATACTAAACTTCATGCTCGCTGCATCACACGCTTTAATTGGCGCCGCAATTGCCACCACTGTTCCCGATCCTTGGCTGGGATTTCCCTTAGCAATCTTAAGTCATTTTCTCATTGACCTTTTCCCCCACTGGGATGCTCACACTCGTCACACCAACAGAACTAAACCGGTTATTATCGTTATTTCTCTGACTGACGCCTTTATTGGTTTTTTCCTGGGCTGGTTAATTTTCTCCTCTTCCGTGAACCAATCTTACTTATTTACGATGATGTTTATTTCCCAATTACCCGATTGGATTGAAGCTCCTTACCATGTCTTTGATTGGCATTTTTTCCCATTTTCTTCCATTAAAAATCTCCAAAGCCGGCTCCACTTTAAACTTAACTGGCCCTGGGGATTATACTCTCAAGTTATTCTCGTAATTATTATCGTTCTTCTCGCTAGGCTCTAGCCACATAACTAGCGTCACGCGTATCCACCACTATCTTTTCACCCTGCTTAATAAACAATGGCACTTTAATATTTAAGCCGTTTTCCAAAGTTGCTGGTTTATAAATATTCGCTACGCTATTGCCTTTTTCACCCGGATCTGTCTGCTTAACTGTTAAAGTTAACTTGGCCGGCAGTTCTAAAGCCAGCGCTGTTTCTTCCCAATATAAAACTTGGACTTCCACACCATCAGACAAGTACTGCTTTTGTTCTTTAATCAACTCATTATCAATCTCTACTTGCTCATAACTGACCGGATCCATAAATATACTGTTATTAGCATCAGAATATAAATACTGCATCTTTTTCCGTTTCAGTTGAATATCCGCCACACTATTCCCGCTACTGAAAGTTTTTACTGTTACTGATTGGGTAATTAAGTTTTTGACTCTGACTTTAATCGTCGCATTCCCCCGCCCCATTTTGGTAAATTCATACTTTAAAACCAGGTAAGGCTGGCCGTCCAGTTCAAAAGCAACGCCGTTTCGTAACTGATTGACATTAAGCATATGGTAGAATTATAGCAGGCTTGCCCTGAGGAGCAAGCAACGAAGGGCGCGGTGTTGAAACTGGTAGACAAGCATGACTCAAAATCATGTGGAGGCAACTCCATGTGGGTTCGATTCCCTCCCGCGCCACAAAAGTCTATTCTCTTCTCTTTTTATCCACCCCGTAAAACTTGATTCGATCTCCTCTGAAACGCAGGTTAATTGTGGCCAATGGTCCGTTTCTATGTTTGGCTAATGTTAGCTTACAGTTTTCCAAATCGTTTTCATCTTCATGAAATAAAAACATGACCACATCGGCATCCTGTTCGATCCCGCCTGACTCTCTTAAATCAGCCAATTGTGGTTTAGGATTGCCTCGGTGCTCCACTGCCCGGGAAAGCTGAGATAAGGCTAAAACCGGAATTTTTAACTCTCTGGCTAAGTTTTTCAGCCCCATAGAAACTTCAGATATTTCCTGAACCCGGTTTTCTAAATTACGCGAATGGGCCAATTGTAAATAATCAACCACAATTAACTTAACATTGTTTTCCACCTGCAGCCGTCTGGCTTTAGTCCGCATCTCCATTATCGACATTCCCGGTGTGTCATCAACATACAAAGGCGCTTCGGCCAACTCTCCCATGGCATCAGATAGTTTGGTAAAATCCTGTTCGTTCAACTTCCCGGTTTTTAACTTCCAGGCATCAATATCTGCCTGAGATACCAATAGTCTGTCAACTAACTCCTCTTGGCTCATCTCTAAGGAGAAAAACCCTACCGGAATCTTGTACTTTACCGAAGCCTGTTGAGCTATATTTAAAGCCAAACTGGTCTTCCCCATTCCCGGCCTGGCCGCCAAAATAATTAAATTGCTTTGTTGTAATCCTGCCAACACATTATCTAAATCATAAAAGCCTGTCGGTACTCCCCTCATCCCTCCGGCTTGCTTATGCAACTCGTCTAACCGGTCAAACGACTCGGCTAAAGCATCTTTAATATGAATAAAGTTTCTTGACAAATGCTGTTGGGATAAAGAAAAAATTCCTTTTTCTGCCTTGTCTAAGAGTTTATCTAAAGGCGCATTCTCGTCAAACGAGTCTTCCACTAACCGAGACGCTTGTGCAATCAACTCTCTTTTTGTGCCTAAATTTCTAATTATCTTAGCGTAGTTTAAAGCATGGGCGCTGGTCGGCACCCGATTAACTAATTCCGACAGATAAGCCGCTCCGCCGATTTTCTTTAAAGTTTTTTTACTTCTTAATTTTTCCGCCACTGTCACCACATCTACTGGCTCCCGCTCCTCATACAAATCTCTGATTGCCTCAAAAATTAATCCGTTTCTCTCCTGATAAAAATGTTCCCGTCTTAAAAACTCAGCTACCTCTACCACCGCATCTTTATCAATCAGTAATGCTCCTAATACTGACTGTTCCGCTTCGTCGCTATGGGGCGGGATTCGCATTGTTTTAGCCATAGATTTTTACTTTCCGGTTAATATTACCAACTCTGTCTCTTCAGGCAAGCTTAATTTATTTAAAGTCAACTTAGCTTCCTTTCTTGGTTCCAGCTCAATCTGTCTGATAAACTCATCTAATTTTGCTTTATCCTGATTATCTATCGGTATGACTATCGACGGCTTAATCTGTTTAACTAATTCAACTGCTTGAGGCGAAACTAATAATAAATCTACGCCGTCTAGCCAATCCAGTTGTTTCTCGCTTAACTTTGATTTAGATTGGCCCAAATAAGCTACCCTGATCTCGTCCAAATCATAAGTATATAGTGTTTGGCCGTCATCGCTCTTAAATCCGGCTATAATTACCCCTTTTACCTCATACTCGCCCGGTCCATTGATAATCATCGGCTCAGCCGCAGATTCAATCACCGTCTTGCTTTGACTGATCTTCACCTTTACCTCTTTATGTTTCAACTGGTACTCAAAATTGCCTAAATATGATACTTCCATAAACTCTAATTTATCACAGACACCCCCTCCTTGACAATCAAAATCTTATAGTGCTATATTGCCGGAGTCCTATGAAAAAAGAAGTTTCTATCGCAATTGTCATCGGGCTGCTGATTGGTTTAATTATTACCTTAGGAATTTCTACAGCTAACAAAGCCTTAAATCAGCAAAAAACCAAGCAGACCGATTCAACCGGATCTGCAGTTCAATTTGACGGCACTAACAGCCATCAACAAAAATACCTTTCTATTACTTCTCATGAACCCTTTGATTTAATTAATCAAAGTGAAATTACTCTTTCCGGTATTGCCTGGCCGGATGCAGTCGTGGCTTTAATTTCAGAAAATTATACGCAAATAACCCAGGCTGATAAAGATGGAGTTTTTGCTTTTAAGTTTAATTTAATTAAGGGTTATAACGAAATTTCCATTATTGCCACTGACGAATCTCAAACCAGCCAAACCCAAAACTTAGTGCTAACTTACTCGACTTCAAAAATTGAATTATGAAAAAAATTATTATTCTGATATTGTTAATCCTCGCTTTTCCGGCTTTTATCAATGCCCAGGAAGCCACTGATTCATCGTTAACCGATAAAATTAAGGAACGTCTCGAAAAAACTGCCGAAGAAGGTTTAGATACTATTAAAGAAGAATTAACCGCTAAAGCCAAATCTCCTAAAAGGAAAGCCTATATTGGCTCAATTACCGCGATTAATGCCAATCAAATTACTTTGAGCTATAAAAATCAAACTTTCATTGTGGTTGTTCCGGACGAAACCGAGATTGTTCAATCTTTCGGTCAAAAAGTCTTAACCCTTACCGATTTAGAAATTAACGACTACCTAATTGCCTTAGGTTTTGTTCAGCCTGATCAAAACCAGCTTGAAACCAGAAAGATTACCGTGATCAGCACTCCTCAAGACGCTTTGAATCACCAATTGCTTTCCGGACAAATTGAAGAAGTTGATGGCAATAAAATTGTTATCACCGGTAAAACCTTAAACTTAACTGGAAAAACAAATCTTGAAATTGTCGGGATTGCCAATCCCAGCGTAGAAAAACTGGAATTAAAAGATTATCTTTTTGCCATCGTCCTTATCGATAAAAACGGTGATATCGATGCAGTTAAAAATGTTCTGGTTATCCCCGGTAAAAACAATCCGGCCGCCATGACTCCCACCAACGCTACACAGTCAGCCCTCCCTGCTACTGATTCTGCTACAATAGAGTAAATGGATGATTTGTATCGGGCTATTTTAACTCTTAAAACTCCCCTGGAAGTCGCTGCTTTCTGGCGTGATTTATTAACTTTAAAAGAAATTAAGATTTTCGCTAAACGTTTTGAGATGGCTAAACTTCTCTATCAAGGTCTACCCTATGCTCAAATTGCCAAAAAGCTTAAAGTTTCCACTACTACCGTTACCCGTACCGCCCATTGGCTTCATCACGGCAAAGGCGGCTATCGGTTGGTTCTTTCCCGCTTGACAAAGTAATTTTTTATGTTATATTACCGTATTAACACGTTAATATATGAACAAATTAAACTCTTTATTATCTAATCATCAAGCTCTCGCATCGCGGGGGCAAACTTTGCCGTAGTAATTTAATAAATTATTTATTTTACTCCCCCGCATAAAGCGGGGGTTTTTATTTATGCAAACAGAAATATATAATTCACTATTTGATCCTTCGAAAAGAATTCGCGCGGAATCACAAAAATGGAATATCGGTTCAGATGCTAAACCAATTGAAAAATCTTTTTCAATTTCTGATCCAAGAATTTCCAGGGCCAGTCAATTTCCCAAAAACTACAGTTCAGTAATTGGTGGACTTTGCTCAATTTTTACTGGAGACTTAGAAAAAAAATTAGATAAGTCGGCAGTTAGTTTAATTCGTATGGATCAAATTGTTGAAGCCGTTGGGACAGCTAACGATAAACCTGCCTTTATAATTATTGAAGATTCATTTTTTGAAAAACTAACTGGAATTGATCAATTAGAATTTAAACAACAAGGTATAGAAGCTTCAAAACGAATTGAAAAATGGTTAAAAATAATTAACCCCTCTTTAACTAATTTATATTTTTCTTTTACTTCTGATGTTTCATTAGACAAGGGTTTAAAAGACTTAGTTAATTATTTTTCAACAGATGTTTTAAAGAATCCCAATTTCTCAAAAATAGGCGCCGCTCCAGTTTTAATGATGTACACGGGGTTTTGGCCTCAATTATTAAATCAATTAGGTTACATCTCCTCTTCTGATATTGTCTGTATAGAACCCATTGATCACTTTGTAGATGATCGCCTATTACCAGATAATTTATCCTCCGCATATTCTAATTTTTTAAACTGGCTTGAGAAAAACCCTTACGGAGTCGAAAAATCAGCTAATGCCAACTTTGGGATTGCTGGTTTTCAAGAATCAATCACTATAGACGGGACTCAAAAAAGATCAAGATTATCTCCTTACCCTGATGTTCCAAATACCCAAAACTGGAAAAATTGGATTGAGAATAATTTAATAGATAATTTAGGATCATTTCCATTTCCTCTAAAAAACAGTCCAATATTTATATCTGGCGTTAACTATGGCATGAACAATACAGAAATATATCAATCACTGCAAAATCTTGTAAATTTAGAAAGTTCATATTATCAAATTAAAAAAGATACTCCCAAGGAACAGAAAAGTTCAACCTGGGCTGATAAAATTAAACAAAAATTCATCACCGAAGCTGAAAACGACATCTTAACGATTTGTGACAATACCGGAAATATCCTTGAACAAATTTTAGGAGAGATATGAAGTTATTAACCAAAAAAATACTAAATGACTTATTAATTGGATCAACTTTTTATGGTACAGGAGGAGGAGGAGATCCCTTGTTAGCTAAAAAAATCTATCAGTCTTTACCAAAAGATCAACCAATTAAACTCAAGTCAATTAAAAAATTTAAAGCTGAAGACCTATTTATTACAACTTATACCATTGGAGGTTTATCTCAAATACCAATAAAACGAACTATTATTAATAAAGCTCAATTAATCTATCAACAATATTTATGTAAAAATATTTCTGGAATAATTCCCGTTGAAATCGGTCCTCTATCATTAGCTCTAGCAATTAATTTAGCTTCTAAGCTTAACCTGCCATTAGTTGACGCTGACTTTGTCGGTAGGCGCTCTACTCCGGAAGTTTTTTTAGAAACAATTACCCTATTCAATATTTCTCGTACTCCCATTCTAGTTATAAATAATCAAGGAAATTATCAAATTTTAAAAAAATCAAAATCCTATCTAGAAGAAGAGGAATTTTTAAGAAAATTTGCAGAAGAGTCAGGTGGATTTGCATTAGTTTTAGGGTACCCTATTACTCAATTACAAGCTCAAAAATCATTAGTTTCTCGTTCTGTTTCAAACGCAATTACTGCTGGAATAAAAATAAAAAATAAAAAATTAGTTGGGAAAAAATTATTTCAGGGGAAAATTTCAAGGATTAAACTAGTTAATCAAGGAAGTTTTACTGTAAAAGAAGTTAAAATAAAAAATGCTAATAATACTGCAAATCTATATATTAAAAACGAGAACTTACTTTTATGGATAAACGGAAAAATTACTCTTACTTGCCCTGATTTAATTATATTACTTGATCAAAAAAATAAACCGATTTTTAATCTTAATTTAAAACTAAATCAGAAAATTAACGTTATAGGGGTTAAAGCCCCAACTTTATGGCGAAGCCAGAAAGGTCAAAAACTATTTAATCCTAAACTTTTTGGCTTTAACTTTAAACCAAAACTGTTATCATAATTTATGACTGAATTAACGTCTAAAATACTAACGGCCTGCCGAAACGCTTTAAATCAATGCCTCGTTGCTAAGTCCGGAGAATCAGTTTTGATTGTCAACGATCCTACAAGGACGGACCTTGTAGGCAGTTTTAAAACCGCAGCCAAAGAAATTACTGATAAAGTTGAAGTTATTACTTTTCCTGGAACCAAAGGGAATGGCCAAGAACCAACTTTAGTCGTCGCCCAAAAATTACTCAGCGCTAATATCGCTTTTTTAATCACCCGCTATTCCCTATCTCACACCAAGGCGCGTAAAAATGCCTGTGAGGCCGGCTGTCGGATTGCTTCTATGCCGGGAATTACTTTAGAAATGATTGCCAGAACTTTATCGGCAGATTATCTTAAAATTGCTAAACTTTCCAATCAGTTAGCCAACATCTTAACCAAAGCTGATACCGCTCGACTAACCTCCCCTTCAGGTACTAACCTATCATTTATGTTAACTAATCGTTTAGGCTTTGCCGACACTGGCATATATACTAAACCTGGCAGTTGGGGTAATCTCCCTGCTGGCGAAGCCTGTATTGGTCCTTTAGAAAATAAAACTCAAGGTACACTTGTCATTGACGGTGCTTTAGCTGATATTGATTTGGATCAACCAATAAAAATAAATATTAATAACGGTTTTGCTACAAATATCACTGGAGGTAATGCAGCAAAAAAACTTAAATCCCAATTAAATGCAGTTGGTCCAGAAGCTTTTCAGATAGCTGAACTTGGTATTGGTACCAATCCTTTAGCCATACTTCAATCAGATATCTTAGAAGCTGAAAAAGTTTATGGTACCTGTCACGTTGCTTTGGGAAACAATCTATCATACGGAGGCACCATTAATGTTCCTTTTCACTCCGATGGCTTAATTACTCAGCCAACATTAACAATTGATGGTAAAATAATCCTAAAAGCAGGAAAGTTTAACCTATGACCAATAAACTCATTACACCAAAAACCCTAAAAGGCTTCCGGGATTTTTTACCCGAAGAGGCTTTAAAACGCCAGTATGCTTTAGACATCATCCGGCGGACTTTTGAACTCTATGGCTTTGAGCCATTGGAGACTCCGGCCGTGGAATATTTGGAAACATTTAAGGGCCAGATTGGTGAAGACGAGAAGCTATTCTTTAAATTCATTGATCAAGGTGGCCGGGAAGTGGCTCTCCGCTATGATCAAACTGTCCCTACCTGCCGGGTTATTGCTCAGTACTCTGACAAAATCACCCTGCCTTTTAAACGCTATCAGATTCAAACTGTCTGGCGCAGTGAAAAACCCCAAAAAGGCCGCTACCGCGAATTCTTACAATGTGATGGTGACATCTTCGGCGTTGATAATCGCACTGCCGACGGAGAAACCATTGCCTTAACCATTGATATCTTTAAAAACTTAGGTTTTAAAAAACCTTTGGCGATAATTAATGACCGGAAGTTATATCAGGATATTCCCTACTCGGCCATCGTTGCCATTGATAAGCTGGATAAGCTCGGCGAAGCCGGAGTTATCGCCGAACTCAAACAAAAAGGGTTTAAACCGGAACTTCTCGATCAAGTCAGAACTAATCAGCCAAACCAAAACCTTAAAACTATTTTTGCTTACTTAGATAATTACGGCTTTCAAAAAAACTATCAATTTAAGCCCACCCTGGCCCGCTCATTCTCCTATTCAACCGGAACTATCTGGGAAATTATTGATGAAAACTTTTCTTCTGGTTCATTGGCCGGTTGTGAACGCTTCGACAGTCTAGTGGCTAAGTTTTCCAACCGCCAAGTTCCGGCTGTCGGCTTTGGCATTGGTTTTGACCGAACCATTCTCGCTATGGAAGAACTCAAACTCTTCCCTCTGTTAACTACTAAAACAAAAGTGCTGATAACAATTTTTTCTCCTCAATTCTTAACCAACTCTCAAAAAATCTGCCAGTTACTTAGGCAAAAAAATATTAACACCGATATTTATCCTGATTCTGAAGATAAACTGGCTAAACAGTTTAAATATGCCAGCGATAAAACCATTCCTTATGTTTTAGTCATTGGCGAAACCGAAGCCGCTAAAAAACAAGTCACCCTTAAAAACATGGCTACTGGTAAACAGGAAACTCTTTCTTTGGAGAAAGCTATCGATGTCCTCGCGCGCTAAGGCTTATCTTGCTCTTTTAACCATGTCCCTTATCTGGGGTGCGGCTTTGCCCTTGGTCAAACCCTCCTTGGAATTTGTCTCTCCCTACCAATTCCTGTACTTCCGTTACCTGATTGCTGCCCCTTTATCTTTACCGTTTCTAATCTACTACCTTATCAAACTCAAACCCAAAGCCTCCCTATTATTTAAAATCGCTCTTCTGGAGCTTCTTGGCACTCCCCTGCTTTTGCCCATTCTTTATCAGGGATTAAAAATGACTTCCGCCCTTGAAGCTTCCCTGCTGGGTGCCACTGGTCCTATCTTTGTGGTTCTTGGCGGCATTATCTTTCTCCACGAAAAAGAGGAAAAAAAAGAATGGCTGGGACTGGGCCTTAGTCTCTTAGGAACTTTAATTCTAGTCTTTGAACCCCTCCTTATGGGCAAATCTTTGCAAGCCAGTTTTTCTTTTTCCGGTAATCTTCTAATCCTCCTCTATAACCTAATCTACGCTGTTTATGTCCTGCTGGCCAAAAAACTTTATCAATCTGTTCCTAAACTCATGGTCACCAGCTTTGGTTATACTCTCTCAGTTATCAGTTTTTTCCTGATTCTTCTTCTTTCCGGTCAATCTACTTCAATCCAACTCCTGAGCCTTCCTGCCGTTGCCTTGGCTTCTGGCTACATGGCTATCTTTGGCTCAATCATTGCCCTGACTCTCTTTCTCTACGGCCAAAGCTTAATTGAGGCTTCTGAAGCCTCTCTTTTTACCTATCTTCAAGGTGTTATCGCCATTCCCGTTGCTTGGGCTTTATTAGGTGAAACTACCACCTGGCCCATGCTTATTGCTATCATTATTATTATTTGCGGTATCTATCTTGCCGAATACCGGACTAGACGCTATAATCAAAAGTCATGAAGCCAAACATTCATCCAAAATACTACTCAGATTGCAAAGTTACTTGTGCCTGCGGCAATACCTTTACCACTGGCTCAACCCTGCCGGAAATTAAAGTTGATATCTGTTCTGCCTGTCATCCCTTCTTCACCGGCCAAATGAAGTATGTTGATACCATGGGCCGGGTTGAACGATTCCAGGCAAGACAAAAAGCCGCTCTTACCAATAAATATGTTAAAAAATCCAAAAAGAACCACCAAGCCGATGACATTGCTCCTCAAACCCTGAAAGAAATGATTGAAATGGAAAAGAACCATGCAAAACTTTCTCAAAAACGAGCTTGATCGGCTGGATCAAAAAATCCGTTCGGCTAAAAATTTGCTTAATGATCCTCAGCTTAAAACTTTAGCTGAAGAAGAAATCAAAAACCTTGAGGCCCAAAAACAGCTGCTTCAAGATTCTCAAACCATGTCTGCTCGAAACGAAAATGTTAATAAAACTCCAGTTAAAACCAATAGTGTAATCTTAGAAATTCGTCCTGGCACTGGTGGCGAAGAAGCCA
Source organism: Candidatus Beckwithbacteria bacterium (assembly GCA_043803225.1). Classification (GTDB taxonomy): domain Bacteria; phylum Patescibacteriota; class Microgenomatia; order UBA1400; family CG1-02-47-37; genus JAZDKF01. Next base: position 70,497 of record JAZDKF010000026.1, read on the forward strand.
AGCTTTTTGCTCAAGATTTAATTAATCTTTATACTCGTTTTAGCTTAAGTCAAAAACTGGAAGCTATTCTCCTGGATGAAGGCGTTTTAAAAATTAAAGGTAAATCTGCTTATGCTCTTCTGCAACATGAAGCCGGAGTTCATCGAGTTCAAAGAGTTCCTGTAACTGAATCTCAGGGTCGGATTCATACTTCCACGGCAACTGTTGCCGTCTTACCTGAGGTTTTGGAAACTGAAGTCCAGCTTAATCCTAAAGATATCTTAGTCCAGTTTTTTCATGCTTCTTCCCACGGCGGCCAAAATGTCCAAAAAGTTTCTACTGCCGTTAGACTGACTCACAAACCTACTGGCATTATTACTACTTGTCAATCTCAGCGTTTCCAAGATCAAAATCGGAAAATTGCCACTGACTTATTGCGCTCTAAACTTTACCAGCTGGAACAGGAAAAAATCGCCTCCCAGATCGGCGCTGCCCGCCAAGGTGCCGGTACCGGCATGCGAGCCGAAAAAATCAGAACATATAACTATCCTCAGAACCGATTGACTGACCACCGAATTAAGAAGTCTTGGAAAAGTTTAGATCGGATTATGACAGGCAATCTCCTCCCGGTAATTAAAGCTCTTCAAGTACCATTTTCACAATAATTTCCTTCCCTTCTCGGTAAATTCTTAATTTAATTTCCTCGCCTACTTTTTTTAAATTCACTACTTCAGCTAAGCCGGTTAATTCGGTTAACTTGGTGCTGTCGATTTGTTCAATAATATCGCCTGGTCTTACTCCCGCTTTAGCCGCCGGTGAATTAACTACAGTCTCAACGATATAAGCCCCTTGAGGGACTTTATTTAAGACTGCGGTTCTTTCACTTAACATTTGATAACGAACCCCTAAATATGGTCGGGAAAATTTTCCTGTTGCATTAAAATTATTGATAGCATCTTTAACCAAGTTAATCGGAATGGCAAAACTGATATTCTGTCCTGCTTGGGAGACAGCTACATTAACTCCGATCACTTCACCGGAAGAATTTAAAAGCGGTCCGCCGGAACTGCCGGGATTAATTGCCGCGTCGGTTTGAATCACATTATCCAAACGCTCGGTCATCCCTGCATAAGGCGATCCGGCGTCAATTCCTCTCCCCAAGCCGGATATTACCCCGGTAGTTACGGTTGATCTAAACTCGCCTAGGGCGGTTCCGATCGCAATTACCGTTTGTCCGGCTTTTAAATTATTTGAGTCACCTAATTTAACCGTCTTTAAACCATTAACCGGAGGTGTCACTTTAATGATTGCCATGTCGTTAATCGGATCCCGATAAATTTTTTCCGCTGCCAGTTCAATATTATCAAAAGTAATGATCTTATACTCGGCATCCAAATCCGCGACCACGTGCCGGTTAGTAATTACTAAGCCTTCAGTGGCAGAAATTACAAAACCGGATCCAATATCTTGTTCTATTAATTGTTCAGTCTTTTTGACTCCAACTGTTACTACTGCCGGACTGACTTCGTCAACCACATTGATTACCGTACTTTCTTCCTTCAGTACTTCCCGCCTGATTTCAGTAACTTTAGTCTGCCGGTTTAAACTAAATCCAACAATAAAAGCAACAACCACAATTATCCCCACTGCTAAAATGGTTAACCATTTTTTCATGTCACTTTTACTTTTACCTTAGCCTTTACCAAACCGAACTTTATCTCAACTTCATACTCGCCTAATTTTTTAATCGGTTCGGCTAAAATAACTTGAGTTTTTAAAATCTTCAGTTTACCCGCAATCTCTTTTTTGCCAATACTGCCATGAATCCTGCCTGCCTTACCGGCTCTCTCTGTAAATTCAATTACCTTGCCATCTAATCTTTCGGCTTCCTGCTTATGATCAATTTCCGCCTGCTTCTTCTCTGCCTTGGATTTTTCAGCCTGATTCTTAAGTTCAGCCAACTTTTTTTTCGTGGCGATCACTCCTAACTTTTTTGGCAGTAAATAGTTAACCGCATATCCCAAAGGCACTTCCTTGACTTCATTAGTTTTAAAGATAATTATTTTCATAGAGAAACTGCTTCAATTGCCTTCTGTAATCCCTCATCTTCTATTGTGGCTGGATCATCCTTAGCTTCAATCTCAGGAGTAATTCCTTTAGTTTCATTGACCCACTGACCTGAGGGCAACAGCCACTTGGCAGTAGTTACATGCAACCCTGCCCCGGATCCTAAATCAAGCGCTTCCTGAATCGTTCCCTTGCCGAAACTTTTTGTTCCGATCAATTTTGCCCGCTGATTATCTCTTAAAGCTCCTGATAAAATCTCCGCTGAAGAAGCACTGCCTTCGTTAATTAACACGACCAAGGTTTCCGTTAACAACCGACCGGTTTTAGTCACTGAGTAAGACTCTGTCTTGCCGCTTGATTCCTCCTGTTTAACTATTAAAGTTCCGGGCTTTAAAAACTCACCGGCATAAGTTACTGCTCCTTGTAAATATCCACCCGGATTATTTCTTAAATCTAAAATAATCCCTTTCAAGTTGCTTTGTTTTAAAACCTCATCTACTGCCTCATCCCACTCAGCTTCAGTCCGGCCGCCAAACCGACTCAATTTCAAGCAAGCCACATTACCGGCCTCTCCCACCCATTTCAGTTCTACGCTTTTAATTATAATTGTATCCCGTTTAATCTTGATTTTAAGCGGTTCGTTGCTGCCTTCATGCAAAATCGTCAGCTCTACTTCAGTGCCCTGCTTGCCCCGGATTAACTTAACTGCTTCAGGTAAAGACATCTCGTTAGTATCAATATCAACGCCGGCCAGTCCGTCTTTTATATGCAGGATATAGTCGCCGGCTTTGATCCCGGCAGCTTCAGCCGGCATTCCGGCTAAAGGCGCGATGACGGCTAAAAAATTGTTTTTAAATCCCAGTTCAATCCCAACTCCCTCAAACGCTCCATCTAACTCTTCTTTTGATGACTTGTTTTCCTCAGGCGGTAAAAATACGGTATATGGATCGTTCAGGGAAGCGGTCATTCCCCGAATCGCTCCCCAAATCATCTCCTGTGGTTTTAAGCTCTCTTTGATTAAATAGTTTTGACCCAACTTATCCCAAACCTGCCAAAATAAATCTAAATTAACTGACGCTTTATCAACTGGCTGACTTCTATCTACTTTAATCTGGCTAAAAGTCTTAGTTTCAAGCGATCTATGTCCTAAACGGAAACCAATCAAGCCCGACAATAACACTAAGGCAATTAACCCTAACCCCACTCTGATCTGTTTTAAAGATATCTTAACCACAATGTTTTTTATTTAAGCTGTAAAAGCCAATAATGCTAAATGCCTGGCTTGCTTGATCGCTTTAGTCAAACGGCGCTGATGTTTAGCGCAGACTCCGGTTCGGCTTGAAGCTTGAATCTTGCCTCGGTCTGAAACAAACTTTTTCAAAACCTCAAACTCCTTAAAATCAGGCAGTTTTTTATTTTCGCAGTAATAGCACTTTTGTTTCTGTTTAAACATAATTATTAAAATGGAATGTCATCCGGATTTATTTTTTCTTCTTCAGGTTTTTTCTCTTCAGCTTTTGCTTTTGCTTTTGTTTTTGTTTCCGGTTTCTTTGGCGCTGATTCCGTTGGTTCTTCCACCGGAATCGTGGTTAACTCTTCCGCAGCCGAAGCAGCTGGGGTAAATTCCTCAGGTTGCACTTCTGTAGCTTGGTAGCCGCCTTCTTCGCCTTGTCCGTCTTTCCGCTTATTATCCAACACAATCATGTTATCAATAACCACCTCAACTGTAGTTCTCTCCTGGCCTTGAGCATCAGTCCAATTTCTGGTTTGAACCCGGCCTTCGACAAAAACCTTTCTGCCTTTAAATAGCAACTCAGAGCAAAGTTCAGCCAGTTTATTCCAGCTAACAATCCGGTGAAACTCGGTTTCCTCCTGGCGTTCACCGCCGGCTGACGGCTGCCACGAACGGTTAGTCGCTAAACCAAAAGTACACACTGGCGTTCCCTGCGGGGTATACCTCAACTCCGGATCGCGGGTTAAATTCCCGATTAATAATACTTTATTTAAGGATCGGCTCGACATAATCCTCTACTCCTTTTTAATTATTAAATGTCTTAAAACTTTTTCATCTATTTTTAGGTGTCGATCAAAACTCTTAACTTCGCTTTCTAGAAGTTCTATCTCCATAAACAACACCCAACCTTGAGTGGCTTTCTTAACCGGATAAGCCAATGGCCTTAAACCCAGACAATCAGTTTTGGTAATTTTGCCTTTAACTTTGGAAACAATCTCAGCTGTGAGTTTTATGACTTCAGCTTCTCCCTTTCCAGCTCCGGCCACTAGGACCAAGGCAAATTCATATATTCTCATTAGGTTTTTATCTTAGCAAATTAATCTAAGTTTTCAAGAGCCAATTTTAAATTCTACCACATCGCCTTCCTGCATTACATAGTCCCTACCCTCAAGCTTAACCTTTCCTAGTTCTCTGGCCTTTTTCCAGCCGCCGACAGCGATAAAGTCTTCAAAATCAACCACTTCCGCCTTGATAAACTTATCCATAAAATCTGTATGAATTACTCCGCTGGCCACTAAAGCAGTATCTCCGCTTCGAATGGTCCAAGCTCTGACTTCCTTGACTCCGGCAGTTAAAAAAGTTCTTAAATCAAGCAATCGAAACGCTCTGACAATCAATCTTTCCAAACCAGATTGATAGACACCCAGCTCTTTTAAATAAGCCTTACGCTCTTCCTCTTCAAACTCAGCCAGCTCGGCTTCAACCTTAGCGCTGATCGCAATTACTAAATCCTTATCTATCTCAAGTTCAAGAGCAAATTTTGCTTCTAAATCAGCTGATTTTTTTAAATCTTGATCATCGCAATTTAAAGCCACTAAAAACGGTTTTTTTGCTAAAGGAATCGCCGTCGGATGGTCTAAATCCGCTAAATCAAGTTCTATCTTTATGGTTTCAAAATCGCTTTTAGGATCCGTACTGCCCTTTTTAACAATGTCTTTATCTGTAAATGCTCTCACTACATGAACTATTGCGTCTACTTCCCGGATATGGGCTAAAAACTTATTGCCTAAACCTTCACCCTTATGCGCTCCGCCGATTAATCCGGCAATGTCGATAAATGAAACTGACGCCGGCACGATCGGTGCCTGGTAAATGGCAGTTAATTTTTCCAGACGCTCATCCGGCACTGCCACTACCCCAACATTCGGTTCAATCGTGGCAAACGGATAATTTGCCACAAACGCCACCTGTTTTTTCAGCAAAGCGTTAAATAATGTGGACTTCCCCACATTCGGCAGTCCCACTATCCCGACTGCTAGACCGCAACCCATAACTTTTAGACTCCTTCACTACTTTAATTGGAATTCTTCCCTCTATTGTAGCCGAAATTCTATCTTTATCCACGCCTATTCGTTTTACCAGTTTTCGTAAAACTTGAATTCTGTCTTGACTTACCATGACGGCAATTTCTTCTTTTGCTAATTTGGCTAATTGGTCAACTGATAATTTAGGAACTCTCTCTTCTTTTTGTTTTTCCACTTTTAACTTATTAATTTGGTTCTGAATCACCACGCTTTTTAGTTTTAATTCACCCATTAAGTCCTTGAAACCATTAAAAGATAAAAAGCCAGTCGCATGAGCCTTAGCGTGCCTTATTTCTTGAGTAGATAAATCGGCCAAAGACTTCTCTAGTCTTTTTAATTCATAATCAGTCACGCTATGACTCTTAGTCAATTCACGGCCAGATAACCATTTTTTAGCTTGAGATAAAATAAGATCAGGGGTAGTTAAAAGTTTTGATATTTTACTCCACACAACCCCGTCAACTCTTTTAGTATTAACTCCTCCAACATTACATTTTTTGGCAAAAGGATATTGCTTAAGCCTATCAGTGCAACGGTAGTATCGTTGGCCATTAACTCCCTCGCCGACTAGCCTATTGCCACAACTACAATAAGCTAGACCTGATAATAAATAATCATGTTTTTTACATTTATCACTAAACCATGAATTTTTAGTGAGCTGTTCTTTTGTCCGATTTAATAAATCTTTGTTGATTATTTTAGGAACTTTAATCCCTATCCATTCGCTCTTGTCACGGTTTTTTCTGCTTGTTTTAGTAATTTTTTTATATTTTTGAATCTTAATCGGTCTTAGAGGGACAACCGCATAAGCTTTATTATAATAAGTCATTCCTGTATATGTTTCATTATTCAGCATTCTACTAAGAGTGCTGTTATTCCATACCTCACGGACACTTTTTCTTGGCTTAATGCCTAGCTCCTGAAGTCTTTTAATTACTTTTCTTGTCGATAATCCCTCATCTGCCACCCAAGTGAATATTTGTTTCACAACTGAAGATTCATAATTATCTACCACATAATGGCCTTGTTTATTTATAGTTTTTGGTATGTATTTATAACCATAAGGCCCTGGCCCGTGAACGATAAATCCACTTTTAGCTTTAAATATCTTGCCTCGCCTTGTCCTCTCTTTTATTTTCTCTCTTTCATACTCGGCAAATAAACCTTTAAACCCTAACATGATTTTATCTTCAGAGTTTTTTGGTTCACTTGTATGTAAATCAACTACTTTGATATTTAGCTTTTCCAATTCGAGTAAGATTATTGCTTGCTGGACAAAACTTCTTGATATTCTGTCACGATCCCAAATGTATAAGGCCTCAAATTGTTTTTTAGTTGCCAGATCTCTCATCCTGTCTAGTTCAGGTCGCTCTAGGTTACTACCTGACCAACCATCATCAACAAAAATTAAATCATCCCGTAAAATATTTCCGTCTAATTTAATCCTGTCTTTAATCTCGGCAACCTGTGACTTAATAGTTGCTTCTTTTTCCTGCCTTTGGGTTGATACCCGGGCGTAAAGTGCTGAAATTATCATATCTACCTCCGTTATGGTAGCTAATTAATAAAAAGATTCCAAGGGCCAATTTCTGAATTACTATAGGTTAATGATATATCATAGTCGCCTTGGTCTATAAAAGTGTGCCCTCGTTCATTTGGTGAGCTAACTAGAGTATCCGGGCACGAATGGTTGTCGTTAATGTAGGTGCCTACACTCATCAATCCTGAAGTGGTAGTGATATCCTCTCCTGAATAAGTTGTCCAAACCTTAGAAAAAATCCGATCAAAAACTTCATCTAAGGCATCCTTCCCCTTATCCTCATCTAAACTAAACTGGTACTCCACTTTTAATTCCTTCATACTAAGCTTCCCCATATTTCTTAATAAAATAGTCAATCCGAATCAGTTCTTCCCCTTCAAACATCCAACCCTTAACAATTACCTCTACTAGTGCGCTTATTGTTAGGTTTTTTAAATCTGCTAGCTCTTTAAGGCTTTGGTGCAGGCTGTTGTTTACACGAATTAGCTTTGATTCTCTTTTGCTGACTAAGTTTGACATAGTTGGTTTACCGTTTAATTCTTAAATCCTCCAGACTATTCCCCCCAATCTATCTCTCCCCTCCCGAATGGCTTACTTCCTATTCTTGTTTACGTTTACGCTTGCGACCCGCTGAAATCTTGTTCAGCTCAAAGGTTTTTCATTTTCGTTTCTTACAGTCTTACCTTTATTCGGTTTGGGTGTCGATGAGTTGGTCGGCGTTAAAAAGTTATATTATTCGGAAACCTGAATCTCTTCAGGAAAACTGGCCCGCCGTCGGTCTCCTTTCGTTAAGTAATTGATAATAGTTGGTCATAAAAAAAACCGGCCAAAAAATCTGGTCGGTTAAAAGGGATCCTCAAAAGGATATTTTAATCCTATAGCTCTAATATGGAGGCTTGATTATGTCAGGTCAACTGCCACTTTTTGTATCAAAATATTATTAAACTATATCAATTTCGGTTTTACATGATGAATGTTAGTTCGAATTGTTATATCAACTTAATATAACTATAACATTACTAAACGAATACATAACTTTAACCTAGTGCCCCCCTCTTTCCGAATTCTATTTTAAGATTTACTCGATATGACACCGGAGGCTTTTCTCTCAAGCCATAAATTAAAAAGGATTCTTAGTTCCTATACGAAATTATTGCATCCTAATACTAAAGTATTTTTATTTACTTTAATGTAACTTTCGGCTCGGTCTTTAACCAGTTATATTCACCGGTGGCAACTGTTCTTATGCCATTACTTACAGTTATATGAGGATAACCACCGGGAAAAATATTTCCCACACTAACTACAAAGGAACCCACTACATCTTTTTTTGAATTATCATTCATTTGATTCCAGAATAAGTTATTCACACTAACGGTTAAAAAGGCACTACTTACTTTTTTCTTGTAGGTTTCTTCCTCCTGACTATTCATATTTTCTGGACTAAGTTCTAGATAAGAATCTAAAATAAAATTGGGCACAGCTTTATTGGTAGTATTCATAATATCTTGAGCATATTTAGCGGCCACGTAATTATTCCCCATATTTTTATCAAATTGAACCGAAGATGTTGGCGTCGGTGAAGCTATTGGTACAGAAGTAGGTTTTAGGGTCGGTGCTGGTGTAGGCTTCGGTGAAAGACTAGGCGTAGGGCTTGGTTCTAAAGTTGGCTCCGGTGAAAAATTAGGAGTTGGACTTGGTTCTAAAGTTGGATTAGGAGAAAATTTAACTACTTTTATATCATCTAACCTAGCTTTAACTGATTCTTCGTTTTGTGAGTTGTTTATTCTAGCTTTTGCAAAAAATGATCCATAAAAAAAAGCAAAACCCAGTAATCCTAAAATTACGAAGATTTTTTTACGATCACTCCAGCCAGTAGTTATCATACAAAAGACTACCTATCTTCCCAGGAAAAACCACAATCTCTACAAACATTAAGCGGTTTAGAAATTTTGGCTCCGGGAACCCAAATAGCTATGTTTTCCTGTTTAAGTTTTTGAAACCAACCGGGTTTAACCACTTTTAAATTTTCGCTATCACACTTCGGACACTGCTTCTGATTAAATAGGCCAAACATTTAAGGTTAATAGTATTACAAAAAAAACAGAAAATCAAGGGTAAAAGAACACTCAGATTATGTCGACTGTCAGAATGCCGATCGGTAGTATTAACTGATGAAAGTATTAAAACAAGAAAAAGAAAGATTTTTAAAGAAATTTGGAAAGCAAATTCAAAAGGCTCGGCAAGAAGCTAAAATCTCCCAGGAAGCGTTAGCCGATTTAGTAGGGATTAACCGAACCTATATGGGAAGAATTGAACGTGGTATAAGTAACCCGCCGATTTTTACAGTCAATAAAATAAAAGAAGCTATCAAAAAATCTTAATATACTACCAACCAAAATAGTATTTAAAAAATTTACCAATAAATAAAAGCACTACCCCTGCTAAAATAGCTACTAATAAATCTATAATCCACTTCGTATTGTTAGTTTTTCTATTATCAACTTTTATTTTTGGCTTATTCCCAGTCTGAAAAAATTGATCTCTCCCCGCTTGATTTTGAATTGCAGTTATCATCAATTTTTAACCTCCTGTTTAGTCCCTGGCCCAAATTGGACAAAAAGATCTCTTTTAGAATAAAAAAGAACATTTGGTCGTTGGAGTATAAAATTTAAACACTCATTTAAAAACTTGATTTTAGCTTCAAACATATCAATTATAGTAAGATAGTCTGGATTAGCCGTGAAAGGAATATAATCCCTTTCATTTTTAGCATCTCTAAAATTATAAGATTCTCTTGGCGAAACATAGATTTGCTGAAGTTTATTAATACAATTCCCAACCCAACTAGACGATTGATTTTGCCAATCTGTCAACTTTTCCACACTTATATTGTGTTTAATATTTTTGTATTCTGCTTCGATTTTATCTTTTAATTGATAACCATCTAAGATACACCTATCCAAAATTTCAACAGCTTCAGCAACATCTACTTTAAGAAATAATATTGGTTTAAACTTTTTCACACTTTTTAGCTTCTCAGTTTTTATTTTATGTTACCATCAATAATAATTTCATCACCCGCAATATTCCGAATCTTCATCTTGAATTTATTAGTTGGGACTTGATAAATTCCTTTAATTTTTTCTTTTACTCCGGCTTTATCTTCCAAGCTAGTATTGCTTTTCCAAACGCCACTCTTACTTAAAGTCGTATCAAACTGAACTGATTCTATTAATTCAAGACCATTATTGCTTATCGCAATCTCTTTGTTTGAGCTATTTTTATTATCTATGCCTATTTGTCCCTTTTTAACCTTTTTTGAGTTAAATTCGTCGATTTTAGCTTTTAAATAAGGACTGAAAAAACGCTTAATTTCAACTTTGCAACAGTCTTTGATTTTAGTTACTTGAATATCTGCGTTATCAGGCATAAAAAGTTTATCCGCCTTTTCACCCAATAGATCATCAAGACTAACTAACTCAACGGCAATATTAGTCTTACCTGCTGTTTTTATTGCTTTGTTTACATAAAATTGATCTATCTTTGGATCTTTATGGGCATAGATTACTTTAACTTTACTTACTGTGCCTTCCACATCCTGTAATTGGTAAATTTCTTCCAAAAGAACATCAAGAAGCTCTTTAGTTAAACGATCATGGATTTGAATAAATTTAACCGGAATATATTCACCCTTATCATCGACTATTCCCCCGTCCCAAAACTCACCTAGCTCTAGTTCCGTTCTTGTCTTAAATCCATCTATAAGCTTGAATATTTTAGCTGTTGTTTGAGCCGGATTCCTAAATAACCTCACTCCATCTTTAACCTTTAAAATATCAAACTCTGATTTGTTTTTCACCAATCTGTCTCTAGTTGTTTGAATGGCATTAATTCCAATATCACAGCCAATAAATTTTCTACCTAAGTCATGTGCGACTTTGGCAGTCGTTCCGCTACCAACAAAAAAATCTGCTACGATCATTCCTTCATTCGATGATGCTTTTATAACTCGTTGTAAGATCTCTTCTGGTTTTTGAGTGTTGTAATCGGTATCTTCACTACCTCTTATGGCTGGAACTTCTACAAAAGAGCTTCCGTTGTCATCATAAATTTTTAGAATTATACTTTTCCCATTTAAGTTTAATTTAATATCTTTTAAATTAAGTAAGTTATCAGCCTTATTCTCCCAGATATCAAAATAGATTATTTTCCCATTTTCGTCTCTTACACGTTCTGCTTTTTTTAGATCTTCATTCCACTGATGTTTACTACCTTTTCTGGAATTATCAAGCTTCTCATAAACATAATTAAAAGTGTAAGAGTTATTATCCCCTCTTTCTTTAACGTAATAATAAATATTTTCAGTATTTTGATGAAATTTTTTTGATTTTGCTTTTAAACCTACGGCTGTATAGTGAACAATAATTTCATTCTGGAAGTTAGGTTCCCCAAATACCTCATCAAGTAAAACTTTAACATAGTGTCCTATGTGCCAATCAAGGTGTACATAAATACTTCCTGTGTCGTTCATTACATCCCTAATTGCAAGTAGTCTCTCATAAATCCAGTTTAAGTAATCTTCTTTCTGCCATATATCGCCATACATTACCTCTTCGCCAATCGTTGCGTTTTCATTCTGGATAGAATCTTTGTTGTTATTCCTTAAATAAATTTTCTTTGTGTAGTTAGCTCCGCTGGCAAAAGGCGGATCGATGTAAACCAGGTCGACTTTAATATCCTTTGATTTAAAATAGGCACACGCTGAAAGACAATCACCGTGAATTAAAAGATTTCTGAAATCACTATTTAACTCACTTTGTTTATTTGAACTAAGTTGTTTTATATTCTGTCTGACTTCCTCAATTAATTCCGTCTCAAACAGCTCTACTGTTTTTGGATAAATTCTGCCCTGAAAATTTAATAAAGCTTGTCCCCTAGCCGGAGTTAAATTATATGTTTTAGGTTTATTCATATTTTTTTATTCTACATCGATTCTATCATCTCACGTAATTTACTTTTGTGACGCTCGAAATTATTACCGCTCTCATCGACAAAACATTCGTAACTAAAATTGGGATTGTGTTTAATAAATACTTCTTTCATGAATTTTTCTTTTCGCTTAAATTCGTCATCATAAAAAGATTTTGCCTTTGTTTCCAGTATTAGAACTTTAGCTATATTTTTACCGCTTCTTTTAATAATCAAAAAGTCAGGGGTATATTTACCTTCTGGTGTTTGCACCCAAAAACTTTGCAGTTGGCCATCTTTGTAGCCATTAAAATAAACTTCAAGTCCGGCTAATTCGCTCATCTTTAACATGTCTTCTAAGGCAACTCTTTCAAAGTCTGAATCCATCCTGTAAGGCAGATAATTAAAGCTGATATTTTGGGGGTCGATTTTTTCCGCTTCAGGGTCTAAATCTTCCGGATGGCGTTGATATAATTTTGCTTCCATTTGACTGTTAATTCTAGGCATAAATTTATATAGTAAACCACTTGATGTCATGAGGCTTATATTCGGATTGGAAATTTCCCACTCAAGAAATTCAATCTCAACGTCTTTTCCAATCGTTTCAGCTCGGTACTCAACTTCTTCCATTAAGCTTGCTGATAGGGTCTTAGCTATTTGGCATACTTCAAAATTCGGATTACCGATAAACCAAGTTTTACTTTCTTCAATCTGCTGAAAAATATCTTTTAACTCTTGGCTAAAATTGTTAAGTAATTCACTTTCGGAATATTTACCAAAACTGGATTTTGCTAAATCATATAGAAAATCGTTAAAAGAATAACCGAATTCACCACTCGCCTGCTTTTCTGCTTTTACTTCATGCGTCAAGCTATCCTTACCGATCTTGGCCTTGGTTAACTCAGAACTATAAGCATGCTGGCTTTTAACTGACGATAAATTAAACTGGCTTAAGGTTTCTTTTGGATCTTTGGTGATTTTCCTGATAATTTTATTATATTTTGTAAATACTTGTTTATATTTTAGCTTGCCCAAACGTGGCTTTTTGATTCTTACTTGGATTGATTCGTCAACCTCGCCTTTTAAATCGGCAATCGTCAAATGGTAGTTTTCTTTTAATTGGCTTTCCAGTTTTTCATAATTACCGTCGCCTAAAAAGATTAAGGCTTTTTCTTTTCCGGCGTTTTCAACTTCTCTTAAACATCGGCAAGTTGTTTGCAAGACGAAATTTTTAGTGGTTTCTTTTCTCGGTAAAACCACTGCAGTTAAACTTTTACAATCCCACCCTTCCGTTCCAACCGCCACTAACAAAACCACTCTTTTATCTGAATATGGTTTATCAAGGTTATGGAATATTGCCAAGCTGTCTTTTGGTAAAACATAGTCTTTATCTTTTTTGCCGGAAGTTGTGTAGTATTTAAAAATTTCGTCATGTTTATTTGGCCGATTTTTTTGATACCACTCTTGAATAACAGGCAATATATCCTCATTTAACTTTTTTATTGACGGACAGTAAAAAACAATTTTACTTTTTGTTCCGTTAAAGTAAGTAATATCAAAGTCTTTAAAGAATTCCGTTAAGGCTTCTTTAATAAAAACATTTTCCTTAACCTCCCTTTTTCTAACATCAGGTATTTTTAAAAACTTGCCTATGCCTTGGTTAAGATAATAGTTGTAAACAATATCTTGGATTTGGTTAAGCTTAATTTCATCATCCTCGACTTTAACTGAATTTTTAACAAAAGGCGTACCGGACATGCCAATTACACCGACTACATTTTTATGTTGGTTGAGAATACCAACGGCAGTTCTTAGTTTTTTTTCGCCGTTAGTTGATTTACCGTAAGTATGATGAACTTCATCCAGTATCACGCCTAAAAATGGAATTTTAGATAATTTATCACGTAGGTCGTTGTATTTAACTATTTCAGAAGCTTTCTTTTGATCATATAAAAGACTGTTTGGGTCAATTAAAAGCTTATCCTTATCGCTGTAACGCTCCAGGACGACTTTTTCTGCGTTGGTGATGAATACTAGACCGTAATCTTTGGTTTGAGTAACCCTATTCACTTTTTCGAGGTTAGGATTGTTACCCTGAAGCTTATCTTTTCTTTTCGAAGATAAGGCATCTAGTATTTCAATTTGAATAATTTGCTTAATTCTGTCAGCTTCCGGCTTAGGTAAGACCCATTCAGGATTGAAGTTTTTAATTGTTTGTAGTGAAGGTAGAATGGCTGTTTTAGTGGCTTGTGGGGCAAAGATAACAAAGTTTTTGGCAAAACGCTTATCGTTATTAAATAACTTAGAGAAGTATAAATCAAGGTAGATAAAGGCGGCCATCAGAAAAGTTTTACCTGCCCCCATAGGTAAACTAAAAAGATAGTTAGGATAATCGTAGTGGTGAAGTAAATCCTCCAAAACGTTCTCCCACTTAATTTTCTGCCCTTTTGGATCATTAACAAGTTTTTTGCTTAATTTTTTTAAGTTATTATCTTGAGCGAATTGATTTAAAAACTGAGTTATATAGTTTTCGCCGAAGGTAAAGTAATTATCGTAAGTTTTAGCCTGCTCATCATCGTAAAGTAAACCTTTTTTAATAATCGTGGCTAGTTTTTGATTATTGCCGACAAATTTTAACCAGAGATAAACTTTGATCGCTTCAATTTGGGGTTGGCGAAGCTTGCTTGCTTCGATGTATTTGGCTAAATTACCAACAACAGAGTTAGACTTCTTTTTTTCTTCATTTATGTAATATTCTGTCTTTAATTGAATCAGACGAGTTAAGTTGCTCATCAAGTTATTATAGCAAGGAAAATTTTTGTTATTGATGTGATTTTATTGGAACCTTGGTTGGTTGACTAATCAATTTCAACAACATCAGAAAATTTAATCCTTGTTTTTGAGCCTCATCATAACTAATTTTTTCGCCAAATTCCTTAAAATAAATTTCCTGATCTTCTTTAATAGCTTGCTTGGGTAACAACATATCAACTTAAATCCTCAACATCAAAATTTGGTTTTAATAAGGCTGTTTTACCCAATTTTTCATACATCAAATCTTTTTTATAACCCCTATATGGTACTAAAAATTTTGGCTCTGTTAATATCGCACATTCATCATCAATATTAATTTTAGTTGTAAGTAATTCAGGCCAAACTCTTCCTACCAAAACATCTCTAGGGTTTTGTTTACTCGTACCTAATATCCAAATTTCTGACGAGTTTGGTCTAATCTTTCTTAGCTTAGAATTAATCTTGGCTAACTTGATCTTTCCTTTCCTCATAACATAACAAACCAACGTAAAGCTTGAAGGATAGTGTTTATTAAGCTTTTTTTCGATTTCTCCTATTAAGGTCGTTTTAGTATTTTTTACCCATCTAAACACTTCAATAAATTTTTCCAAACGTCTAGTTTTTCTGGGTTCAAATTCTAAAAATTTATATGCAAAAACGTCAGGGGCTAAATGTTTTTCGCTATTAACCTTAAACCACCAAGGATTACCTTCAATTTTTCTTAAGGCTAAGAGAAAAACTGAGGCAATCCAGGCTTCTCTTGTTCTTTCATAAAATCTTTCAGTGTTAATTGTATCAAGGCCAGCCTCTCTAGCTGAACGTTCAAGTAGACTTATGGCTGTGCACGGATTAACTAATATTTCATCAGATTTAACTTTTAAATCAGTTATTTTCCCCATAGTCTTGCTACTTTAAGTAATTCTTCCCCTAGTTGTTGTGCTTTATCTCTATAATCTTTTGCAATTTTTTCATCTTCAAGGGTAAGTAGGTTTCTTTTGTTGATATTTCTGTGTTGGCTCCAAGCATCTATAAATTGTCTTAGCTTAATTCCTGTTTCGAGATCTATTGCTTCTATTTCTGTTGCCCTAAACTTTATATGCTGTTCACTGCCCGCCCTAATCCTAAAAAATTTATGCATACCTTCAACGCAAAAAGCATTAATATCCTTTGCAGCCTGTTTTTTCTTAAGCTGTTTTTGCTTTCTCTTCTCAAAAAACTCTTTAATCCAACCTTCACCAAACTTCGTAATAAGGGTAAATGCTACTCCACCAATAGCCCCAAGAATGCCTGTAACAATAGGATTGGCTAAACTCATGTCAAAATTTTATCATAGATGAGATTAAATATCTTTTTGTTCACTTGAATACGATTCAGGGACTGTTGATCTAATTATTCTACCCCCGCTATCCCTCGTAACAATTTCTCTACTTTTCCCCGATTCTAACAACTTAACCTTAAACTGAAACGGCATAAAATATTGGGTTGCGTTCCAACAATCCCCACCGATAATGACATAAATTAATTTTACCAGTTTATTTTTTGATATACACTGCTATTTGATTCGGGATATGATTGATTTCGATCGATTTGGTGTTAAAGACAATCGCCGCTTGATAACCCTTCCTTGCCAGCCGG
>JAZDKF010000027.1:0-104720 GCA_043803225.1 Candidatus Beckwithbacteria bacterium
GCTTATGACAATAGTGGTAATTTAATATGGCAATTGTATTTGTATTTTACGCCGAGTGGATTTGATTCATCAACGATAGATTTATAACATAGAAAAGATTTTTTTATATAGCATTAACTGAAAAGGGATACAATTTGGATAGTTAGAATAAAAAATGGAAATAAAGACAAAATTCCTAAAAGAGATAACTGATTTTTATATAAAATCGAGAGATTTTAATGGTAAGCCTGTCATAGATTTAACGTTGTCTATTACTAAAAGCCTTCCGGTGATCGAAAAACTCATAAGAGAAGATCTGGCTTCCATAAATTATGGGGATAGACATCCTAATTCTCATATTTTAGCCTTTGAACCAGAATCGATAAGTGCTCAATTGAAAAAATTAAAAAAGATTGATTTAACATATGCCTGTCTCTATCCATCCAAAAAACATCTATCTATAGTTGTAGATAGGTCTAGGTATTTAGGTAAACCGTTTGCGCTTATGATGGCCTTAGGTGAACCACAATTTGCCTTTAAAGTCTTTGATTTAAGCATTTTAGAGCATTACCGGAATGACCCGAGATACTCTTTTGATTGTGACGACATACATGGTAGTTTAAGTATAAAATCTGCCTTTTCTGAAAATGGCACTGTTTATAAACGAGACTCTGTTTTTATTCAAACATTTGGGTTTGCCTATACCAAAACGTTTACAAAAAGAGCTGTTGCAGTTTACGTAAGATACTTAGCGAATCTTTCCCCCGAACATCAGCAACTTTGGTTTAACAAAAAGTTAAAAGGAAAATTTTTACTTCATCCCGATTATCATGCTGCTTCTATGGGCAATTGGGATATTAATGAGTCGATTTTCAATGCTTTTATTGAAGAACTTCATCATATTAATGCGATGGCAGTGCTGATGGGAAAACCAAAGTTATTTAAAGAAGAATTTAGTCGAGAAACAAAACCGAGAGGTTTTAGCTTTTTAATAAGGCCTACATTAAAAGAATTTAACGACTTTACATCTCTTTTAGACAAACTGATGTCTGAAAATTTAAACAACGATTTTTTCAAAAGTGACTTGTCGTTGGAAATAGAAGAGAAAATGAAAAATGGTAGGGTAAAGGTAATACAAAAAGGGACAATAACCTTACTAGAAGAATGGTTAAAACGTGTTCGTTTTCTCGATCCAGAACCTAAAAATAAAATGTTCGAAACTTTTCGTAAGGTTCGAAAGCTTCGACAACCACACGCACACGCTATACATGATGATGTTTTCGACCAGAAATACTTCAAACAGCAACGCAAGTTAATGATTGATGCCTATGGTGCGATAAGAACACTGAGATTAATTTTTGCTAACCATCCGAGAATAAAAGGGTATGACAAAGTGCCAGACTGGCTTTATAAAGGCGAAATATCAATATACTAATATGGGTAGAAGAAGAAAAACTATCGTGAATGGTGTATATCTGCAAGTAACATTAATTTTAGGACTTTCTAGATTCAGGTGAAACAATCGATTGCTTCCCCAAACATATAAAAATCAGTTTATCTTTCAATGCTTGTTAAATCACGCTGTAACGTTTTTTGCTTGGGTTGTTGTTCGTTTCTAACGCCATTAATACTGCTTTCTTAAACCTCTTTGATGGTATGTATCTGTCGGTTTCAACCAGCGATATATATGTTTGCGTATAGCCCGACAGTTCTGAGAGTTTCTGTTGACTGATATACTTTCCTTTTCTGGTTCTAAGCTGGTACAGGTAGTTGGCAAAATTTTCCATTGGTTACCTCCACAATTTGATAAGAAAGCGGGTTACTAGCTAGTTTTCGTGCCACCTCGAGTTGAATACGCACTTTGGCGACCGTTTCCCTATTGAATATCTGATACAGTGTAAGTGGCGGGGTGGTGAGCCAGATTGGGCGGGAGGGCAATAAAGAGCCCTTTTGTCCCGTAACATCGCTCTTTTCTTGATGTTCGAAACTCTTACCCTCCAAATGGTCAATTTTATCGACTTTCGAACAATTGGTGTCTTTTACTGCCTGAGCCAAGATTTTGAAGGCTTTGGTGTAGTCGTAGAGCAGTTTTCCCTCATCTAATTTCAAGTTGGTGAATACCAGCCTAATAAGGCAGCGTTGTTCCTCGGCTAAACCCTTCTCTTTGGCAGTCAGGTAGATTTGCTTGGCTCTCTGGGATAGCTCGTAGAAGTTAATGCCAAAGTTAAAGTAGCCGTTACTTGCTTGGGAGTGCTTTTTGATGGTATCCAGGATTTTATCCTTCTCGCCTGTGTATTGCTTAAACTTCTGGTTATAGAAGTCCAGGGTTATTTTTTCATCCAGTTTGTCGTCATAGAGTTTATCCAGGCGCTTCTTAATCTGCTCGTAGCGCTTATTTAACTCCTCAACCGTGGTGGAGTGATAGACGGTCTCATCGGCGTGGCTTTCTTTGAGAGCTTTTTTGATCCAGTCGGCGACTCGTTTATTCTTGATAACCAGGTTCTCAAAGCCATCTATTATCTGTGCTTCGACTTTTTCTTCCCTAACCCAGGTTTCCTGGGTGCAGTCTCGGTAGTGGTTACAGTGTCCGTAAACCAGACCGCCTCTCTGGGATTCCCAGGTAGTTAGCCCGCCACAAGTGGCACAACGGCATAGACGGTTAAAAAGGTAGTCATGTCTAGTTAGTTTGGGCGTGGTTTTACCTGTAAGCATATTTTGCACCTTATCATATAACTCCTGAGTGATAATTGCTTCGTGCTTCCCGTCGTAGATCTGACCATTCCACCTCATTTTACCAGTGTAGAATGGCTCTCGTAAGAGTCGGTGAACCCTACTCTTAACCAGTTTTACGCCGTGGTAGGAGCGTAAACCCTCCTCGAACATGGTTAGGGTCAGTTTTTTGATTGAGTAATTGCCTGATGCGTATAACTCGAACATTTTCTTGACCATGACTGCTTTTTCTTCTTCAATCACGATAATTTTGTGCCCTTTTTCTCCCACAGTCTTGTATCCCACAGGTGGTTTAGTTGGTAACCAGCCTTGTGCTATTTTCTCTTTTTGCCCCTTCCTCACTTCTTCAGAAAGGTTATCAATGTAGTTTTTTGCAAAAAGGATACGGATGCCCCAGTTCAGTTTCTCCTGGGAACGGGAGTTTTTGTGCAAAATCAGTGAGTCTTTGACCAGATGGACTTGGCGTTCCTCATCCTCCTCCAGCCATTCGTCGATCATGACAGCATCCTTGAAGTTACGGGTTAAGCGGTCTACCTTCTCGCAAATGATGATTTTGACGCCTTGTTTAAGAACATAGCGCATCATCTGGGTGAACATCTCTCGCTGCTTCTTACCACTGGCTGATTCGGAAATAGAAAAGACTTTATCGATGCCATAGCCAGTTCTATCGGCGTAACTGCTTAAGAACTTCTCCTGGGCTGGCAGGGAGTAGCCTGTTTCTTCTTGTTCTTTTGAGCTGACTCTGCAGAGTAGGACAGTTTTCATAAGTTTTTGTTGCTAACACAACACATAAACGAAACTTCAAGTAATATCAACTGAACCTTCTTCTTCGTGTTGTTCCTTTGAGTCAAATTGGTTAACAATTTCTTGTATGTGCTTATTTAGTTCTTTTTCTTCTGGGTTTTCTGGTTCTTTGGGAGGCTGTTTATAAACAACAATATAGTGGTTATCAACGCTTAACCCTTCTTCGACTCGGTGCATTTTCCAAACTAAATACAGATCTCTGACGGTGACCCACATCCCTTGCTCTAACTGTTTGAGATACCTATTCATAATCAGATCAAGCATCATGGCAATTTTGTAAGCTCTGGTTTGTTTAATCCTCTTAAACTTAAACCTCATATCCTCCAGATCCTCTGTGTTTTTCAACTCGGCTCGTTCTTTCCAGCGGTATTTGGTCGACCAGCGCTTAAGTGTGGCTAAGCCCACTGTTTTACCCAGGAAAACCCCAAAAAACGGTATCATTTCGGTATCATCCTGTCCTGAAATCCTTTCCCATATTCTGAGCGTTTTCTCCAAACTTCCTGCTTCGCAATAAAGAAGCCAAGCTGCGTATTGCTTTGCTCGTTCTCCTGGAATTTTTGTGGTAATTATGTTCATGATTTTGTTTTGAGATATGAGGCAACCTTTTCGTTAAAAACCGCACCAGGGTTTCTAATGGTGCTGTCCTGCCTTATTTCGCTGGAGAACTGATAGAACATATTGACGGGTAACCCTTTACCAAGAGCATTAAGGTAGGTGATTTTGAAGGCAAGCGGATTGGTTGGTTCTAATTTCCCCCAAGCCTCAAGAGCTGCTACTTCACCTTCGGATGACGGTTCAAAGGTTTTGGGATTTACGACAACTCCGTTTCCCTTATAAGAATGTTTATCAGCGATATTGTTATTATTGAATTCGCTTTTATTAAATTCTTTTGGATTAGATTCAATTCCATTCGCTTGAGCCGTCTCTTGGTTGTCAGTTGGTTGACAGTTGTCTACTACTTGGTAGTCATTTTTCTTTTGATACGAGGGTAGATTGGATGGTATGAGCCTGTCTTTCCTTATCGTTTGATGCTCGTCCCATTTTATAAATTCAATAAACCACTCGTTATTTTCCTGCCAGTAATAAATCAGTCCTTTGTTTTTTATCTCATCAAGATATTCTCGAATCTTTTTGAATGACCATTTAACCATAGGGACGACGGTTGCCTTAATAAACTCCGGGTCGCCTTTCATTTTGCCCTCGTCA
Organism: Candidatus Beckwithbacteria bacterium; assembly: GCA_043803225.1. Taxonomy (GTDB): domain Bacteria; phylum Patescibacteriota; class Microgenomatia; order UBA1400; family CG1-02-47-37; genus JAZDKF01. Next base: position 4,720 of record JAZDKF010000027.1, read on the forward strand.
TCGGCGTGAGGGATCATCCAGGTAAACATGAGTCTGGCGGGTAAAGTCAGTCTATTTACCTGAACCGATACAGAAATCTTTTTATGTAACATTCGTGCTTTTGCCATAGGTGTCTTATTGTTTTTTAATTTTTGTCTCAACTTTTATAAGCAGTTCGACAAAACTTATCCAACTTGAGCCAATCTCATAAACTTCCTCCAAACTTAGCTTGAGTCCGTAGTCCTCCTCCAAAATCTTCTTTAATTCCAAAATAAGTTGATGGCTAATCATAGGTTTACACACTCGAATAAATTCGGTTTTTAAGCATCTTGGTGTTGTCAAAGAGGGATCGAGCGCTCACCAGAAGGCGACCAGCAAAGTAGTCGTCAACGCATTTCTCGATGTTTTTTGTTCGGAGGAAAATAAACTGAACTTTTTTTGGGTTATCCCGCACCAATGAAACAAGCTCGAAGCCTTCGGTAACAAGTGCTGCACTACAGCCGAGGTCGTATGTAGCAAAATACTGGTTTTGATCTAATTGATTGCTCATATAATTTGGTTGGCCAACAAAAAAGCCAGAGTTTTTATCTCTGGCTTAAGGGTAAAATAAGGCGTTAATTGCTTGTCAATTAGGTCATAATTAGGGAAAACTGGGGAAAATTAAGAACTTTGTTGAAGTTATTCTGTTACGAAGACTCTAATACCTTTTTTGGTCTCGATTGTTACTGGCACTTTTTTCTTTTCAAACTCGTCTCGAAGTTTTCTAATCGTGGCTCTTATGTGATCATTAACCTTCCAATTCTCACCCCGCTTATCTGGATATTTTGCTCCACTGGTTTCATAAAGCTCTTTATAGGTAATTGATTGTTTATATCTCTGCCATGCCAGATTGAAATAACGGTATTTGTCGGTATTGGCATAGGGGAAGGTAAACACTACTTGACCGTTTTTTATTAAATGAGCTTGTCCTTCTGATTCTCGGAGATCCCATCCTTCGGGTATGTTTTGTTTAGGTGGTTTAGTGTCGAAGGCAATCTCTGGTTTAGCCTCAGCAGGTTGATTGGAAGATTCAACAGTTTCAGTCGATAACAGCGTATTTAGTCTCTCCCAATCAACTTCAACCTCTACTTTGTCAGACTGCAAAGGTAAGATGTGATTGTGGAGGTCAGAGAGATTTATGGCTCTTAGGGTTTGCAGTTCCTTTAACTTTCTTAGTCCCTTGTCGATGGTGGGTTTTCCAATAAAAGATCCTGTCTCGTCTCTGAAATTGTCCAGAGGAATCACAATATGAGTATTCCCTTCAGGGGATATGTCTACTTCTGCTTTAATGACTTTGGCGATATCCAAGATCGCCTTTGGCATGCTCATAGTAATGTTTGGGTAATATAAGTCCTCACAGGACCTTACCTATCTTTATTTTACCGAGAATGAAGGGAAATATAAACTCAAAAGGGAAGCAGCTCGGAGGATTTTACTTTTAGTGCCTTAGCAATCTTATACAAAGTTCGTATCGTTGGGTTTCGCTCCCCCCTCTCGACCATGCCCACATAAGTCCTGTGCATGGACAGCAGCGCTGCTAACTCCTCCTGCGAGATCCCCTGAGACTTCCTCACTTTTTGCAGTCTCTCCCCAAAGTTCCTCAGTATGTGCTGGTGTGTTATTGGTTTACCCATTACTAAAAATCTTAGAGACTCCTTGTATCATCTTCGACATACTCCTTGTATTCTTTTGTGCTAAAATATGCCTGGAGATAAGTCTAAACTTGACATTCGTCTGGAAAGGAAGTTAACATCCTGAAATCTTTATCAGTTAGCGCATAAGGAGGATAAAAATGACAATGACACATAAAAATAAATCTCGACTCTTACCCGTTATCTTGCTTCTAGTCGTTATTGCCATTCTTGCTGTCGTCTTTACCCCTCGCTTAATCAATCAGTCAAAGGTAGTTCAAACATTGCAAACTAGCACCAAAGACAAGGAAGTTGCCGAGCTGCTGGCTACGATGAGCAAAAATCCAAATAAGGACTCGCAGGAGTATGCGGAAGCGAGACAGGAATTTTGCATCCTGACCGCACGACCAGCAGCCCAGAGAGAAAAAGCTGTAGCCAACATCAGACAATTCCTGGGCATGACCGACATCCCAGTCGAATTTGTTTGTAGCAGGTTTAATAGCAAACCAGACGATAGCGGAACGGACTACAACAGTCCCGCCAGCGAAACTTATGAAGCTGCACGATTTAGCTTTACAGTTGATCCAAAGACAAACTACATCGTCGAGACTGGTGAGGCAGAGCGCCGATGGGGAACGAAAGTGGATGGCACACGCTGGTTTGAAAACATGCCAAAGTATGATGACACGCCTACCTACACCACGCCAGAAGCGATCAAGCCAGTCGCTGAAGCCTTCATGATTAAAAATAAGGATATCTTCGGAGTTGATATTACCAAGATGACCTACCAATTCGAAGGCAGGAAAATTGGCAACTTTTTTATAAAGTGGATCGATAAAAGCAAGCCATATACAAACGACAATGTGGAGTGTGGTGATGTCGACCAGAAACGAGAAGGTGCTTACCAAAACGACCAGGGAGTATGGTGCGTAAAAAGCATCTACACCAGATACCCGACAGTGAGCATGACTGTCATGCAAAGTGGGCAGATAGCGGTCTACGACAATGACGGCTGGGAGATAGAGAAGCTATAAGTTCGCAATTTCCTCAACACATCCCCAACGAGGCTTCCGAAGCTAAACGAAGGTAAACTTATGCCATACCAGGCACGAAAGCCCGACACAAGTCAACACACGGGGACACGGAGGGTGAACATCATATAACTTGCCACCTTAGCCATTCGTTTATGTCTTTTTCGATGCTATTAAAAACATTGGGTGTCAAAGATAGCCTTCTTTGTAACCTTCGTAGTAACACCTTAGAAATAACCTCTCTATTAAACTGGGGCATTGCAGCATCCAATGTTCGATGCAAAAGGTCACTGAAGCCAGGCAGGTAAATAGATCTCGTATATAACTTCACTGCGAAATCTTCTGCCACTCTTAGTGATGGTCTCCTATCAGCATTCCCTCCACCCAAAATCTTTACAATGTCAGTAAATGGAGCCACTGAGTGCCACCCCGCCTGACTAGCTGCCTCAACCAAAGTGTCAGAATCAATGGGGATGTAGGTATAGTTTGAAAGCACCAGTTTGACTAGCGCCTTCTCGTAGTCTTCTTTACTTAGTTTTCCTTCGACAACAAGTTTGAGTAAAACTGCCTGACTCCATATTCCTTCAACTCCAAACTCGTTTTTCATAACCGCTCTTAGCCACAAGTCATCCGAGAAAAACAAGACTCCTTCCTGTTTTGCTAGTAATACCGTTTCGACAAAAGAGCGATCCATTGTCTCAAACATCATCTCCTTACGAGTGGGGTCAATTTTCAGCGCCTCCCTGCAAGGAACAACTTCACATTGATTGTTGATCCAGGTCATAATTGATTCGAGATACTCAGTGTTTTTCTTAATACGCTCTTTGGTGATCTCCTCCCGCATATACTTGTCGCCACTCTTATCTTTACCTACTGTCATAAAACCTTCCGACTCGATTCCTTTACGCATCGCAATTACTTCGGTCAAAAGGTCTTTCGTAGATTGAGGAACTATCAATCTCCTGAAGTTATTAGCCACAACATCTGCGAGTCCAACACCATGAAGGGTTAAGGTTGCACTCAGATCAATAGCTGCCGAGTGTTCATCTGGACTTAACAATTCAATTACCTTTGTTCTCTCGTCAATACTGCCGATAGCACATTTAATGCCAAGTTCTTCGTTGCCTACTGCATAACCCCAGGTATCAATAACATTTCTACCCAGCATGGAACTTAACATAGCAAGGGTGACTTTTCCTTCTCTATAGATTTCGGTTACTTTATTGTGGTGCTCTCGATGCCTATCAAGCATCTTTGTAAATTCCTCTGGTAGTTTCTTTTTCTCTGAAAAGTCCAAAGATAGGGACATAAAACTTTTATCACCAGGAAACATTTTATTGAAGATTTCGCCACTTTCATGAACCGCATGCACATATTTGCTTTTTATCTCCACAACCTTTCCTGTTTGGTCTTGTATATCGCTCGATGATAAAAGAACGGTATCGCCAACCCTTTTACCCATGAGCTGTTTAGTAAGTGGATGATTAAGATTCAATTCCCTGTTACGGGGGTCAGCATCTTTACGATCCTCGATTACATACCATTGCTTGTGCCCACCTTTTTCCTCAACACAAACAGCGGTATCAACTGCTACTTTTGGTGTGGAAAAATCCAGAGTTTTTTCTCTGTTAAAGAATAAAGCAATATACTTGGCGTGAGCTTCACTTTCTCCGTAATACCTTCTCCTTGCTTCATATAGCACTTTGATTGAATCAAATGATTTATCAACTAGAGAGTATACCTGGGCTAGCTGTATTCTCTTTGGAAGAAGTAGTTTGGAGTCGTCAATTCCCTTTTTTAACAGCCCCCCCAACTCTTTGATTTTTTGTTGTCTAAATAACACCATCGCCAATCGAACCTTCATAGAGTCGTCATCTGGAAATTGCTGTAAATGTTCCTCGCATAATTTTTGAGCCGTTGGGAGATCTCCTATCTCCTCATTGATTGCCGATTCAAGCTCTGTAAGATCCTTGATTAAGCCATTCTTTTTTCTAAGCGCCTGAACTATCTCTAGGGTCTTTTCATCATTTCCAGTCTTGTAGTAACAGTCGAGGAGCTTGCGAGTAATAAAATTATCTGCGGATATGTCAGCCAATCTGGTATATAAGTTTGCTGCTTCCTCATATTTCCCAAGCTGGTAATACTCAACTGCCACTGACAGTAGTTCTATTGATGATGCCTTATCTCTTATGAGATCACTAGCTTGATTTAATTTTTGAAGCGCCTCATCATTTTTATTCCTTACCTTCAACACACTAGCTTGCGAAGCTAAATTAACGGGTATTGAATCGTCGAGGGTTTTTGCGAGTTTTTCAGCTTCATCTGGCTTTTCCATCTGGAGATATAGATCGATTAAATATCGCTTAAACTCTCGTCCCAACGACCCTGAAAGCTTCTTGCTTAATTGAGCCTGTAACATCTCAGCTGCTTCGGCTAATTTATCTTCGCTTCTTAATATCTCAGCAAGGAGAAGTGGGGAACTCTCCTCCTGATCCAACACACCTTCCAGTAATTTCTTTGCTGATGCAAAATCCTTTTTTTCAAACAACAGAGAGGCTTTTAGTAACAAAAATCGGGAGTTTTTAGGTTCAAACTCTAGCGCACCCTCAAGATCAACCAGCGCCTTCTCGACATCTCCAAGAATACGATTGACCAGGCTTCGATTTGCGAGACACTGAACCTTAAAATGTTTTAACTGTGTGTCCTTGAGATCTTTCCACACCTCATCCAATACACCTTTTGCCTCCTCAATTCTCTGTTTCCGTTCACCTGCCAATACTTCACTTTCAGCTAAACTTTTTCCTTGAAGCACCGATTCCAACAAAGTAGATGCCAACTGGAGTCTTGTCTCTATTCCTTTATCGTTTACTTCTTTTTCTTCAAGAGACTTTTTTGTCCATTCTATTGCCTCTGTGTATTTGCCTTGTTTCAAAGCGACATGACCAAAAGCAGACATTACTTGCGCAAGAGATCTCCGAGCCTTAGGTATTTCCTTAATAACCTTTTCTAGGGGTGTTTTATCGCCTATAACCTGAATCAAAATAGAGTATGCCCCCTCATTGGCTGGATTTATCTTGATAACCTCTCTTGCAGCTTTTCCAGCTTCAACTAGGTCGTTAAGTAATAAATACCCCAGGGCAAGATTACTCCATGACTTTTCTGACTTTTCGTATTGATGTGCTTCGATAAAGTGTTTAGCTGCTTCCTTGTCATTTCCCAAAGACAAATGCGAAGCCCCGATATTAGCTGTAATACGGAATTTGACCCTATCGTTTGCTTTGCTCCAAATTCTTTTCTTTAAGTCCAGAAGATAATCGAGAGCCTCTTGTGGTTTGTAGGTATCAATCAAATCCCTAGCGTAATTCAATTCTTCATGGTATTCGCCATCCAAGTCAGAGGGGACAGAAGTGCTTGTGACGCTTGCCATCATTCCCAAAGTTTTTAGGACTTGTTTTCCTTCGTCACTTTCTGGGGCAACTACCAACTTTTTATCAGTGTTATTTACAGTAACATTGATCGATACTGTGCCAATCTCAAGATTCTGTTGCTTAATATCAACAGTGCTATTGGTAACTCCGCTTACCTGAGCTTGGTTATCAGTTTTTTTGATCAATGGTGACATTCGATTCTTTGACATTTTTGACATTAGCCTCATTAGATTTACTGGCTTTGGAGTGTTTTTTAATGAACCAACCAATGATAGTAACTAACACGGCTACCCCAGCAATGAGAATACCCACTCCAGGATTTTCGTTTAAGTATTTTATGGCTTTGCCTAGATTTTCAATCATTTTTGACTATCCTTTCTAAATCCTCTGGTTTGTAACGCCTGTCTCCACGCTCATTCACCCTTATAGCCTTTAATTTTCCAGCTTTATCCCAACGCCGTAATGTCTCCACATGGACATTCAAAATCTCCGCTGCTTGGCGGATGGTTAACAGTTTTGGTAAAGTCGTGTTTTTCTTCGGCATAGCTCAACTTAATTATACAATTTTCGAGAGAAAAACGGTATACTTGGGATATGAGCAATAACCGAGCGTTAAAAACATATGTAGGATTACGGCTGTTTTCCTCGTTGTTTTTTGCTGTCATCGTCACTGTCAATCTGGTATATCAGGCTACTGTGGTGGGATTAAACCCCCTACAGCTTGTTTTGGTGGGAACCTTACTGGAAATTGTCTCTTTTCTTTTTGAGGTGCCGACGGGAATTGTCGCTGATCTTTATAGCAGAAAGTTGTCGGTGATAATCGGTGTTTTTCTTATCGGACTTGGATTTGCCCTTGAAGGTTCAATTCCGACTTTTGCTGCTGTTCTTTTGGCACAGGTTATCTGGGGAATTGGTTTTACTTTTGTTAGTGGAGCCAGAGAAGCATGGATAGCCGATGAAGTGGGAGAAGAAAAAGCTGGTAAAGCTTTTATAAAGGGGCAACAAGCTAGTCAACTTGGGACATTTGTTGGAATTGCAATAAGTATGGCGCTAGCTAACATAAACATTCGCTTGCCGATTGTCTTGGGCGGAATTCTTTACAGCACTCAAGCGTTATTCCTTATCTTTTTAATGCCTGAAAATAACTTTGCTCCTACTCCAATCAAAGAGAGGGAGACTTTTAATGCAATGAAACGCACGCTGGTTCACGGGTTACGGCTAATTCGTGAGAGCAGAGTTCTTTTATTTATAATCTTGACGGGGCTAATTTTTGGGATGTTCAGTGAGGGGTTTGATCGTTTGTGGACACCTTATATGCTGCAGAGCTTTACTTTCCCAACTGTCTGGAATCTGAAGCCCGTTGTCTGGTTTGGAATTATCAGCATGGTTGCCACAATACTGGCAACAGTAGTCACCGAAGTTTTGAATAAAAAAACTGACACTTACAATCACAAGTCGACAGTAAAAGCTTTATTTGTAGTTAACTTGTTATTGACTCTTGGAGTTGTTGTATTTGGGTTAGCTGGTGGTTTTGTGGCTGCAGTAGCAGCCTATTGGTTTGCCTCTATGTTCAGAGAAGCCAGAGGACCAATTTATGATGCCTGGACAAATCAAAATCTAGAGCCTCAAGTAAGAGCAACTGTATTTTCTATGTGCAGTCAGGCAAATGCAGTCGGTCAAATTGTTGGAGGACCAATCTTGGGTGTCGTTGCAAGTGTTATTGCTCTTAGAGTCAGTATTGTCGCAGCAGGACTGATTCTCATTCCTACACTCTTTCTTTATAATTACTCTTTCAGAAAACATAAATTAACAGTTCAATTATGAAACCAAAAGCAAAAGATTTAACCAAAAACATCATTCTCGACCATTTGTGCAAAATGTGGGGTTTGGGCACAGATACGAAGCTAACTTTATTGTCTGGTGGCACTGAGAGCGCTGCTTGGGTTGTCGAGGAAGGGGATAACGGCAATAAATGGGTCGCAAAGGTCTTTGGTTTGGGAGAAGACCTTGATAAGGTTAAAGATGAAGTAAAACTGTATCAATTTTTAATTGATCGGGGGATACACGCTCCCATTCTTAGAACAGACTTAAATGACCAAGAACTCAATTTTATCGATTTCAAAGGCTATCAGTTACCTGTAATACTGATGCGTTTTGAAAACTTACGAATGTGCACACCTTCCACAGTTACCCAAACTGAATTGTCAAAAATAGCCAGCGAGACAGCAAAGATGCACAAAGTCTTATTGGAATATCCGAATAAGGAAGTTCTTAGGCACTCAAAGTTGCCTGCGGGGGAGTGGGCAGAAAAAGATGAGCCAAAATCAGCTTACGAAGCGCTTACACAATCAGTCCATGTAGAGAAGTTCTCCAAAGAACAATTGGAAAAATTCTCTAAAATTGATGCAATGATGGAAAATTATATTAAGTCTAATCCTCCTTTATTGCCCCAAACAGAAACTATAATTCACGCCGATTTAGCATTAGAACATGCACAGTTGTTGCCAGATGGCAATGTGTATTTCTTTGATTTTGCTGACCGTTCTTGGGGTTCAGTATCACAAGAATTAGCAACTTTTATGACAATGCTCTATCAGTGGGAAGATATTCCTTTCGAAAAATGGGAGGAGTTACGACAATGGTTGCTTGATGGTTATCAAACTATCACGCCGCTCACGAGTAATGACTTGCTGGCGATATCTCAAAAAGCACTTATACGATTGCTGGGGGCAAATAAATACCTTGCTGTTTTAGCAAAGACTACTCCTAGTGAACATGTAGTTAACTGGATACGAAGAGGTTATGAACTTGGAGATTATATTTGTTCGAAAGGTCGTGAGTTAAGTGGTGGGGTAATTTAGTTGCTCAGGAATTTTGCCGATAAAAACTTTTGTGTTTCCTGATAAGTCAGCTCTGGGTATTCGATTTCGTTGACCCAGTCCTGCTTTCGATACGAGTCCCATGTTCTGAGCCAGTTGGCACTTAATATACAAAAGATTTATATAGTTTGATATCATGCTTTATATGAATATCTTCCGAAGAGCTATTTTTGATTTGCTCGCCGAAGGTCAAGAGTTGTCAAATACCGAAAAATATTTAGTTGGTAGAGTAATAGATAAGTTTGTTCAGGATTATATGCACGCGACAGGAGAAGATCCACGACGCCAATATGGCAATCAAACCATTCATCTTATTACCCCAAGATTGGAAGCCTTCGGTTTTAAAATGCCAACAGTTGATCGGTGGACAAAAGAAGACATGATAACAATAAGACATTACGCCGAAATAAAAAAGGGTATTGAGAATGGGAGGTAGAAAAGATTTTAGACAACAAAAACAAGACTTGGCTTCACTTTTTCTATTTCCTCCCTGATTTGAGCGACAAGCCTAAAGTCTGATAAACTTTGAAACAAAGGTGTGTAAATAACTTTAGCTATCTTTTTATCCCTCACTTCTATCTTTTCAAGATTAGCATTGGCAAACGTTTCTTTAATATTGTTTACCAAGTCAAGAATAGCGATTGTTGCGTCAACATCAAACCCTCCCTGAACGAGACACCACTGCGGTCTTATGCGGTCAAAGAGGAACTAGGGTATTTTACTTAGTAATGAGGGAAATCAGGCAGTTTAAATTATCGCTCAAGTTAGATAAAATATAACAATGAAAAAGTCTGATGATATTAAGAAAGTTGTTAAGGACTCATACGCTAAAATTGCACAATCTTCAAGCGGTTGCGGGTGCGGAAGTTGCGGTTGCGATTCTAACCAAACCGTCCAAAAACAATCCGGAGAAATGGGTTATTCCCAAGACGAGATAAACCAGACCCCTAGTGGTTCAAATCTTGGTCTAGGTTGCGGTAATCCAGTGGCTATCGCTTCATTGAAAGAAGGCGAAGTGGTTTTAGACTTAGGTTCAGGTGCCGGTTTTGATGCTTTCTTAGCTTCTCCTAGAGTCGGTAAAACAGGCAAAGTAATTGGGGTAGATATGACTGATGAAATGCTTGAAAAAGCGAGAGAAAATGCAAAGAAGAGCAACTATACCAATGTTGAGTTTAGAAAAGGCGATATTGAAAATTTGCCGGTTGATGACAATTCTGTAGATGTGATTATTTCCAATTGTGTTATTAATCTTGCCCCTGATAAAGAAAAAGTCTTTAAAGAAGCCTATCGTGTGTTAAAGAAGGGAGGCAGATTGATGATTTCTGATGTGGTATTAACAAAACCGCTGCCTGAAGAATTAAAGAATGATGAAGAACTATTAGTTGGTTGTGTTAGTGGAGCTATCCTTAAACAGGATTATTTAGACAAATTAAAAAAGACGGGTTTTGTAAATATTACAATTCATAAAGAAACACCGGCTTTTTTGCCTGATTATGGGCTTAGCATTACCTTTTCAGCATTTAAGCAGTAGGAGTACATTTTACAATAGCTTGTTCAGCCCAGATTGGGTTTTGAAAAGCCTTGAATTATTATAAACAACTCTCTGAAAATTTCACAGTTTTTTGTTAGAATAAATTAATATGGATAAGAGGAAAATTGCGATACTGATTTGTATTATTCTGTTTGTAATCGCGGGATTTATAACCATAAAGTTTTTTTCAACCACTAAAAGTGCAGATGCAAAAATAAGCGGTAGATATTTTGGCGATCAAATTTGGAGCGGTGTGATTACCATTACAGGAGATACAGAAATTTTAGGAGACCTAACCGTTTTACCTGGGACTGTTGTTAAGTTTGAAGTTGGTGACGATCGTGGTCGAGGAGATGAAGTGCCCGCAGATGGTTTTAACGACAAAGATCCGACACGGCTCAAATCATATACAACTACACATTCGAGCCTATTTATTTTAAAAAAATTTATTGCCAAAGGAACACCTGGTCAGTTAATTACTTTCACATCCGCAGCACAAAAGCCAAATTTAGCCGATTGGGAAGCAATAGTTTTTCGAGGCAATGGGAGCGAGCTGGATAATGTAGTGGTGGAATATACCCGCAACGGACTTAATCCTATCGGCAAACAGCCAAAGAGCGTTATTCAAGAGAGCGTATCCCGTCATTCATTGTGGGGGGCAATATCTGCGGCTAATTCAAATATTAAAATAATTAACAATCACTTATCCGATGCGGGGCATGAAGGGATTGACCTTAAATCAGATGGCAACCAGGAAGTTGCTGGTAATAGTATCGACGACTGCCATACAGGTATCGCCTCTATAGCCGGATCGCAGCTCATTAAAAACAATACCATTACAAACTGTGGCGATGGTGTTTATATCGATCCTAAATCAAGCGCGACATCAATTGGCAATACTTTTGTATCTGCTCCAGAGGAAAGCCGGCGCGTATGGCGCTATGGTAATTATGAAATCCCCATTTTTGGCTATCCGGAAATATGAGTAAGAATCTTGAAAAGCGTTTAGATTTTGATATATTGATATTAAATGGTAGGAAGATTACTTGTTCATAAGTTAGTTTTACTTTTAATTTTTATTGTAATTATTGGGACTGGATATTTTCTTTGGTCAAAGAGGAGACAGCCGCTGTCCGATTGGCAAATTAAACAGCAGCGGGAGCGGGTTCTTTCGATGATGAAAACAAAACTTCCTGAAACTTCGTTGTTAAATAAAACTTTGCCGATTATTTCTTATGTTTTACCCAACGCCACCTGTTATTATTTCGCCGGGGCGAGTGTGGCTCACTTTCTTGAAAAAGATATCGATTTTGACAAGTTTCTTTGGTATGGCCGCCCTTTGCGATTCAAATTTGACCAGAGGTTTGGCGACTTGCGAACCGGTCCGCCAGCAGGAGATTTATTTATGGAAGCATTTTACAATCTTGGCTATAAGACATATCAGGGAAATACGAGCGGGATTTTAATGCCGGCAATATTTATGACCCACATGACCGCGGACGATAATTTTATTTTCTTTAAAAAACAGGCAGAAGCTTTTGATTTTATAAAACGCCTGATAAGTGCTGACCAGCCGGTAATTCTTAACGGAGCCCCTATGCCGAATATGGAAAAAGGAGATTATGGATTTTTTGCCGGATACAATGATAATTTTGTTTATATCAGGCCGATACCCGACAAACACCCTTTTTACTACCAGGAACCGGAAATTTTAACTACTTTTTACGAAGTTCCCATAAAAAAATTCTTAGAAATTTGGAACAGGACAGATAATACCTTTTATTGGTTCGAAAAAACACATGAGAGAATCAGTGAAGGAGAAATATATCAGATGAATAAGGCAGACGCAAAGGAAACCTATTCCAATATGCAAAAATTTATTAACAATCTTTCCCAAGGTGCCGGGTTGAAGAGTTATTCCAGTAACGGTGACGGGGTTAATTCCCGAGCGGCTGCCTCCCGTTATTTAAGGAAGGGCGGTTATTTTCAGTTGGCAGATAAATACATGGAGATTGCCAAACTTTACAATGAAAAGGAGGATTTTTCTAAAATTGCAGACCGGGAAAAGGAAGCCGCTAAGCTTTGGAAATAACCCTAACCTGGCTTGTTTTAGTGTTAGCTCCCGCCAGAGGCGGGCAGGGATGGCAGGGGAGTAAATTACTAAAGTTGACCCTAAAAGAGAACCGTCCCCGGGACTGCTCTCTTTTGGTTGATGGCTAGAAATTTTGTATAATTGGGTTGAGATGAAACTTCTGCCGATACAAAGAAAAATCTTGATTAGTCTTGTTATAATTGGAGTAGCCACCTTTTTGTTTATGAAGTTCTGGCCGATTGAAGAGACCGAAAAACAAGGGGTTATTCCCCAGAAAGAATCTTCGGAGAGAATCAAGTTACCCGAGCCTAAATTTGAGGGCAAAATTCCAGTTGAAAAAGCGATAAGAGAAAGAAGGTCGGTCAGGGATTACCAAGATGAGTCTTTAAGTTTGCCAGAAATTTCCCAGCTTCTTTGGGCGGCCCAAGGGATTACCAGTCCTGAGGGTTTAAGAACTGTTCCTTCAGCCGGCGCCCTTTATCCTTTAGAAATTTATTTGGTTGTCGGAAAGGTTGAAGGACTTCCACCAGGGGTTTATAAGTATCAACCCAAGGATCACCAGTTGGTTAAAGTAGTAGAAGGGGATAAACGCGATCAGCTTTCCCAGGCGGCTTTAAACCAGACTTGGATTAAGGAAGCACCGGTAGTGATTGTTATTTCCGCGGTTTACGAACGAACAACCGCCAAGTATGGGGAAAGGGGAATAAGATATGTCTATATGGAGGTAGGTCATGCCGGCCAAAATATTTATCTTCAGGCAGTTGCTTTGGATTTAGGTACGGTAACCGTAGGGGCATTTAGCGATGAGCAGGTAAAGGCCCTTCTTCAAATGGCCAAAGAAGAACAGCCATTATATTTAATGCCGGTGGGAAGAAAGTAAAATTTTCAAAGCTGTTTCGTTATTAAGACCAAATGCAGAATAGAAGATTTTTAAGTCATCTAAAACATAATGAAACTCAATCTCTTTTTTAATGAATAAGTCCTTTAGAGGGAGCACTTCGACTTCGCTCAGTGTAAACCAGTTGGCATTTAATATAACTAAAACAGGATAGAGTTATATTACCGTTGGTATGATAGTCAGAGTTTGATATAATAACTTCTGAACTCTGAACTGAAAGAATATGCTTAACAAAATAATTAATATTGTCTGCCTGTTCCTCTTGGTATTTCTTTTCCTTTTTGCGGATACCAAAGTGTATGCGGCCGGGGAATGGTGGGGGTGCAATTTTTCTTCTTTGCCGGTTAATTCCTCAACTCAATATGCGATTGGATACGAACACGTATCCGGATTAAGCGATTTTACCGTCGGGAGCGGTTATGAAAACCCAAAGTACTACATAAGAAGGCCTCTGAGTAGTCCTTTATGGTCGGGGCCTTATCAATGGTGGGGGCCCAAAATTCGTTTTTATTCCGGCGGTACGGTTAAAGAAGGGATAAACCAGAATGTGGCGATTGCCCCCAATTGGAGTCAATCGGGAAATATTGAAATCGCTTTTATCTGGCAGCCGGATAGCAATTTTTCTTTGGATAGGGTGGAGTTTTATAGCTCCAGTCCCGGGGCAGCCAAAATCTATATACGGCAAGCGGGTTCTCTAAATACAATTATTAGGCAATGTACGATTACCGCCGATACGATTCCTCCCACAACTACTGTTTTGCTTTCGGGAACAATGGGTGATAATAATTGGTATACCTCCGATGTTCAGGTAACCTTGTCAGCGGCCGACAACCCTGGTGGTTCGGGGTTGCTTAAAACGGAATATAGTTTCAACGGCACGAGTTGGGTAACATATACCACTCCTTTTTCTCTCACTACCGAAGGGGAGACTACGGTTTACTACCGTTCAACCGATAATTCTTCAAATGTTGAGGCCACCAAAACTCAAATAGTTAAAATTGATAAAACGGCTCCAGTTATTATCGGGGTGGCAACAACGGTACCCAATACTGACAACTGGCATAAAACCGACGTGGTTGTTCATTTTACAGCCGAAGACCTTGTTTCGGGAATTGAGACGGTCACTCCCGACATCACTCTTTCGGCCGAAGGTCAGAATCAAACAGTGGCCGGTACGGCTACCGATAAAGCCGGTAATTCTGCCAGTACGATGGTGTCAGGGATAAATATAGATAAAACCGCACCCAGTATCGTTATCAATGTACCCGAAAACCAGAAAAGCTATCTCTTAAATGAAAATGTATTAGCCAATTGGACGGTTGAAGATGTGTTATCACAAATTGAATCTTCCTCGGGAACAGTTCCTAGCGGTTCACCCATCGATACCGTCACTGTCGGAGAAAAGACTTTTACGGTAACGGCTAAAGATAAAGCGGACAACGAGACAACGAAAACGGTAACTTATCGGGTGCAGTACAACTTTGAAGGGTTTTTGCCGCCGATAATGGATAAAAAAGAAAACAAATTGGGGAGTACCATACCGGTTAAATTCCGGCTAAAAGATGCTTTGGGCAACTACTTTGCCACTGCTGTGGCCAGACTTTTCCTGATTGATGCAAACGGCAACGAAACCGAAGCCACCAGTAATACCAACGACGGCAATCTGTTTAGATACGATACCACCGACAATCTTTATATTTATAATCTGAAGACAAAAGGGTTAACCGTTGGACAATGGCAAGTAAAAGCCGTTCTCAATGACGGAACAATCCACAGCGCTTCCATTACTCTTCGCTGATAATTGTACTTGTCTTTAGAAAAATTCTAAAATGATCGCAACCGAAAGAGGGATAACTAACAACAATTTGAATAATGGGGTAAACAATTTTATTTTATCTTTCCTGTATGCATTTTTCATGAAACTGTAAATTCTTGTGCCTTTTGGCTCATATCGCATATAGTGACCTTTTGAATCGCGAAAGAAGTTTACATATGGAAGCGGGGTTTTATTGGTTAAAACAGTAGAAATATTTATATAATATTCGTTTTCAAATTCCAGAAGGTAATGTGGTTTGGCAAAAAAGTTATTTACAAACTTAAATACTAGTAAGACACAAATAATTTTAGACACTATTCTTAAGGCGTTCTGACGTGACCCGATTATTAATGGAAGGAACTTATTATTTAATAAGTCTAAACCTTTAAAAATGAAAATGGCAATGAAGGGCATAATAAAAGCAAGGATCGTAATTAATTGGAAGCTGCCAGGAATATCTGCGCTGGTTTCTCCAGGAGGCAGTGTTCCTATAAATATCAATACTGTTAGCGCTGGGAAAATCAGCATAAGCTCTTTTTTTATTAAAAAGTACAAAAAACCAATAACGATTAACGATAAAATGAAAATGTTTATTAAGAGTGCTTTGAGGGGGGCGGTAAAAGAGAGTTCTTCTAAACCAGTATACAAGATGATTGTTTTTAAATAACTTAATAAATTTGCCGGTAAAAAAGACAGGTTTTGCTGATGAGAGAGGCCAGTCAGGTGCAGGGTGCCAGTTTGAGATAAAGCAAATAAGCAAAAAGCAATAACTGTTGTAATATAAGGAATAATTAAGAGTGCAAACTTTTTATTTAAAATTTTTTTGATATTTAAACGAGTTTCAGCGAGTATGCCCAATATGACTCCGAATGATGCGATTTGTCCGGTTTCTTTAGATAAGAAAAGCGCTGCCAGACAAATTCCACATAGCAAATAGCCGAGCGGTCTTTTTGCCCTTTTTATATAATAATAGAAATAGATAACCCCTAATAACAAAAGTAGCACCAGACTATCCGCTTCAAAGTCAGATAAAACAAACAATTGAAGTTTGGGGAAAAAAATCAGTAATGATGAAGCCAAAAAAGCAAGCTGATCGCGTAAAAAAAACCGGGCGACTAAAAAAGCAGTTGGAATAATTAAGATTCTTATAAGCAGTATTGGCAGGTAGATGGCAAACAAGTTTCGGCCGAAAATACTTATACTGGTGGCAAAAAGTAACGGCAACAGAGGAGGACGGGATACAATCACCATCCCTGCAGGCGTACTCATTTCTGAAAAAGAATAGCTTTTGAAACGAAGCAGACTGTCTGAGATATGAAAATAGATTCCGATATCCTGAGCAACAATATGAATAAAAATTACTGCTGGTATAATGCCGATGATAAACGCAAGAAAGAGATAAAAACGGAATTTTACTGTCTTTGTCATTAATTAACTGAATTATATAAAAACGTACCTAATACAGGAAGCAGCAAAATATCGCAGTTCGTTTTGAAAGGAGACAGCTTGCCAAGATGGGAGCGGCCCGCCTGCAGAAATGCGACAGTTGTTAATTTAATACATTTTATTTATACTTATTTAACTTAATGATGAAAAAGTTAATAACCCTATTTTTTATATTTCTATTTCTTCTTTTTGGTTGGTTAAATCTTCCCCAACCGACGAAGGCTCAAAATAACGATCATGTTCCTGGGCAAGTACTAGTTAAGTTTAAGAAAGGCGCTTCGCAACAAGAAATAGATAAGCAAATAAATAGTCAGCGGGCAAATTTACTTAGAAAGATTAACAAACTAGATGTATTAGTTCTTAAAGTTCCTGAAGCGGTTCAGGACACGGCAGTAGCTGCCTTGTCGAAGAATCCCAATGTTGAGTTTGCGGAATTAGACTATTATGCCCAGGCGTTGTTTACGCCAAATGATATTTTTTTTGACAGGCAGTGGGGGTTGGAAAATATCGGCCAAACAATAAATAGTATAGTGGGAATGGTAGATGCGGACATTGATGCTCCGACTGCATGGGATACGACTCAGAACGGAGTGAAAGTGGCTATTCTTGACTGCGGCATTAATGAAAATCATCCGGATTTAGCCGGCAAGGTGGTTGATAGAAAAGATTTTACCAATTCGGCATCAGGAACCAATGATGTCTATGGTCATGGAACTCATGTTGCCGGGATTGTGGCGGCGGTAACGAATAACAATGATGGGGTGGCGGGAGTATGCCCGGGGTGCTCACTGCTTAACGGCAAAGTGTTGAACGACAGCGGTTCAGGAGCTTATTCCTGGATAGCCAGTGGTATTACTTGGGCGGCAGACAATGGGGCTAAAGTTATCAATTTAAGCTTAGGCGGTTCGGCAACATCGGCCACTTTAGAAAATGCAGTAAATTATGCATGGAATAAAGGGGTTGTAGTTGTCGCCGCGGCCGGAAATTCAAACGACTCATCTTATACATATCCGGCTGCATACACAAATTCCATGGCTGTGGCGGCGACTGACAATCAGGATAAAAGAGCATATTTTTCAAGTTATGGTTGGCAATGGGTAGATGTAGCCGCGCCAGGCGTTTTCGTTTACTCAACTTGGAAGAATTCCTCAAGTCATTATGACCCGCAACCTGAATGTGATTTAACCGTTTGTTATAAATACGCTTCCGGCACTTCCATGTCAACACCAATAGTAGCCGGAGTTGCCGGATTGGTCTGGACATCCAATTATAACCAGTCAGCAGCTTCGGTTAGAGCACGAATAGAATCAACGGCGGATAAGATTTCCGGAACGGGAACGTACTGGTCAGCCGGCAGGGTAAATGCGGCAAATGCAGTTTTACTATCTACCTCTCCATCTCCCACACCTAGTCCAACCCCCACTCCCAATCCAGCGGACACTCAACCGCCAACAGTTTCCATTACCTATCCGGCAAACGGCAGTTTGGTTCCCAGAGGCAAAAGAATCACTATTTCTGCAAGTGCAGCTGATAACGTAGGAGTTAAAAAAGTTGACTTTTATATTAATAATAATTTCTTAAGGACGGATACAACAAAGCCTTACACAGCCTCCTGGCGGGTTCCAAACACAAGGGATGTTGTCTATACAATTAAAGCAACAGCATCTGACACATCAAATAACACCGGACAAACAAGTATTTCCGTTACTTCCCGTTAAGAATTTTTTTGGCTTTTGGTTTAATGGTGAGAATTTCTAGAATTTTGTCGAGCTTGCAGTTGATGGATTCAAGCTGTTCGTTTTTTGGCGATTTAAAATCTGGTCTTCTTGAATGGCCACCGCCACCATTTTGTTCAAAACAGTCACGGCAATAAACCGGTTTGCTGCCGGTTGGTTCAAAGGGAACTTCACAGTCCTTGCCGCAATTGCTGCAGACAGCATGATGCATTTGCCTGTCTCTAAAACCACCACGGCCAAAGTCTCTTCTTGGACCCGATGGTCGGCTATTACGATTAAAATTTCCCATACAGCTGTAGTTTAACATATTATTGATGAAATTTGATATTATGTTTTATATGAATAATATTTTGCAAACCCAAGAAAACTTGCTGAGAGCGTTTAGCGGCGAGTCACAGGCAAGAAATAAATATAATGTGTTTGCCAAGATGGCGAGGAAAGAAAACTGGGAATGGATTGCCAGGGTATTTGAAGAAACTGCAGATAATGAACGAGCTCATGCCGAAGAATTGTTCGAGCAAATAGAAAAACCGATATTTAAAGTTCCGACCGAGCTGGAAATTAAACCTTTTAGCCAAACTTTAGATAATCTTAAAACAGCGGCTGAAGGGGAGAAGTATGAGTGGACAAAAATGTATCCGGAGTTTGAAAAGATCGCTCTGCAAGAGAAGCAACCGGAGGCAGTACGGCTATTCGGCCAGTTAAAGAAAGTGGAAGAAAAACATGAGGAAAGATATCTAATTATTGCCAGGAAGTTAGACAACAAAACTTTATATGATTCGGATACAGAATTGGAGTGGAAATGCGTTAACTGCGGTTATATCCACAAGGGCAAGCGGCCGCCGGAAAAATGCCCGGTATGTAAAAAACCAATGACTTGGTATATGCCGTTGGGTTTGGTAAGATAACAAAATGAATACAGTGCGGTGGTTAATTGATTTTATCTTGCATATTGATGTGCATTTGGGTGAGCTGATTAGCCATTATGGACTGCTAACTTATGTAATTTTATGGATAATTATTTTTATTGAAACCGGTTTGGTGTTCACGCCGTTTTTACCCGGAGATTCACTGTTGTTTGCGGCCGGAGCTTTGGCAGCCTTAGGATCGTTTAATTTATGGCTGCTTTTGGGATTATTAATAACAGCGGCAGTGGTGGGTGATACAGTAAATTACTGGATTGGCCATTTTTTCGGAGAGAAACTGATAGCTAATCCCAAACTACCGATAAAAAAAGAACATATTGATAAAACTAAGGCCTTTTTTGATAAACATGGAGGTAAGACGATAATTTTGGCCAGGTTTGTACCGATGGTGAGGACATTTGCGCCGTTTGTGGCCGGAATCGGCAAGATGCATTACCGGAACTTTATTTCATTTAATATCATCGGCGGGGTTGCCTGGGTGCTGCTGTTTACTTTGGCCGGATTTTTCTTTGGCAATTTACCCGGAGTAAAGCATAATTTTTCTTTGGTAATTATGGGAATTATTTTAGTCTCAGTGCTGCCGATGGTAATCGAGGCAGTTAAACATAAGTTATGCAAAAAGGTTTAAAGTTAATTGGAGCAATTGTGGTTTGTCAGCTGGTGGGCGGATTGGGGGCTTTGGTTACAACTCCGGCGATCAGCGGTTGGTATGCGGATTTGATTAAGCCAAGTTTTAATCCACCTAACTGGATTTTCGGCCCGGTATGGATAGGATTGTATCTATTGATGGGAATAGCATGGTGGCGGGCTGATAAAGCCGGCAATAAATTATTTTTAGGGCAACTAGGAGTGAATTGGCTCTGGTCAATGGTTTTTTTCGGTTTAAAGCAGCCGTGGTTTGGGGTCGGGGTAATCGTAATTTTGTGGGGATTAATTTGGTTAACAATGAAAAAATTTATGCGGTTAAGCCGGCTAGCGGGTTGGCTATTATTGCCATATTTATTGTGGGTTAGTTTTGCTACAATATTAAACATTGCGGTCGCAATTTTAAATTAAAATGAATCAATTTTACAAACCAGATGAGAGTTTACAAGTAATCGAGGGAGTGTATAAGACGGGAATTGGCGGACTGTGGTATTTGGCGCGAAAACAGTTTGAGGATGAACGGGGATTTTTTGCCGAGATAGCCCATATTTACAAGCTGGAAAAGTTGACCGGAAAGCCATTTATAGTTAAGCAGGTTAACTATTCAAGATCACTGACAAATGTAGTCAGAGGTATGCATGCTGAAGAGTGGAAGAAGATGATTATGGTAACGAACGGGCTGGCATTTTGCGCCCTGGCAGATATTCGGCCAAGATCAGAGACATTTGGAAGAGTGGTTAACTTTGAGTTAGGAGAGGAAAGTTTGGACGGCTCGTTGTTTGTGGAAGAAGGGATTGCCAACTCTTTTTGCGTGGTAAAAGGGCCAGTGGACTATATATATTTTGTTGACCGATTGTACGCCGAACGGGATCCAAAAGGAGATGTGGCGATTTCGTTATTTGACCCGGATTTAAAGATTGAGTGGCCTTTGAAAAAGGAAGAGATGGTTTTATCCCAAAGGGATAAGAATGCGGTGAGTTTAAGAGACAGGTTTCCGGATAAGTTTAAGTGAGATAATAAAGAGAGTGAGCATAATTAACTGGCAAGCCAGGCAGACCGGGCAGTAAACTTTTTCAACCAATAGTTCCAGCAAAGTGAGCCGGAGACAAAAAATCATCCCGAAAGTTGACATAAATAGATGGAGTTTTTTAAAGCGCATTAGGGAGGCGTAAAGGATAAAGATGTAGCCGATGAGGCCGATCAGGGAAACAGGAATAGAAAGGATTTCAGCTAAGGCCCCTTTGGTAACGGCATCACAGTTAACCGTCGGGCTGATATCGCACAGGCCGGAAGGATTGGGAGAAAGATAGGAATAAAAAAGATAGATCGCCAGAACAATGCCGATTGAAGAGAGGACAGCAGAAGTTTTCCAAATATTTTTAGGTGACACGGATTGATTATGCTAGATTTATTTACTGCTGGCAAGTGGGAGTTAATTCCTGTACAATCGGGGAGTAAGTTTTTTGTGCAGTAGTCAATTGGTCGCCAGTTAGGTCGCCCATGAGATTCTGCGGGAAGGGGGGTGAGTAATAAATGAATAAATTATATGTAGGCAATCTTAGCTATGATGTAACTGGAGATCAGTTAGGTACTTTATTTGCCCAAGCCGGGCAAGTGGTTAGCGCGATTGTAATTTCTGATAGAAATACCGGCCGGTCTAAAGGCTTTGGTTTTGTGGAAATGAGTTCAGCTGAAGAAGCGAAAAAAGCAATTGAAATGTTTAACGATCAAGATTTTGAAGGCAGAAAATTAAGAGTTAACGAAGCCCGACCGCAAGAACCCAGACAAGATTTTGGTCCAAGAAGGGATAATTAATTGTGACTGGAAAAACTAAAGTATTATTAACTTTAGCCACGCTTGGTTTAGCTGTTTTGCCGGTAATTATCTGGGCGAAGTTAAGTTTTCGCCCAGAGACGGCAGGCCAATATAATAATCTAGCGAAATGTTTGGCGGAAAAAAAGGCAGTAATGTACGGAGCTTATTGGTGCAGCCACTGTCAAGCGGTGAAAAAAGAATTTGGCCAATCCTGGCAGTATATAAAGTATGTAGAGTGTTCGGTTACAGGCAGCCAGGAACAAGCGCCAGCATGCAAGGAAGCGGGAATTAAGAGTTATCCGACCTGGGTGTTAAGTGATGGAGAGAGATTGGAAGGTCAAGTTAAAATAACAGATTTAGCAAATAAAAGCGGGTGCCAGGAGGCATTATGAAAAAATTTTTAGTAATTTTAGCAGCCGGAGTGTTACTGACAGGTTGTGTGAAGAAAACCGGGACAATTGGAACCGGGCAAAATAAAGTGGAAGAGTTTACCGGTAATTTAAAAGAAGCGATGGCAAAGAATTTACCGATGAAGTGCGAGTGGAAACAGAACAATAACAGCGGTGCGTCATATGTTAAGGGCGACGATATTTATGTGGAGACTATAGTCGACGGTAAAAACGGGTTTATAATTATGAAAGATAACTGTATGTGGAGCTGGGGTGACCAGATGGAGCAGGGAGTGAAGTTTTGCAGCGAACCGACAGAGGTTGAGGTTAATGAAGATATTAAAAATCAGACAGGCGAGGATAAAGCCGAAGGGGTGGATTGGCAGATGGAATATAAATGCGCGCCAGCGATCTTTGGCGAGGAGAAGTTTACTCCACCGGCTGGAGTGAAGTTTACGGATATGGACGAGATGCTGCAGGGGTTGGGTAATCCTGGCTCAGACCAAGAATAAAATAATCATGAAGAAATGGTTATTTGGTTTGGGGTTGGTAATTTTAGTGGGGATGGTTTTAGGGAGAGAATTAACCGTAGGAAAGGTTAAACTGGCAGTGGAAGTGCGCGACACAGAAGCGGAGAGAAGCCAAGGTTTATCCGGACGAGAAAAGCTAGGAGAAGATGAGGGGATGCTGTTTGTGTTTGAGAGTCCGGGAATCCACGGGTTTTGGATGAAAGAGATGAAGTTTGACTTGGATTTTGTCTGGATTTTGGATGATCGCGTGGTAGAGGTGACGGAAAAGGTGGCAGCGCCAAAAGCGGGCGAGGAACCAATAAACATCAAGCCAAGCCAGCCTGTCAACAAGGTACTGGAAGTAAACAGCGGGTTTGCGGCCAGGCACAAAATTATGGTTGGGGATGAGGTAAAATGAGGAGATGAATTTATTTCAAACAGCAGAATATTTACAGATATTTACCAGGCATTTTTGCCAAGAAAAAGACATTGTTGAGGAGGTATGGGAAAAGTACCAAGGAGGATTAATTTTACTAGGAATGAAGCCGGTGCTTAATGGCCAGGAAGTCAGCGATTACGCTAAGACGGATATAAAAGATTTACCGAAAGGATTTAAAACAATTCAGCTGGATTATGTCAGGGAGGACTGCCAGACTTTTAATAGCCTACGAGGAGACTCCTTGAAGGTTGAGAAACAAGAGGTCGCACCTTTTATTAATTTACCCAAGACCTTCGAGGAGTATTTAACTTCATTAAAGAGAAAGTATAGAAAAGAAATAAAAAGAAAGATAAAGCGGCTGGAAGAGGTGAAGTATGAAGCGGTGAAAGAAGACAACTTGGCTGAATTTATCCGGCTGCACCGGTTGTCTGATCCGGCTAAGGATAAGTTTATGAGCGAGCAGATGGCAGATTTTTTTAAGGATATGTTTGAAGCGAAAATTCCCGGCTGGGAGCAGCGACTGGATTTTTTAAAGATAGAAGGAAAGTATGCGGCGGGAATTTTAAGTTTTGTAAACGAGACAGAGTGGTGGTTGTATAACTCAGGTTTTGATCCGGCTTACAGCTACTTTAGCGCCGGAGTGAATTTAAAGGCATTAAGCATCAAGCAGGCAATTGAGACGGGGAAGACAAAGTATGATTTTTTAAGAGGCAATGAGCGGTATAAGTATGAACTGGGGGCGAAGGACTTACAGCTATATAAGCTTTTACTGAAAAAAGTGATATAATCGCTTTTATCCTGCCTTAAGAAAGCAGGTTTTTTATGGGAGAACAAGAGAGAACAAGAGTTAAAACAGGTTTAGCCAGAAGGGTGGATTTAAGCCAGGGAGGTTTATCGTATTCAGAAAGGCAGAGATTTGAACAGGCGGTGGGATTGCTTCAGCTAAATTCTACCGGGGATATCCAGGACTGGCTGCAAGTAATATTTAGATTGAACAAAGATAAAAGACAATGGTTCACGCTTGATGGAGATATTAGTGTAGAAATGACTCAGTGGGAAGATCTGAGCCAATCAGGAACTTTTTCGACAATAATTAGGATTCATAATATTTTACTGCCAAGACAAGATAGCAATGTTGTTTGGAAACATTTAGTCAGGCCAAAGGCAGAAGACCCTAACAAAGGCACTTTAAAATTTATTATTAATTCTAGAGGAGGTTACTGGGCGGCAGTGGAAAAGGGCGTAGTTGAGCAACAAGGATATAAAACCGACGGTATCGCCACTGTTGAAAATCTAGCGGCAATACTGGCAAAGGTAGAATAAAATTATGGTTTATGAAATATTGGCTAAATCAGATAAACCAATGGAAGCCAAGTTAGAGTATTTATCGGCGATTCAGTCTGTTTTAGTGCCAGTTGGTGTTCAGGTAGGGGAAGGTTTAAAGCGTTATGGTTTGGAATTTGAGGTCGGGAGAACAGAAAAATTCGGTTTAGGTTTAGAAATAATAACCGCATCTCGATATAGAACGTGGCAGGAGTTTGGGGAATGGAAAGGGAAGGTAGTTGAAGGCAATAGTTGGCCGATTTTGTTAGTTTTGGGCGAAGGGATAAGCAGGGAGGCGGTAGGGAGTTTAAAGATAGACGAGTATGAAAGGTTTGCTGGAGAACAAGTTCCGGGAGGCCTAAATATTGAAAGGACAAACGATAGGGGAACAAAAAATACTTTATTATCGGCGAGCGTTGAAGCGAGAAGTGGAGAAGAATGGCATTTAAGAAGAAATGACAGGAATGGATTTTATGCAGTGTCGGTTAACCCTCGGTTGCTCGGAGACAGGAATGAAGTGAGGGTGTTGGCTTTGCTGTATCAACGAAAAGGTGACGGTTTGCAAATTATTCCATTTTCAGTGGAGACAACCGGCCAATTATTATGGCGATTGAAGACTATTAACTTATTTACCAGTTTAAATGAGGTGAAAGCAAGAATAGAGGTAGAAACAAAACCAGCAACTGTAAAAGCAAACAGGTTGGTGGATTTGAGCGAAGTCTGGTTGCCTGAAGGGTATGAATTTTTTGAAGCGGTTAGAGAAATTTTAAAAGCGGGTCCAGATGAATGGGTAAGAGACGGGGTGGTAGGAGAAAAATATAATGTTTCATGGGTGGATGCTCAAGGTCAGCCGGCAGTAACAGGAAAAGCGCATAAGGCGGGATATTTTGATAAAGAAAAAGTAGTTACCACTCATATTGCAGTGGAGATCGAGCAAGTTTCAGGATCGGCATTAACGGAAAGAAGGTTGAAATTGGCGGATTCCAAAGATGAGACGGTTAGGGTGAAAATTTTCCTATTGACAGATGGAACGATAAAGATGGGAGTAGGCGAGTCTATGAGGGAAATTAAAGAGGTTGGGGAGAAAAAGTTTTGGAAAGCGGTATTAATGCAAATGAGGATTAGTAGTATTAGTCGAAACCGGCGGTGATATACTGATTTTATGTGTTTGGTGGTGCCGTTGAAGGTGATAAAAAAACAAAAAGATTTTTGGTTGATGGAAGACGGGAGAAGGGTAAGAAGTTTAGTCAAAAAAGTCAAGGCCGGGGACTATTTAATCTGCCAGCAGGATTTGGCTATTGAAAAAGTACCGGTCAGTAAGGCACAATTGATAAGAAATGCATTACAACAAGGGATTTAAACTAGCGTTGATAACGGCCGGATTTTCCGGAGTGGCGGTATTTTTAAACTCGCTGACAGTTAAGGTAGTTGGAGATGCTTTAGTGTTTACGACGATAAAAAATCTAGGGGTAGGACTGCTTTTGCTGGGAGTGTTAATAAGAAAGAAAATTAACTGGGTGGAAGTGAAACAAAATTGGAAACAGTTGGGACTGATCGGCATCATCGGCGGATCTTTAGCGTTTTACTTATTTTTTAAAGGTTTGATGCTAACTAGTCCAGTGATGGGAAGCATGATTCATAAAACTCTGGTGCTGTGGGTGGGGCTGCTGGGATTTGGAGTATTAAAAGAACGGTTAAACTTAAAGCAGGGAATTGCGCTTGCGGGAGTGTTTGGGGCCAGTGCCTTAATGGGCGGGTTTAACGGTTGGAGCTGGGGCAAAGGAGAGACAATGATTTTAGCAGCAACGATTCTTTGGGCAGTAGAAAATATTTTAGCTAAAAAAGTATTGAGGAAAGTAAGTGTGGAAACAGTCGCCGGATCCAGGATGATAGTCGGGTCAATAATTTTATTGGCGGTGACTGTCAGCAGCGGGAAATTGGGCTTAATTTTAAACTTAAACGGCTGGCAGTGGGGAATGACTTTGGTGAGCATTGGGCTGCTTTCTGGCTATGTTTTAAGCTGGTATAAAGCTTTGTCATTGGCACCAGTGAGTTTAGTAGGGACGGTGCTTTCTTTAGGGAGCTTGATAACTTCGGGTTTAAATTCGGTCTTTATTACTCATTCTTTATCAATCGAGTTGATTTATCAGACTTTGTTGCTGAGCATATTTTCTTACATTTTTGTAAAAGAGGCGCAAAAAAATGCAAGGTTTGTTAAGGTGCAGCCGTTACGGATTAGCGCCAAATAAGTTAAAGTATTGCGGTCCGGATAAGAATAAAGAACTAGAAGGATATTTAAAAACCAAGACGACTGATTGGGGTTTGGAAAGGATTTTAAAAGAGTTTAAAGCAATGCAGCCATACTTGAAATTGATTGCCCGGGAAAATGGGATAGCGGATGAGTTTGATGAGCGGGTAGTAGAAGCATATTGGTTGGGAAATGAGCTGCTGGATAAAGTGAGTTTGAAAGGGTTTTTTGATCACGCTTTAGGCAAGCTGGATAGGAAAAGTTTAAAGTGGTTTGAAGTAAAACTGGGACGAGGCGCGAAGCCAAACCACAGTTTCCATGTGTTTAATTTTTGGAAGCGGACAGGATATGTGGCAAGATTACACACAATTGAAACTATGGATAATTGCAGGATTTCATGCGGTAAAGTTATTCGGCCTATGCTTGGCAATACGAAATTTTTGCGTGCTCACAGCTATCTGACTGAATCAGATGAGACGCTGCGCGCGCAAAAATCTGTATTTGCCATCGCTGGCCGAAATTCACACAGCCTACTGGTTAACACAGATAGATTGGTTTATAAGAATGGCAAGCTGGGCTTTGAGCCGGCGGTTAAAGAAATCAGTTTTTTGGAAGGGAAGTATCATCCGGAGGAGTTAGTGACGTTTCACTGGAATATGGTGTGCGAAAAGATTAATAAAACCCAGAAGGAAAATTTAGACAAATACACCAGATTGGCTTTGAACCTAGCGAATTTAACGGTATAATAGCGCCAAGATGAAACAGAAAGTAGAAACAACCAAAGCGCCGAAAGCAATGGGGCCTTATTCCCAGGCGATAACCGTGGGTAATTTGGTGCTGACTTCCGGGCAGATTCACTTAACCGCAGAGGGGAAATTGTTAAAGGGGACAATTGAAGCACAGACGCATCAAGTAATGAAAAATTTAGGAGCGGTTTTAGACGCAGCCGGAGTGAGTTTTAAAGAGGTGGTGAAGGCAACAATTTATGTGACGGACATGGCGATTTACGGAAAGATTAACGAAGTTTATGGCAGTTATTTTTCGGAGCCATTTCCGGCCAGAGAAACAGTTCAAGCAGCAGCTTTACCATTAGGGGCAGAGGTGGAAATCAGCTTGGTAGCGGTGAAGAAAGATTGTTGCAGTGAAGATAATCAAGGAGGCTGTTGTTGTAGTTAAATAAATTAATAAATAACAATTTAACCTCCTTAAATAGGAGGTTTTTTTATGATCAAAATTATTGAAATTACCAAATTAAAACCGCATGAGCGGATTAGAAAAATTCATGCCAGAAAATTATTAAGGCAAATTATTATTGACGGCCGGTTAAAGAAGCCGATTATTGTTGATGGGAAAACAGGGGTAATTCTTGACGGCCATCACCGTTTTTGGGCAATTGGGCAGTTGGGTTTAAGCGGTATTCCTGCAAGAATAGTGAATTATCAAGATAAAAATATACAAGTAATTGCGTGGAGAAAAGGAGAGAAAATTTCCAAAAGTGAAGTAATCAGAGCCGGAATGACAGGAAAGTTGTTGCGGCCGAAAACTTCCAGACATTTAATTCCTAAGGAACGATTATGAAAAATTTATTACAAACAATCGGCAAGACGCCTATGGTGAAACTGGAAAGATATTCCACTAAGCGAGTTAAGATTTTTGCCAAACTGGAAGGCAATAATCCGGGCGGGTCAATTAAAGACAGGATTGGTTTGCGGATGGTCGAAGAGGCGGAAAAGAAAGGAATAATTCAGGGAAGGGAGTTATTGGAGGCGACCAGCGGCAACACCGGAATTGCTTTAGCGATGATTTCGGCGATTAAGGGATATAAATTTACCGCAGTAATGCCGGAGAGCGTGAGTTTAGAAAGGCGGAAATTATTGACCGCCTATGGGGCGAAAATTATTCTGACAGACGGAGCCAGAGGTACTAATTATGCTATTAAAGTGGCTAAAGAAATAATGAAAGAGAATAAAGATAAATACTTGATGCTGAACCAGTTTGAAAATAAGGCAAATGTTTTGGCTCACTTTGAAACTACCGGCAGGGAGATTATTGAACAGCAGCCGGAAATAACTCATTTTGTGGCGGGAATGGGCACGGGCGGGACATTGATGGGCGTGGGGAAAAGATTGAAAGAGTTTAAGGCAAATATTCAAATAATCGGAGTTGAACCAAGAGCCGGGTCCAAAATACAGGGCTTAAGAAATATGAAAGAGTATGTGCCCAAGATTTTTAAGGAAAAAAGGCTGGATAAAAAACTAGTAATAAAAGAAGATAAGATTGCGTTTGAGTTAATGAAGGATTTATTTAAAAAAGAAGGTTTATCGGTAGGAATTTCTTCCGGGGCCGGGCTTTGGGGAGCGATGGAGACAGCGAAAAAAATTAAAAAAGGAATAATTGTGACTATTTTTCCAGACAGGGGAGACAGGTATCTAAGCAATTGGCTATAATTTAACTAATGAAAGTATCAGTGTTTGGGAATAAAGATTTAATCGAAGACAGGGCGGCAGTGGAGTTAATTCCGTGGCTGAAAAATAAATATCCGAAGGCGGAGATTAAAATTGAAGATCCAACTGAAGGATTGAAGCCGCCGGAAGACGGCAATTGGGTAGTGGTGGATGCGTGCCAAGGAATTAATAAAATAACCGAGTTTGATAATTTAGACCAGTTTGAAGCGAAAAGAAGAGTTTCGGTCCATGACTATGAAGTGGTGATGGAATTGAAGTTGATATTGAAGCTAGGCAAAGTGAAAAGCTTAAAGGTAATCGGGGTGCCGATGAAAGTTATTCGTCCGGGGTCTGGCCAAAAATAGTAATGGTGGTGCCGGGGTTGTCAGCTGACGCATAGATGCTGCGCTGGCCCTGCAGATCGGGTTGGGCCCAATAAAAGAGCTGGGCAACTTCTTCGGTTTTCATATTAATACAGCCGTGAGACATGGGGTGGCCGAAGTTGTCATGCCAGTAAGTGCCGTGAAGACCAAAACCGCGGGACTTGGGAACTTCATCGCTATAAAAGAACATGGTGTAGGGGACATTGGGGAGGTAGTAGTAGGTATTTAGGGCTTTGGAACCGCCTTCCATTTTAGTATAGCGAAGCTTGGTCCAGATTTGAAAAGTGCCGGTGGGAGTCCGACCCCATTTTCCGGAAGAAATCAGAAAGTTATAAACAAGATTATTGTCTTCGTAGGCATAGAGGCGTTGATTAGTCAGATCGATCTCGATTCTTTTATCAGCAGTGTTTTGACCCAGAACTATAGGTGGAAGGGTGTCGGTTTGAGCCAGGGGAGAAGATACAGTCAGATTATTGAAAATTGCCTGAGGCGGAGTGGGATCAAAATCAGCGGAGAGGTGATTAAGGTCGAGGTTTTTTTGGCGGGAAAAAAGCAGGGTTAAAAAGACGATGAAGAGTTTCATTGCTTCCAGTTTATCTTTAAAAAGTGGGAGGCACAACTCATACAAGGATCATAAGCCCTGATTAAGACTTCGATTTCGTGTTCAAGTTCGGCCTTGAGGTTAGCGTTAAGGGTTTGGTTTTTGAGTTTGTTTTCAACCAGAATTTTGATGTCGTTTTGGATGTTTAGCTGGTTTTGGCCGGTGGGAACCAGGATTTCTGCATCTTTAACCAGATGATTTTCAATCGAGAGGTGGTGGTAGAGAATTCCCCGGGGAGCTTCAACTACACCGAAGCCTTCTCCGGAAGAGAGCTGGGATTTAACTAGGGGTTCGGGTTGGAATTTAGCTGAGGGGAGAATGGATAAAGTGTCGTCGATGGCATTTAAGATTTCAATAGCTTGGGCGAGATTGTTGTGATAGAGGTTGTGGGAGGGAAAAAGTTTTAAAGCAGCAGCAGCGCCGACTTTGGTTTGAGAATTTAAGGAGTTTTTATTGAGATTGATTCGAGCCAGAGCGCCAGTAAAGTAAGGTCGGTCTTTATAGGTATAGGCAGAAGCCTGGGAGTACGGCAGGGCAAGGTGGTGGAGTTGGGAGCGGTAGTTATTTTGATGAATGCAGAGGCCGTCAGAACTGCAGATTTCACCGACAAGGTAAGAATAGTCGGGGTTTTTGTGGGATAAGTAGGGAGTGGAATGAGTTTGGGTTAAAGGGCAGTCGGCAAAGATGTGGATTAATTTTAAGACGGCCGGTCTGACAGCCTGGAATTTGGCAATGACTGGTTGGATGGTTTGGGGGTTGGGAAGCTGAGTAAAGCCGCCAACCTGGGGCAGGGGGGCATGGACCGAGCGGCCGCCGGCAAGGATAGAGAGTTGGTTGCCGGCATCTTTGACGTCAAAAGCATCGTGGACCAGCTGATGTTGTTTAGGGTCAGAGTCGTTAAAGTCTAAAAGGGAGTTCTTTTGAAATAAATCGGGAAGGACAAAGAGGTAAAGATGGAGGGCATGGTCGCGGATGATCAGGCCGTTGATAATCAGACGACGCAGGAGCATAGTTTGAGCCGAGGGGGTAATTTTTAAAGCGTTTTCCACGGCTTCAATCGCGGCGAGGATATGGGCGTTGCTGCAGGTGCCGCAGATGCGGGCGAGAAGGGTAGGGGCGGCCAGGGCGGCTTTGCCGACAACTGCCTGAGTGTAGAAGCGTTTGTATTCGGTAATTTTAAAGTGGCATTTGGTGACTTGGCCATCCTGGATGGATAGGTCCAAACCAGCAGCACCCTCGATTTTGGAGATTTCTTCAAGTGATAGGTCTAAATTTATTTGATGCATAATTTATTTATTAATTCGATAAATTTTATTTCGTCCATGGGGCAGCCAGGGACAGAGTAGTCAACGGTAACCAAGTCGGAAAGTTTATGAACCTGATCGCTGTATTGAAATTTTTCTAAGATTGGTTGAATTTGGGCTTTTTGGTCGGGATTGAAAAGATTTCTTTGAGCCGAGGGGTGACCGGTGACAGCACAGGAACCGATGGCGACTAAGGTTTTAGCCAAAGAACGGATGATTTTTAATTTTTCGGCATCTTTATCCGAGGAGATAGCCCCCTCAATAAAAGCAACATCCATTAGGTCTAAAGGGGGAGATTTTCTTAAAGCCTTGGCGTATTTAAAGTCAATTTTAGAAGTCCAGTCCTGCCAATGCTGGTTTAAAATTTCGAGCATTAAAATGGTTGAGTCTTCAGAACAGGTAAAAGTAAACCAACCAACAGTGAGCTTTCTCATTGACATAGTGTAACAAATTTAGTAGATTTAAGCACCTGCCGGAGAAAGGCAGTTTTTTATGAGGAGAGAATATTTATCACAGGATCAGTTAAGGGGATTGTGGGATGGAGTCTATAAACTGGCATTAGAATCGGTAACCAGTAATATTTTTGGAGAGTCCGGTTTAGTGACAGAATTAGTAAAATTACATGGATTGGGAATAAGATTGGTTAGGCCAAAAGCGGTCCAAACGAATGAGTTAGAATTATGGCAGAAAGATCCAGGGTTAGTCGATGAATCAGGTCATCTAATTTCCCGGATATTAATAGCGGGAGTTGATGAAAGAACAGTAAGGAAAGGGAAAGCTATAGCTTATTTAAGAATGGATAGGCGTGATAATAAATTAATAACTTTAGTTTGGAGTGATCAAGAGATAGGAAATGTGGGACTAGAACATCATATTGGGGCGGAAGACGATTCTTGGTATGTAAGAGCACCAGATAGTGAAAGTCGAGTGGAAGTAGTTAAAAACAACGTTCTTTTTACAGCAGTTTTATTGCCAAAAGTTAATTTATTAATGCCGGCGGGGTTGCCAGCAGGATACAAACAGGTATTTGATCATAAAACCGGGATGATGATTGCGAGACCATAACTTTGGCTTGACATCGGGATTTGCTTTTAAGTATAAAGAAAGGAGAATGTTACTACATAAAATCATGGATTTAATCAAAGAAATGGTGGAAGTCCGGGAGGGAAAAGTCACGGCGGTAGTGGAGAATAACTTGAAAGAAAGATGGGATGAATTAGCGGAAAAGGCGGTGTTTGGAGATGAAGAAGAGAAGCGGCAGGCGGGGTGGGTAATTTGGGAAGTAGGCCAGTTTGTCGGAGTCAGACCGGCCTCAATTAATGATTTATACATGGCCAGAGGCAGAGGCGAGGCGCCCTTAAATTTTACCGTACCGGCGATTAATGTCCGGGGGATGGCTTATGATTTTAGCCGGGCGATATTTAAAAGTGCCCAAGAGAGCCGGGTGGGAACCCTGATTGTAGAGATAGCTAAAAGCGAGCTTGATTATACCGGGCAAACACCGGAAGAGCTGGTAACAGTGGTATTGGCGGCGGCGATTCGGGAAGGTTGGCGGGGAGGGTTGGCATTTCAGCTGGATCATTGGGAAAATCCAGACGGTGTGGCGGAAGCCATAAAGGCAGGATTTTTAAACATTGATATTGATAAATCATTATTACCTTTAAAAGCAAATATTAATCAAACAGTGAAAATGATCGAGCTAATCCGGGGAATAGAACCGGAAGGAGTGACAATGTCTTTGGGCGGAGAAATCGGCCATATCGGCGATAAAAATACGACGACGGCAGAAGTGGAAGCTTATATTAACGGAATTAATCAGAGTTTGAAAAAAGGGATAGTAGGTTTAAGTAAGATTAGTGTGGCGACCGGAACCCATCACGGCGGAGTAATGTTGGCTGACGGGACTTTAGCAGAGGTAAAAGTAGACTTTAAAGCATTAGGGGAGATATCCAGAATTTGCCGGCGATCAGGAATGGCGGGAGCGGTCCAGCACGGAGCTTCAACTTTAAGAGAGAAATATTTTAAAGAGTTTGTAAAATCTGAAACAGCGGAAGTTCATTTAGCCACAGAATTTCAAAATATTATTATGGATCATCCAAGTTTTCCTAAAGATTTATTGGAAAAGATGTACCAGTGGCTGGACAGTGAAGATGTTGAGCCAGCTCACTATAGTTTAAGGAAAAAGGCTTGGGGGAAGTTTAAAAAAGAGTGTTGGCAGATAGACAGCGGAGTCAGGGAAAAGATCAGGGAGGCGCTGGAACAGAAGTTAAAGTTTTTCTATAAAGAGTTAGGGGTGGAAGGAACAGGATTGCTGGCAAAAAAGTGGCTGAAACCGGTTGAACGGCATAAAGAATTATGAATAAAAAAACAGTGAGAGACATAAATTTAAGAGGAAAAAAGATTTTATTGCGGGTGGATTATAATGTGGTTTTAGAGAATGGGCAGGTAGCAGAGGAATTGAGAATAAAACAGACAGTTCCGACAATAGAATATTTATTAAAGCAGGATAGCCAGCTGATTTTAATGTCGCATTTAGGCCGGCCGGAGGGAAAAGTGGTGGCAGAATTATCTTTGCGGCCGATAGCCGAGTATTTACAGAAGTTATTAAAAAAAGAAGTTAGTTTTATTGAACCACAGGGGCAAATTACGCTTTTGGAAAATGTCCGATTTGATCCCGGAGATGAAACTAATGACCCGGGGTTTAGCCAGCAGTTGGCCAGTTTGGGAGAGATTTTTGTAAATGATGCTTTCGGAGTTTGCCACCGGGCGCAGGCATCAACGGTAGGCATAACCAAGTTTTTACCGGCTGTGGCCGGGCTGCTGCTGGAAAAAGAAGTGGAGATGATTATGAAAGTAATGGAAAATCCGCTAAGGCCGTTGGTGGTAATAATCGGAGGGGCAAAGCTGGAGACAAAAATCGGAGTGATTAAGAAGTTATTAATCAAAGCGGATCAAATATTAATCGGCGGAGCAGTAGCCAATAAGTTGTTGGAAGAACCGGCCGGGGATAAAAAAATAATCCTGCCAGTCGACGGGGTACCACAGTTTTTCCAGATGAAAGATATTGGATTAAGAACTCGAGAGCGGTTTGGCCAGATTATCAGTAGGGCAAAAACGATAATTTGGAACGGGCCGATGGGAATGTTTGAAGAGCTGAAGTTTAGCGGGGGAACGGATTTTATTTATGAGGCAATTAAAAAGAATAAACAAGCATTATCAATAGTCGGCGGCGGGGATACGCTAGGGGCATTAAATAAAAATAAAGATTTTGAGACAAGTTTTACCCACGTGTCTACCGGCGGCGGAGCAATGCTGGAGCTGATTGAAAAAGGGACTCTTCCCGGCATTGAGGCGCTTGAAGACAAATAATTTGACTTATAGGTTATAATTTTGGCAAATGAATCTTCGAGAAGTATTTATTCCAGCAGAGGTTAAACCAGGGGAAGAAATAAAAGCTTTCCAACTAGAATTAAACAAGTGGTCATTTGGGGGAACTAATTTTAGTGAATATTCGATTGGAAAGATACGCTGGCTGGATTATTTTAGATTTTTATCAGAAAAGGGATTATTAACCGATCAAGACGGGCAAGGTTTTCAGGAATACAAACCGATTACCGGGATTAATTTTGTTTATTCAGGTGGACCATTGAAGTTGGCGGTGGGTATGGGTGATGGTTCTGTGACAATATTCAATGAAAGAACTTCGGAAAATTCACCATCTTTTTGCGCCTGGCCGGCGGCTTATTTACTGGAAAGACACTTAAGAGATAAAAAGACAAGTTTGACTGAATTGACTAAATTAGGCAAATGGTTTGTGGAAATCAGCAAGATAAACTATCAAGGTAAAGAATTTAGAGCCGGAGCCTATCTGTGGCAGGGAGAAAAAGGAGAGTTAAGAATAATGGCAACCGGAGCTAGGCTGGAAGAACTGGCATTTATTGGAGATTGGAAAAGACCTGATTTTAAACTTGATTTTGGGATTAGAATGGATTAAACTCCTACCAGAAAGGTGGGAGTATGTTAAAGATTTCCAGAGAGTTAGATTTGGGGCTGCTGTTAATGAGCGAGCTTTATGGAAAAAAAAGCTTAAGTTTGTCAGGGTGGGCAAAAGAAAAAAAACTGCCTTATAGATTTTTATGCAAGATTGCCGGGAAGTTGAAGCGAGCTGGACTAATTAAGAGTCGGGAAGGAAGAAGCGGCGGCTATTATTTAACCCGGAAGATAGGAGTGGGGGAGATTTTTAAGGCGATTGAAGGAGAGATAGCACCAGTGGCTTGTTTACAGGGAAAACAGTGTGCGGCGGCGAAGTTTTGCAAGCAGAAGAAGCTGCTAGAGTTTTTAAGCCGGGGAATAGAGAAGGAGTTAAATAACTTAAGCTTGGAGCAACTATGCTGTTAGAGGTTGTCAACTTAAAAGTTAAGGCAGAAGGGAAAGAAGTATTAAAAGGGGTAAATTTACAGGTGGGGGTTGGGGAGACGGTGGCTTTAATGGGGCCAAACGGCAGCGGGAAAAGCAGTTTAGCTTACAGTTTGTTGGGACTGCCTAATTATCAAGTGAGTGAGGGAAGGGTGAGTTTGGAGGGAAAGGATTTGTTTAAAATGTCAGTAACCGAACGAGCCAAAATAGGTTTGTTTTTGGGCTGGCAGCAGCCAATCGGAGTCAAGGGTGTCAGTTTGGAGCAGTTGCTGAGAACAGCGGTAATGAGCTGCAAGAATGCGGCTTGTGAGCGGACGGGACAGGCGAAAAAATGTTTCCAACTGGATGAGTTTAGAAGAGAGTTGAACAGGAAAGTTAAGCTGTTAAAGATTGAACCAAATTGGTTAAACCGGTCGATAAATGTGAAGTTTTCCGGCGGGGAAAAGAAAAAACTGGAAGTACTGCAGCTGTTAATGTTAAAGCCAGCTTTGGCGATCTTAGATGAGCCGGATTCAGGCTTGGACATTGATAGTTTGCGGGTAGTCAGCCGGGGGATTGTTGAGGCAAAAAAAGAAAACCCAAAACTAGGATTATTACTGATTACTCATTATCAACGGCTGTTAAAGCAGGTAAAACCAGACCGGGTGGTGGTAATGAAGGCGGGGCAGATAGTTAAAGAGGGAGGGTTAGAATTGCTGGTGAGGTTGGAAAAGGAGGGGTATGCAGGGTTTGAATAGAGCAGTAGTTGAAGTGATTTCTAAACAAAAACAAGAGCCGGCGTGGATGAGGCAGAAGCGGTTTGAAGCCTTAGAGGTGTTTGAAAAAGCGGCTTGGCCGAGGTTTGGGATTGATCAAAAAGAGCTTGATTTGGAGAAAATAAATTATTTTAACAGTCCAAAAGATTTAAAAAAGAAAAACTGGAGTCAAGTCGATAAAAAGATAAAAAAAACTTTTGAGCGGCTGGGAATTCCCCAGGCAGAAAGACGGGTGTTGGCCGGAGTCGGAGCCCAATGGGACAGTACAATGGTTTATCAGAATTTTAAGCAAAGACTAAAAAAGCAGGGAGTGGTTTTTGGCGATATGGATGAAGCAGTAAAAAAGTATCCGCGGCTGGTTAAAAAATATTTTATGACCCAAGCGGTAACCATCAATAACAACAAGTTCAGCGCGCTTCACGGAGCAGTGTGGAGCGGAGGCAGTTTTGTTTATGTGCCCAAAGGGGTAAAGGTTAAAGAGCCGGTGCAGGGATATTTTTGGCTGAATTTAGAGCGCGGCGGACAGTTTGAACATACTATAATAATTGCCGAAGCAGGGGCGCAAATTCATTATATTGAAGGCTGTAGCGCGCCGAAGTATTCGAGCCAGGCGTTACACAGCGGAGTGGTGGAGATTTTTGTGGGAAAAGGGGCGAAAGTCAGGTATTCAACCATACAGAACTGGACTAAAAATATTTACAATTTGGCAACCAAGCGGGCAATCGTGGAAACAGACGGAACAATGGAGTGGGTGTCGGCTAGTTTGGGAAGCAAGCTAACCATGGTTTATCCCTGCAGTGTGTTAAAAGGCGACCGGGCGAAGAGCGACCATTTAAGTTTAAGTTTAGCGGGCAAGGGGCAGGTGTTGGATACAGGCGGCAAGGTAATTCATGCGGGTAAAGATACCGGTTCGAATATTGTATCTAAGTCGATCAGCCAGGCCGGTGGCAAAACTGTTTACCGAGGATCAGTGAAGATTTTACCAGGGGCAAAAGGGGCTAAAAGTTCTGTTTCCTGCGAGTCATTGATTTTAGATAAACGAAGCCAGGCGGTGACAGTTCCTAAAATGGAGGTTTTAGAGAACGAGGTGGTAGCCATGCACGAAGCGAAAACCGGAAAGATAGCTGAAGAGGAATTAAATTATTTAATGAGCCGGGGGTTAGCTGAAGCCGAGGCGATGGCAATGATTGTGAACGGGTTTATGGAGCCGGTGGTGAAACAGCTGCCTTTAGAATATGCAGTGGAAATGAACCGGCTGATTGAGATGGAGATGGAAGGGAGCGTGGGATGATAGAATATAACTTGTTTATTACTCGACAAACAAAATTTTCTGCGTGCTCACAGCTATCTGACTGAATCAGATGAGACGCTGCGCGCGCAAAAATTTATTTGTCTCGTTAAACCTACCTATGCTAAACATTAAACAAATTAAAAAAGATTTCCCGATTCTTTCCAGAAAAATTAACGGGAAGCGGTTGGTGTATCTGGACAATGCGGCGACGAGCCAGCGGCCGATTCAAGTAATTAAAGCAGTGCAAGATTTCCAAAAAAAACATAATGCCAATGTCCATCGGGGATTACACAGTTTATCAGAAGAGGCCAGCGAGCGATATGAAAAGGCCAGAGAGATAGTGGCAGAGTTTATTGGCGCCAGGGCAGACGAGCTGATTTTTGTTAAAAATACGACTGAAGCGATTAACTTGGTTGCTTGGGCTTGGGCAAGAAAGCAGGTGAGAGAAAAAGGAGAAATTTTAACTACCATAATGGAGCATCACAGCAACCAACTGCCGTGGCAGCAGCTGGGCAGGGAAGTGAAATTTGTCAATGTAACTGAAGAAGGAATTTTAGATATGAAAGACCTGGAAAGAAAGTTAAGTAAAAAAACTAAGCTGATAGCCGTAGGGCAGATGTCCAATATGACCGGAACGATTAATCCTCTGGAAAGAATAATTAAATTGGCTAAAAAAGCCGGGGCGAAAGTTTTGATTGATGGAGCTCAAGGCGTTCAACATGTGGGAATAGATGTTAAAAAAATCAACGGTGATTTTTTGGCTTTTTCCGGACATAAGATGCTGGGGCCGATGGGAATCGGGGCTTTGTATATTAAGAAAGAGCGGCAGGAGGAAATGGAGGTATTTTTAACCGGTGGGGGAATGATTTCAGAAGTTTATATTGACAAGCCGGCAGTTTGGGCCAAGGGGGTGGAAAAATGGGAAGCGGGAACGCCGAACGTGGAGGGGGCAGTGGGGCTGGCGGCGGCCTGCGAGTACCATCAACGCCTGGGTATGAAATATATCCGGCAGCATGAAAAAGAATTAACGGCTTATGCTTTAAAAGAATTGTCAAGATTTAAAGAAATTAAAATTTACGGACCGAAAAACGTGGAGATAAGAGGCGGAGTAATCAGCTTTACTTTTAAGGGTATTCATGCCCATGATGTGGCTCAAATTTTGGACAGCGAAGGGGTGGCGGTCAGATCCGGACATCACTGCACTCAGCCATTGCACCGGAGGTTTGGATTGGCGGCGACAACCAGAGCCAGTTTTTATATTTATAATGATAAAAAAGACGTGGATAAATTAATCGAAGGATTATTAAAAGTTAAACAGGTATTTAAATAAACAAGGTTCGTAACCTTGTTTAATATATGGATATATATAGGCAAGAAATACTGGATCATTTTAAACATCCGCGGAACTTTGGAGAATTAACCAAAGCGACGCATAAAGCAATGGATCGAAATGCCAGTTGCGGGGATGTTTTGGAGATGAGTTTGAGGGTAGAAAAAGGCAAGGTGGTAGAAGTTAAGTTTAAAGGCGAGGGTTGCGCAGTGTCGATGGCCGGGGCAAGCATGCTGACAGAAATGATTAAAGGTAAAAAAGCAGTAGAGATAATGAAGCTGGGGGATAAAGATATCGAAAGAATGTTGAAGATAAAAATTAGTCCGGCGAGAAAAAAGTGCGCCGGGTTAGGATTAGTGGTATGTCAAAAATCACTCTTAACAGCAATTTAGGCGAGATAGTAGAGAAGTATCCAGAGTTGGGAGAGATTTTGCGGGAGGAGTATGGGTTGCACTGCGTCGGCTGTATGGCGGCCAGTTTTGACAGTTTGGAACAGGGGGCAAAAGCCCATGGTTTTGACGACGGGGAGATTAAAAAGATGGTGGAAAGATTAAATCAGGTTTTCAAGAAGAAGCGCCGAAAGAAGTAATTTTTTTAGCCGCGGCTTGAGTGGCGATTTTCATTGATGCAAGAATGTTATTGGTTTTATAGTAGCTGATTAGAAAGTTGGCAAGATAAGTGTCGCCGGCGCCGGTAGTGTCAACGGATTTAATCTTTTGAGCCGGGCAGAAGTAGTTGTTTTTATCAGTAAAAACTTGGCTGCCTTGATGTCCATGAGTAACCAGGCAAAGTTTATGATGTTTAACAGCTAATTGTTTTAATAGAGCAAGGGCAGTGGAGTCAGTAAGTTCTTGGCTAGTGATAATAAAGTCAACAAAGGGGAAGTAAGTTTTAATAGTAGATAAGGAAGGGCTGTAAATTGAACCGCCGGCAAAGTCAGCGACTTTAATGGCTTTGGTTTTCAGCTGGCAAAATTGTTTAAAGATTGGCAGAAGAGGTTTAAGGCAGATAGCCCGGATGACAGATTGAGTAGTAAGGAACTTGAGCTGGGATTGATTGAGACGGAAAGATTTAAGGACGCCCAGCTGCCAGCCATGGAAGATCGGCCGATGCCGGGAATCAAGATCAATCTCAACCTGGCTGGTTTTTCCGGGGAGGACGGATAAGTAGTCAGTATTAATATGTTGCTTTTTGCAGGCGAGCAGATATTTTTTACCCCAGTCATCCTGGCCGACAGCAGAAACAAGGCTGGTTTTCGTACCCAGACGGGAGGCGGTTAAGCAAAAATTGTAGCTGGTGCCGCCAAGAAAGTATTGATCTAAGCTTGGATAAATATCAACGCAAATATCGCCAAGAGCCGTTAATTTAAGCATAGCTTTGCTATAATATCACACGTTTATGATAAGTAATGAAATAATTAGGGCTGCAGAAGGTCAATGTGATTGGCACCGCGCTGATCATGGTTTTCGAACAATGTTTTTAGGAGGGGAAATATTTGAATTAGAGCTGGTTACAGCTCCGGAAGAAGTGAAACAAAATCCGAATTATTTTAGAGAAGTATTAAATTGGACGGCGGTATTACATGATCGGGAGATGCCAATGACAGATAAATATGATTTTACTCATGGGAAAAAAGCTGCCGACCGGGTGGATGAGATTATTGGGGAAGCGGTTAGCCCAGAGGGGAGAGAGTT
The DNA here is from genome assembly GCA_043803225.1 of Candidatus Beckwithbacteria bacterium. Taxonomy (GTDB): domain Bacteria; phylum Patescibacteriota; class Microgenomatia; order UBA1400; family CG1-02-47-37; genus JAZDKF01. The sequence continues at coordinate 45,738 of JAZDKF010000027.1, forward strand.
AATAAAGTTTTTGTGTGAATTTCATGTTCCGGATGATAGCGAGATTACGGGGTTAACTGACACACAAAGGTGGTTGCTAAGCGTGTTTAAAGATGCAGATGCTTTAGATCGGGTGAGATTTGATAATGGCGACACTTTGGATAAAAGTCATCTTAGGTTTGGCAGTAGTAGAGAATTGATTCCACAAGCCCAGGAGTTATGGGAAAGAACTAAACAAGGGCTTGATTCACCTCAAGCAGCTTTTGACGCTGTGTTTGGAAATAGGGTAGAATGATTTTTATGGCAGCAGTGCAACAATACTTAGCCAAAGTAAATGAACACTTTGCTTATAATGAGAAGTACCATTGTTTTAAGTTTGAATTAGTGAAACCAGCTTTACTGGAGTTCTTGGCCGGACAATATATTTCCATTGAAGTCGGGGAGGGATTGAGGCGGTCATATTCAATAGTGAATCAGCCGAGCGTGAATCACATGGTGGAGCTGTGTGTGGATGTTTTGCCAGATGGGAAAGGAACTGGCTACTTAAAGAATTTAAAACCAGGCGATGAGGTTAAGTTTTTAGCACCTTTGGGTATTTTCAAGGCAGAGCAGGAAAGCAAGCTGTTGTTTATGGCAACCGGCTGCGGAATTGCACCGATTAAAAGCATGCTGTTTGATTTGTTGGAAGATAAAAAAGATACAAGACAGATGGTTTTGGTTTGGGGATTAAGACACGCAGAGGAGATGTTTTGGGAAGAAGAGCTGAGGCGGCTGGAAGAGTATTATAAAAATTTTAAATTACAGATAATTTTAAGCCAACCGCCGGAGAAGTGGCCGCTTCCAGCCGGGCATATAACCGATTATATTAAAACTGAAATGAGTTTGGATAAAGGTTGGGGAATATATCTTTGTGGCAGCAGGGAGATGGTGGAGGAAGGGAAGGTGTTGGTTGAGAGTTTGGGCGTACCTAAAGAACAAATTCATTTTGAAAAATTTTAAGGAGGTGTATTTTTATGGCAAAGTATAAGATTAAAATCATCAAGGATAAGTGCATTGGTGCGGCCGCCTGCGCGGGAATTGCGCCGAATACTTATAAGCTGGATGAGAATAACATTGCTTATGTCTTGAGCGAAGACGGGGACTCGGCAGAGAATGTTTTACTGGGGGCGCAGAGCTGTCCGACGAATGCAATTGAGATCTATGACGTTCAAACCAATGAGAAAGTTTGGCCGAAAGAGTAATTATCCTATAATCTTCTTGAGGTGTTCCTCTTGACAATCGGGTAAGGATTAGTCTAGGCTATGCTTAAGATAACAAATATCTGTATAGCAAATCAAAAGGGGGTGAGCAGCATGGCTTATTCATTCAAAAACTCTAAAGGGGTAACTTATTACCTTCACTTCAAAGATGTTAATCTTCGCGGCGGCAAAAAACAAAGAATTTATTTCTTTGCCCGCGACGTTAGAAGTGGATCTTTAGATTCAGTTCCTGCTGGTTATAAAGTGATGGAAACATCAAGAACCGGCATGCCAGTTTTAAAGAAAGCTTAAAGATAAGTAAACTTTAAACTAACCCGCCTCTTTTTAGGGGCGGGTTTTTAGGAGAGAAAAGAGTGGATTAACTTAAGGGTTTTTTGAGGGGTGTTAAGGTACTTCCGGCGGTGGCGGCTAATCCCTGGTTGAAAGGATTTAAGCATGGCGGGGTTTTTAATGATTTGTTTTAAGACAGATAAGGTCCGGAGGGGTCGATGGGTAACAATGCCTAAGTGGCGGCGGGTAATGTAGCGGTAGTTGCCGAGTTCCTGGCACAGCGGTTCGCTAGTGGCAATAAACGGTTTATTAAGCATTAGGCTTTCGAAGAGAATGTTGGGGCCAGGTTTGCCAACCACGAAATCACTGGCAGCAATTAATTGGGGGATTTGGTCGGTGTAACCAAAAGCGTTTAGAGGTAGTCGTTTAAGACGGGTTAAAAGAGAGCGGTTTTTGCCGGCAACGACTATCAGTTGGTTGTGAGTGGAGAAGTTTGACAGCTTAAGAAGGCTGGTAATTAGTGGGTAGATTTGGCCATGGCCTTCACCGCTGCCGCCGATAAACAGGGTAAGTTTATTAGGATTAAGGCCGAGTTTTTTACGGACAAGGCTGACCTGAGAAAGCGGTTGATAGAAAGCCAGCCTTAAGGGAAGGCCGGTTAAGCTGATCCGATTGGCTGGGATATGGCGGTAAATTAATGTTTGTTTGGCTTCAGGGGTCGGAACCAAGTAGTGGTTGGCTTGTTTGTAGGTGGTCCAGCCATGATGAATAGTAAAAGGGTCAGCTAAAACAACCAAGTGGGGCAGTTTAAGATTAAGATAATCCAGGGCAGATCGAAGTTCAAAGGTAGCAAAACCGGAAGTAGAAATAATTAGATCTGGCCGGGTAAGTCTAATTTCCCGAACGATTTTTGACAGAGTAAGTTGAGTGTTAAATAAATGAGCAAGATAGGCAGATTTGGGATTGTTGCTTTTCTGCCATTGCTGGTGATGAAGCTTAATAAAGTGTTCACCAATTAAGCGGTAAGCGGGAGAGACGATTTTAGGAGTGGTAATAAAGGTGACTGGTTTAATTGGCAGGGAAGAGGTTCTTAAGTATTGTTCCAGAGCTGAAGCAATAGCTAGGTGGCCGCCGCCGGCGGCTGAGGCAAGGATTAAGACTTTTTTTTGGGTTGATTTCACGGTTTGCGTATAATACATTATAACTGAAGGTTTAATTAATTAAATTTAATAATAAAAGGGGGAGGTATGAATAAAAATAAAATAGCTTTAGGGTTATTAGTCGCCGCCGCAGTGATGGGAATAATTATCGGAGTCAGCCGGAGTAAAAAACCAGAGGAAGCAGTGAATCCGGAAATTACTTTAGAGTCAAATAAGATGATGGATAGTGATGCGGGGTTAGTGCCGGCGATGAGCGAGGCAGAAAAACGGCAGATCGAAGACACTTTTGCTAAGGATGGAGCCGAGATGACGATGTTAAAAGATGTGGCTGGTGGTCAGGCGGTCGGAACAGCTTGGAGAAATTTTGATGGGAACAGTTTTGCCCACAAAGTGGAAGTGAATAATCTGCCGGCATTAGAGAAGGGATATTTTTTTGAAGGCTGGTTGGTAGGAGCAGAAGGGTTTTTTTCAACCGGCAGGATGGCGGCAATCGATGGTCAGGGAAAACTGTATTATAAAGCTGGAGAAGACAAGAGCGCGTTTAAGGGTGTAGTGATTACTTTAGAGCCTGAAGATGGGATTGAGGCTCCTGATAAACATATTGTTGAAGGAAGTTTTTGATGCTGAAAAACATTGCTTTTTTTGGCTACTCGGATTTTAAGAAAACAGATGATGAATATGTGGAGGCGTTTGAGACAGCCAAGTTGCTGGCTCAAAAAGGCTATACGATAGTGAATGGCGGCGGGGCAGGAATAATGAATGCGTCAACTCAGGGAGCCGAGGCGGTCGGAGGGGAGACGATCGCAATTACGTTTTCGCCTTCAGATGCGCCGGGATTTGAGGGCAGGTATCTTGCCAATCGGGTGGACAAAGAGATTAAAACCAAGAACTATATTGAAAGAATGTTTAAGTTAATGGAACATGCTGACGCTTATATTATTTTCAGGGGCGGAACCGGAACCGTGTCTGAGTTTAGTACGGCCTGGGCTTTGGCAAAACTATACTATCCGCATCATAAGCCGTTTATTCTCTATGGCCGGTTTTGGCATAAAATTGTTCAGACAATTCAAGAGAAGATGATGATTAGAAAAGAAACCATGAAGGTGTTTAAAATAGTCGAAACCAAAGAAGAAATATTGGATGCCCTGGTTGACTTAGACCGGGAAATGGCCGAATATGATCATAGCCATTGTGCAATTTGCCAGGATAAGGCTTTCATGACATGATTTATTTAGGGAGCGACCATGGGGGGTTTGAATTAAAAGAAAAAATTAAGGTATGGCTTAATACTCAAAATATTGAGTTTGAGGATTTGGGCAATACTATTTATGATCCGGTGGATGATTTTGTTGATTTTGGCGTGAAGGTGGCGGAGAAAGTGAAGGGGAGTCAAGATAAGGGAGTGTTGTTTTGCCGGGCTGGAGGAATGGCTTTGGTAGCTAATAAATTTAAAGGAGTTCATGCGGTTGAAGTTTGGAGCCTGGAAACTGCCAGACACGCAAAGGAACATCGTGATGCTAACATATTAGGAATTCCGGCAGATTATGTGGATGAAAAATTAGTGAAAGAGATGATTAAAATTTGGTTAGAGAGTAGTTTGCTAACCGAGGAGAAATATCAAAGAAGAATTGATAAAATAAAAGCTATTGAAGAAAGGAATTTTTTATGAAGAAAGTGGCGATTAACGGTTTTGGCAGAATTGGGAGATTGGCTTTAAGGGCGGCACTGATGAAGCATAAACAGGGTTTAAAAATCGTGGCGATAAATACTTCCGGCAATATGGAGACAGCCGGCTGGGCACATTTATTTGAGTATGATTCAACCTATGGCCGGTATCAGGGGAAGGTAGAGGCAAGCGGCCAATATATAATTGTTGACGGAGAGAAGATTTTGGTCCTTTCAGAGCTAAATCCAAAAAAACTGCCTTGGAAAAAATTGGGAATTGATTTAGTAATTGAGAGCACAGGTATGTTTCGAAAAGCAGAAGAAGTTGATGACCATTTGGAGGCCGGAGCCAAACAAGTATTGTTGTCAGCGCCGCCTAAAGGGGGAAAGGTTAATATTTATATCCGCGGGATAAACTGTAAAAATTTAAGGGGCGATAAAGTATTTTCCAATGCTTCGTGTACAACCAATTGTGCGGTGCCGGTAGCCCAGGTGATTTCGAGTAGTTTTGGAGTGTTAAAGGCAGGAATGACGACAATTCATGCTTACACTTCGGACCAAAGGTTATTAGATAATTCGCACAAAGATTTAAGACGAGCCAGAGCGGCGGCGGTAAATATTATCCCGACTTCAACCGGAGCGGCTGATGCGGTCGGAGCGGTCCTGCCGGAATTGACAGGAGTTTTTGACGGAATCGCGATCAGAGTGCCGGTGGTAACCGGCTCTTTGACAGATTTTACTTTTTTAGTAAAAAGAAAAGTGACGGCTGAAGAAGTTAATCGGGCTTTAACTCAAGCGTCTGAAACCTATTTAAAGGGAATTTTGGAAGTAACCGATAAACCAATAGTTTCCAGTGATGTGATTGGCTGTGAAAACTCGGCCTTAGTAGATCTGGAAATGACCAGCGTCATTGACGGCGATTTAGTCAAGATTTTAGCCTGGTATGACAATGAGTGGGGTTATGTTATTAGGATGATGGAGCTGGCTAGCCAAGCATGATTGTAATTACCCCGACAATTTTTGTGAGAAACTCTCAAGTTTTAGAGGAAAGATTAGAGTTGTATGAGGAGATGGTAGAGAGAGTTCAATTGGATGTGGCGGATGAAGAGTTTACTTTAAAACCAACATTGGGGGTGGAAAAATTGTTAAAAGCTCCGACAACTTTGGAAAGGGATATTCATTTAATGACGGTGGAGCCGATTGATTGGCTAGATTACTGTCAGGAGGAGGGAGTCAGGACAGCGATTGGCCACATTGAATATATGGGCAGCCAGAAAGAGTTTGTAGAAGAAGCGATAAGATTGGGTTTAAAGGCAGGCTTAGCGGTGGATTTAGAAACTGATTTTAAAGAGCTGGATTGGCCGATAGCCAAGACCGCAGACATGATATTAATTATGGCAGTTAGAGCCGGGAAAGAAGGCCAGCAGTTTAATGGGGAAAGTTTAAGGCGGGTAAAAGAGTTAAGGAGATTAGGCTTTAAAAAAGAGATTTGCATCGATGGCGGAGTGAATGAGGCGACGATCGCTAAGTGTGTTAAAGCCGGAGCTGATGTGTTAGCGGTCGGCAGCTGTTTATGGCAGGCGGAAGAAGTGGAAAAACAGTGGCAGAGATTAACTCGGCTGGCAGAGGGGGCGTTATGAAATTTGAGGTGGTGACATTCGGCAGCAGCTTTGTGGATGTTTATTTGTCAAGTAAAGAATTTAAAATGGTCAGAACCGGCAGCAGCCCAACCGGGGTGGCAATGTGCGAGGTTTACGGAGGTAAGATCGGAGTGGATAAATTGGTAATCACTACCGGCGGCGGAGCAACCAACACTGCCGTAGGTTTTGAGCGGCTGGGAATGCAGACCGGCTGCGTGACTTGCGTCGGTAAAGATCATTGGGGTTTATTTATAAGGCAAGAGTTAAGGAAAGAAGGGGTAAGTCCGCTTTACATTCAGCAGGTTAACGAGCCGACCAGCTATTCAACGATTTTAGTAGGAGAAGACGGCGGCCGGTCGGCTTTAATTTACCGCGGGGCCAGCAGCAAATTATCCTGGCACAAGGTTGATTGGGAAAAGCTTGAAGCTGATTGGTATTACATTTCATCTTTAGGCGGCGATTTAAATTTATTAACTAAAATAGTAAGAACGGCTAAGGAAAAAAAGATTAAGGTGGCGTTTAATCCCGGCACAAGCGAAATTTCCGCGCAGGAAAAATTAAAAGCATTTTTACCAGAAGTGGAAGTGTTAATTGTCAATCGCCAGGAAGCGGCTAGGATCACGAAGCACGAATTTAAGAACAAAGAAGAGATTCTGACGGATTTAAGAAAGTTGGGACCAAGGCTGGTGACAGTAACTGAGGGGAGAAAAGGGGCAACTTTAATGGAAGGCAGAAAAATTATCAGTTTGCCGGCGATTAAGAGGGAAGTAGTAGAAGAAACCGGAGCCGGCGATGCTTTTGGCTGTGGTTTGGTGGCCGGATTAATTCGTTACTCGAGTTTGGAAAAGGCTTTGAAACTGGGACTTTGCAACGGCGCATCAGTGGTAGAGCACTTTGGACCGAAACAAGGTTTGCTGTTCAGTCCGGAGGTAGAAATATGGATGAAGATTTAAGAAGCAGGGATTTTGTTAATCAAGGCGACGAGTCAGAGCAAGTTAAAAAAAAACGAATACGCAAGACGATCGGTGAAGAAGGCAACCGGAAGCAGACCTTGATTGGTTTACTAGTAACAGTTGGACTGGGACTGGCTTTTTATTTACCGCCACAGATTAAACAGTGGTGGCAGGGAATGGATTTAAATATTAATTTGGGCAAAGAAAGTGAAGTCATCAGGATTGAAAAACCAGTAGGCGATAAAAAGAATGTTTCGGAAGTGGTGGGGTTTAAAGTGGAGATTAAACAGAAAGAGGATGCCGAGACGGTGGTGAAACAGATGCTGGGAGATTTGGCGGGCAGTTATGGACTGTATGTAGAAAAGTTGGCTGGGGGAGAGAAGTTTGGGATTAATGAGGGAGAAGTGTTTACGGCAGCATCAGTGATTAAGCTGCCGATTTTAGTTGTTTACTATCAGGCAGTCGATAAAAATCAGCTTGACCCTAAAACAAAATATGTTTTAGCCGAGGAAGATAGATTGGTTTATGGCACCGGCAGCATGCAGAATCAGCCGAACGGAACTAAGTTTAGTTATCAGCGGATTGCTTTACTAGCGGCCAATGAAAGCGATAATATGGCAGCTGAGCTGTTAATTAAGTTTTTAGGCGGAGAAACCAAAGTGCAGGCGAAGTTAACCGCCTTGGGTTTAAAAGACACTAAGATTAAAGAAAATAAAACCACCCCGAAAGAAATAGCTGATTTATTGAAGCGAATTTATCAAGGTGGGTTGTTAAGCCAGAACAGCAGGGAAGAATTAATGGATAATTTAACCAAGACAATCTTAGAAGATAGAATTACTGCCGGAGTGCCCAGTAATATCAAAGTGATTCATAAGTTTGGCAGCGAAGGCGGGGTAGTGAACGACTGCGGAATAGTTGAGGCTAAAAATCCTTATACAATCTGCGTATTATCAACAGGAGTCAACGACGGCGAGGCGATGGAGTTATTGCCTAAGATCAGCCGGGTGATTTGGGAGTGGGGTAGTAGAGACTAGTTTGTGGTGGCGCCGGTAAGGATTTTATCGCGCTCTTCCTGGTCTTTTTTAGCTTTTTCTTCCTGAATGGCCTTAATTTGTTCAGCTGAGCAGGCTTGTTTCGGCTCAGTGCCGGGAATAAAGTATTCAAGCTTAGAGGGGCAGCCTTCGCAGCTGAGTTGACCGGTAATTGAGCAGATGTTGACTTTAATTAAGTCAGTTGGAGGAGTAAAGACATGGGGAGGCTGGTCATTAAGTAAAAGAGTCATGATTTTATTCCAGATAGGCGAGGCGCCGGTGATACCGGAAGCAACTTGGGACATCGGAGTATTATCATTATTGCCAACCCAGACAATGGTGAGAAAATCAGTGGTATAGCCAATAGTCCAGTTGTCCCGCTTATCATTAGTAGTGCCGGTTTTAACCGCAACTTGATGGTTTAAGACATTAAGATAGCTGCGGCTGCCGAACGCGGGAATGCGGGCGATCGGATCAGCCAAAATATCGGTTAAGATAAAGCTGGTAGCAGGGAGGAGAATGGTTTCCGGGTTGCAGTAAAGATGTTTTTGGGCGGCAAAGGCATCAGGTTGGAGATCAGCTTGACGGTCAGGAAGATTGATGGCAGGGAAGTCGTCGCAGTTAAAGTCCAATAGGACTTTGTTTTTAGCATCAGTGACTTTAAGAATCGGGTGGAGATTAACCCGTTTTCCCTGATTGCTTAGGGTAGCGTAGACTACGGCCATATCGGTCATGGTGACTTCAGCGCCACCCAGAGTCAGAGACAGGCCGTAGCGTTCCGGCTGATTCCAGGTAGAGATGCCCATTTTTTTACCTTGTTCGATCATTTTTTCGACGCCATAGCTGGCTAATACTTTAACCGCCGGAACATTGTAAGAATTAGCCAGAGCGTTTCTTAAGGTAACCGGGCCATTAAAGTTGCCGCTGTAGTTGACCGGAGAGTAAGGTTTGGAACCGGGAATATCGTAAGTAACCGGACTGTCTTGGATAATTGAGACGGCAGTAAAACCATGTTCTAAGGCGTAGGCATAGTTAACCGGTTTAATGGAAGAACCGGGTTGGCGGAGAGCCGTAGTTAGATTAACCTGGCCGTCCCGGTCGACGTCAAAGTAGTCCCGGGAGCCGACCATGGCCAGGATTTCGCCGGTTTTGGGATTAGTGATCAGGGCGGCACCATTAGTAATATGTAAGGGAAAAAGTTGGTTGATTTCTTGGGTAACAATAGTCTGAACCTGTTCTTGTAGATTAAGATCAAGCGAAGTGATTACGGTCAGGCCGCCTTGCTCAACCGTAGTTTCGCCAAATTCCTGAGCGAGCAGGTCTTTAATATACATAACAAAGTGAGGGGCGCGGATGTTTTGATATTGGGGGGCGAGGCGAATTTTTTGTTGTTTAGCCAGTTCGGCTTCCTGCGGAGCAATAAATTTTTCTTCAACCATCCGGTTTAAAACTTGGTGTTGGCGGTAAATAGAAAGATAGGGATTGGGTCCGAAAGGGGAGTAAGTGGTCGGCGAAGCTGGTAAACCGGCAAGCAGAGAGGCTTCGGCCAAGCTAATGTTTTTAATAGATTTGCCAAAGTAGGTTTGGGCTGCCTGCTCAGCACCATAAGCGGTGCCGCCGTAGGAGACCTGGTTAAAATACATTTCCAGAATTTCGTCTTTAGAAAAAAGCAGTTCAGTTTCTATGGTTAAAATTAGTTCTTTGAGTTTGCGAATTAGGGTCCGTTCAGGGGTAAGCAGGGCATTTTTAACCAATTGTTGGGTAATGGTAGAACCGCCTTGGAGTTGTTGGTTAAAAATAATTTGATTTAAGGAGCGAAGAATACCGGACCAGGAAATACCTTGGTGATGATAAAAACGGCTGTCTTCGATAGCCAGGGTCGCTTGGATAAAGTGCTGAGGCAGTTGGTTTAAGCTGATTAAGGATCGGTTTTGATCTTTGTAAAAAGTAAACAGGAGATTTTCATAACGGTCATAGATTTTAGTGGAGAGGCTGGGCGGACGATTGATCAGATCAGTAGGGCTGGGAAGGTCTTTTACGATAAAGAAGTAGAAAAAGCCGGAGAAAATTAAAATCGACGAACCAATTAGGACAGTTCGTTTAGAGAAAGACAAACGGGGCAGTTGAAAGCGGGGTAGTTTAATGCCCGGAAGTTTTAATTGCCTAGTTTTAACTTTAGGCAGTTTGAGTTTGATTTCCAGAGAGGTAAGAAAACGATAGGCAGAGCGAAAGTTTTTGATAAATACCACAAGGCTGTTGAAAAACAGCTTGATTGCAAAAAAGATTGATTGGTAAGTGGTCCGACCGATAGTTTCCAGAATCAGGCCAGGCCAGCGCCAGAATTTGACCATGGGGGGCATTATAACCTATAATGTCAGAAAAAGGGAGAGGTTATTTTAGATTAATAGTGTAGGCAGGTTCGGTGATTTTGCCTTTATCGTCGATGGGTTTGGGACAGTCGAGACAGTAATCGGTTTGCACCGGATCGGAAAGCAGAAGATGATCCTGCATTTCTAAGTTTTCCGTGACCCCGGGAAGAGGCGGATGGTTGGTGGTTTTATCAATCCAGACGCCTTTTTTTAACTGAGGTTCAATTCCCGGCTCTTGGCCTTTAATAAAGTATTCAAAGCGAGTTTCGCAAGGGGAGTCGGGGTTAGGGCGGTAACCAGTCAAAGAGCAAACAGATAGACCGACAACAGTTTCCGGTTTGGCCGGCCATTCGTCCGGCTGATCAGCCAGCAGATAGGTCATCAGGTCGTGCCAGATAGGGGCGGCGCCGGAGACACCGGAAACCAACCAGGGAGACATCGGCGTATTATCGTTGTTGCCAGTCCAGACAGCGATTAAAAATGAGGGAGTATAGCCGATAGTCCAGTTGTCCCGAAGATCGTCAGTGGTGCCAGTTTTAACTGAGACAGCATGGTTTCTAATGACTAGTTCTGAGTTAGAACCAAAAGCTTGAGACCGAGCATTGTTGTCTAAAAGTATATGAGAGATAAGGTAGGCAATTTCCGGAGAAATAGCTTTAGTACCGCTGGGCAGTTGGTTTTCCAGATCAATTTGTTCCAAGACTTCGCCAGTGTAGGTCTCGACTTTTAGGATCGGAGTCAAGTCGACTTTTAAACCGGCATTGGCAAAGACGCCAAAAGCTACGGCCATGTCAACCATTTTAACTTCACCGCCGCCAAGGGTTAAAGACAGGCCGTAGCGGGACGGGTCGGTAAAGGTGGTAATGCCCATAGCTGAAGCAGTGGCAATCATTGATTCAACTGAGTTGGCGGCGAGCATTTTCACTGCGGGAATGTTAAAAGAGTTGCCGAGAGCAAAACGCATTTGGACCGGGCCGTGGAAAGTAGCGTCATAGTTTTTGGGACAGTAGCTTCTTTGGCCGGGCACATTAAAACAAACCGGAACATCCAAAAACATAGTCGATGGGGTAAAGCCTTTGGCTAAACCGACAGCGTAGTTAATCGGTTTGATAGATGAACCAGGCTGGCGCAGGCGGGTAGTAACGTTAACATTACCGTCGATAGATTCATCGAAGTAATCTTTGGAGCCGACCATGGCCAGAATTTCTCCGGTTCTGGGTTTGGTAATCAAAGCGGCGGCGTTGGTGACATTGGCTTTGGCTAACTTAGCGGTTTCGGTGGCAATAGCCGCTTCGGCAAACTGCTGGAGGTTTAAATCCAGGGAAGTGGTAACCCTAAGGCCGCCTTTTTCAACTAAGGGCAGGCCGTATTTATCGACTAAGATTTCTTTAATATAAAGAGAAAAATGGGGGGCAAGGATCGATTGAGTCGGGGGCTTAAGCTCAAGCGGTTGGTTTATAGCTGAGTCAAATTCTTCCCTAGAAATGTATTTATCTTCCAACATCCGACTTAAGACTTGCTGCTGGCGGCTTTTAGCCAGATCCGGGTTAGCGCCAAAAGGGGAGTAGCGCGTGGGGGCTTGGGGCAGTCCGGCCAGCAGGGCGGCTTCAGCCAAAGTCAGCGCTTGGGCGCTTTTGCCAAAGTAGGTTTGAGCGGCCTGTTCAATGCCATAACTGGTGCCGCCGTAAGGGATGTGGTTTAAGTACATTTCCAGGATTTCTGTTTTGGAGTAGCGGACTTCGGTGGCAAAGGAAAGAATGGCTTCTCTTATTTTTCGCTTAATGGTCCGTTCCGGGGTAAGCAGGGTGGTTTTGACCAGTTGCTGGGTAATGGTGGAGCCGCCCTGGAGTTTTTGTTTAAAGATGGTGTTTAAAAAAGCCCGGGTGATGCCTTCCCAGGCAAAACCATGATGTTTATAAAAGTTTTTGTCTTCAATGGCGATGGTGGCTTGTTTAATATAGTCGGGAAGGTCGGTTAACTTGATTGGAGTGCGGTTTTGGTCAGCGTAGATTTCATAAAGCAACTGGCCGTGGCGATCCAGGATTTTGGTGGAAACGGGAAAAGCATCAGAATTGAGTTTTCCCGGAGAAGGCAAGTCATTGAAAATAATGATTAAGCCGACGAGAAAGATTAAAGCAGCGCCGATGATAAAGACCGCCTGGCGGGGGTGAGTTTTAAAAAAGGGTTTTTTGACCATGGCATAATTGTAACAAATATGTAAAAATAGCGGTTAAGATGAAGTATAGAAATGTAACTATTTCCGGCTTGCCTGGTTCAGGGTCATCAACTTTGGCTAGAAGTTTAGCTAAAAAGCTTGGTTGGGAGTATTTTGGCGGCGGCGAGTTTATGAGGCAGTATGCAATTGAAAAAGGCCTGTTTAATAAAGAATTAAAAATCCATCATTTAGCGACAGTTTACGGGGATGATTTTGACAGGAAAGTGGATTATGGGATGAGAGACTGGCTAAAAGAAAAATCCGGCCGGGTAGTGGATTCATGGCTGTCAGGGTTTGTCGCTCAGGGAGTTAAGGGAACTTTAAAGGTTTTAATGTTTTGTTCAATGGATGAGTTAAGGATTGACCGATTGGTAAACCGGGATGGAATTTCGATAGAAGAAGCCAAAAAACATATATTTGAAAGAGAAGAAAAAAATTTAGGAAAATGGACAAGATTGTACGGGAAAGAATGGCGGCTTTGGGTGCCAAAATCCAGCCAGGGTTTCAGACGGGGCAAGTATTTTGATTTTTACCACCCGAGTTTGTATGATTTAGTGATTGATACATATTCTTTGGATAGAGACTCTTGTTTAAAAAAAACTTTGGAGGCTTTATGTTTAAAAAAATCTTGATTAGCTTAGCAATGTTAATGCTGTTGATGACTACGGGTGTCGGAGCTGTGGCAGAAAGCATAGAGAGCAGTAAACCGGTTGATTATTATCTGTCTTATCCGGGAGTGTTACCGGACAGTCCGCTTTATTGGCTGAAAATGATCAGAGACCGGGTTCAGCTGATATTAACCTCGGCGACATTACCAAAAGCAGAAAAGCTGTTACTATATGCCGATAAACGGTTGGGAGCCGGCTGGACTTTGGTTGATGGGAATAAGCTGGCATTAGGGGTAAGCACCTTAACTAAAGCAGAGAAGTATTTAGACCAGGCAGTCAATCTAAGCCAAGGGTTGGGAGAAACAGAGCCAGAAAAGCAGTTTAAGAATCGATTAACTTTAGCGACAAAAAAACATTTAGAAGTGTTGAATTTATTAAAAGAAAAAGTGAGTGATGAGTCTAAAGAAGTGATGGAAGAAATGATAGAAGGGTTAAAGTTAAAGGTGGAAAGCAGGGGTGAAACAGAAGCGGAAAAGCTGTTGGAGGAAGTGGAGCTGGGAATAGATTTTGGCGATGGCAAGGAGGCAATGGAGTTGGTTCAAGCCGGGACGGTGCTTGAGGCCTTGCAGGCGGCGGCCAGCAATCGGGGATTTGAAATAACTCTGAAAGAGTCTGATTTCGGAAGTTTAGTGGAAAGCATTAACGGCTATAGCAACCGGACTGATAAAGCCTGGATTTATTTTATTAATGGCCAATCAGGAACCGTAGCGGCGGATAAGCAAGGATTAAACTCAGGGGATTTAGTTGAGTGGAAGTATATTAAACCAGCGTTCTAATGATGAAAAAGATTTTATTGGCTTTAGTTTTAGTGTCGGCGGCAGTGGCCGAGAGACTGTGGTTTGATTTGGGGCCGAATATTGAGCTAATAACGACCGTAAGCGTAATCGCTTCAATTTATTTAGGCAAGCGCTGGGGGGCGGGAGTAGCAGTAATGGCTTTAGTCTTGTCAGACTTAGTGATCGGCAATACAATGATACTGCTTTTTACCTGGAGTGCATTCGGACTGATTGGTTATCTGGGACGATGGTTAAAAGGTAAGGCTTGGTGGGTGGCCGGGGGTTATGGTTTGGGAGCATCGTTGTTTTTTTACTTTTACACTAATTTTGGAGTTTGGCTGATCAGCAGTTTATATCCGCATAATTTAAAGGGTTTAGTGGATTGTTATGTGATGGGATTGCCGTTTTTACGCTTACAGGCAGTGAGCAACCTAATAATATTGACAGGAACATTAGCAATTATTAAATATTTAACTTCAAGTATTTGGGTAAGCCGGTGGAAGTCCGGCACTGTGCCGCAACTGTAAATCGTTTTAAACGATAAGTCAGAAAACCAGATTTGAAGTAGTTTTCTCCCGAGCAGGAGGCGAATGTGGTTGGACATGAAGTTTTTGATCAGATAGCTGAAGTGAATTCTTTTAAAGGGTATAGGGCGAAGTTAGCAGCGGAAAATCCGGATTTAAGCCCAGAAATTATTTTTAAGCAGGCTTTAATTGGATTTAATACAATGATGTTTCCCAGGCAGGTGGAAACGTATTTGGCTGAGAAAGCCGGAGAGTTGGTCAGCCAGGTTGAACAAAAATATGAAGTGGTTGACGGCCGGTTAGTTGATCCGTTTTACGGTCTATTTCAAAAGATGATTGATTTTGCCAGCAGCGATGAGGAAAGAGAAACGTTAATCGCTTTTGAGAAGGAAGCAATTGGAGCAAAGCCCGGAGAAATTATCAATGTTTTGGATGCCAGCGCTTTGGGTAGAGGCGGGGGAGTGAAATATATGGATACATTTGAGAAGGAGATGGACGGATCGGTCAGACATAAGGATAGAATTGATTTAACCGGCGAGGGAGAAGACTTAAGTTTTGAGGAGGCAAAGTTGAAACTGGAGTTTCTAAAACAAAGTCAAGACTTTGAAGAGATATTAGTTCGACCGACGAGGTCTCTCCTTGAAGGCAAGGGACTACAACCGTTAGCAACAGCGGCTAGCAGTTGGGATGCAGTTGGGCGGGCAAAACCCGCAAGGTTGAATCCTGAAGTCGAAGTTAAAATTGGATTAGTGTTTCAGTCGGAGAATAAAAATGAAGAGAAAGAAATGAAAACAGTTGAACCAGGAGCAGAATCGAGAAGACCTACAAGGACAGACCTCGTAGGTGAAATCAGAACTGTTTCTGATGTAGCCCTGGTGGTGAAAACATCAGAGTTAGATACAGAAACGACACCATTAATAATGAAAGCGGCAAAGCCGGAGGAGCCAACTTTTAGAATAGAAGAGATTATTGAAGCGCCGGCGACTTCAAAGATAGTCCCTAAAGTCACATTGCTGGAGATTCAACCGGCAATGACGGCAAAGCAAAGTATTCGACCTACGAAGTTTGTCTTTGGAGTAATTGACCCTAAAGCAACAGTAACACCAGTGGTAAAGACATCAGAATTAGAGACAGAAACGACACCATTAATAATGAAAGTCGTAAGGCCTGAGGCGGTGATAGAGCCAGCAGAAGAAGAGGGGGAAAGTTTGGAAGCGAGAGTTGAGCTAGAGGTTAAAACTTCAAGGACTGTCCTTGTAGGCCCTGAAAAACAGGAAATAGCTGCACCAGCGGCAGGCAAGCCTACAAGGAGAGACCTTGTAGGTATTAAAGAAGAAGGGATTGTTTATCAAGCAGGTGAAACAGAAATACCAGAGATAATAACACCGGTAATAAGTGAAGAAGATAAACCTATTCCAATTTACCAAGTGCGGTGGCCGAAGCTGCAACCGTTAATAGGCATTCCGGAGTGGGTTTGGCAGCCGCAGGCAGCGAGTATTGATGAAGCGGTTGATTGGAATTTGTTTTTAGTAATAGTGTTTTATGCGTTATTGAACACAAAATCACTACTAAGAATAGATAGAGAAGATCAAATAAATGATTGGCCGGGGGAGGGGGTGAAGGAAAAAGTTAAAAGCAGACCGGTTTCTTGAGGGAAAAGAAAAGCTGATCTAGTTTGACTTAGATATTGGTAGTTGACGACACTATTAGTAGTGTCATAAATTTTATGTTGACACTAGCTATAGTGTTTTTATTTTTCACGAGTTTGGAGGTTAATTTAGTATGAAATGTCCTTTTTGCGAACATGGTCAGTCGTCAGTGCTTGAGTCTAGAGATAGTGAAGATAATCAGGTGACTCGAAGAAGACGGAAGTGCGAGCAGTGCCAAAAAAGGTTTACCACTTATGAAAGAGTGGAAGGGCCGCAGTTGGTGGTAATTAAAAAAGACGGCAGCCGGGAAAACTTTGACCGAGAAAAAGTCAGACGGGGAATTAACCGCGCCTGTGAAAAAAGACCGATCAGCACCGATTTAGTGGAAGATATTTTAGATAAGGTTGAGCAGGAGATGCTGAAGAAAAAAAGCAGCGAAGTTTCCAGCCAGCAGATTGGGAACTCGGTATTAAAGCAGTTAAAAAAAATTGACAAGGTGGCTTATGTGCGGTTTGCCAGCGTTTATTTAGATTTTGACAATATTGAGGATTTTACCAGTTTAATAAAGGAGATTTTGTAAATGGGCCGGCCGAAAAAGATTAAATTAACTGATAATGCGATAACGGTTTTAACCAAACGGGATTATTTAAAGCGGGATAAGGACGGCCGGGTGGTGGAAACAGCTGAACAGATGTTCAGGCGGGTAGCCAGAGCAATAGCGGCAGTGGAGAAAAACTATGGCGGAAATAAAGCGGTAAAGGAGTACGAGAAAAGATTTTATGAGGCCATGGTGAGTTTAAATTTTTTGCCAAATTCACCGACCTTAATGCATGCCGGCACCAAATTTAATCAACTATCAGCTTGTTTTGTACTGCCTTTAGAGGATAATTTGGCCAGTATTTTTAAAACTATGGAACAGGCTGCGGTAATTGCCAGAACCGGCGGCGGAGTAGGAATTCCCTTGTCGAACTTACGTCCCAGGGGGGCAAAAATCCGCTCAACCGGGGGCATTACTTCAGGACCGATTTCTTTTTTACAACTGTTTAATCAAGTAGCCAATGTAATTAACGAGGGCTCGAGCCGCCGGGTAGCGCTGATGGCAGTTATGGATGTTCACCATCCGGATATTTTGGACTTTATTTTTAGCAAAGGAGTCGAGGAAGAAGTATCGAATTTTAATATTTCAGTCGGGGTCAGCGATGAATTTATGAAGGCGGCTTTGAGCAATAAGGAGTATGAGCTGAGAATGCCAGTAAGTAATGAAGTAGTGAAAAAGACTTCGGCCAGAAGGGTGCTGGATATGATTACCTTTCAGGCCTGGAAGACGGCTGATCCGGGCATGGTGTTTATCGAGCGGATGAATGATAGCAGTCCGGTAAATCATTTGGGCAAGATTGAGACGACTAATCCCTGCGGGGAGCAGCCACTGTTGCCATATGAAAGCTGTAATTTAGGCAGTATTAATTTAAGAGAGTGTTTAAAGGTAAACAACCGGGACAAGCTGGAGGTGGATTGGGATAAGCTGGAGCGCTTAATCAGGCTGGCAGTCAGGTTTTTAGACGATGTAATTGATGTCTGCAAATATCCGATTAAAGAAATTGAAACAATGACGCGAAGAACCAGAAAGATCGGTTTGGGAGTAATGGGATTTGCGGATATGTTAATTCAATTAAAAATTGCTTATGCTTCAAACGAGGGTTTAAGAATGGGAGAGAGGCTGTCGAAGTTTATCCATGATACGGCGGTGAGCGAGTCAAAGGCTTTGGGGAAAGAGAGAGGTTCGTTTCCAGGATTTAGCGGCAGTCAGTGGGAAAAGCAGGGATTTAAGACTATGCGCAACAGCACGGTTAATACGGTAGCGCCAACCGGCACGATTTCAATCATTGCTGACTGTTCTTCGGGTATTGAGCCATTGTTTGCCCTTTCTTATATGAGAAAAAATATCTTAGATGTTAATAATACTCAGTTGGTGGAGAGTAATTGGTGGTTTGAACAGGCAGCCAAACGGGGCGGATTTTATTCTAAGGAACTGATTCGCCAGATCAGCGAGACGGGCGGAATTGACGGGTTGAAAGGAGTGCCGAATGAGATAAGGGAGATTTTTAAGGTTAGCCACGAGATTGATTGGTCCTGGCATGTGAAGATGCAGGCGGCCTGGCAGAAACATATTGACGCGGCGGTGTCCAAGACGATTAATATGTCGGCAAGCGCGACCCCGGATGATGTCAGAGAGGCTTATGAGTTAGCTTATGAATTAGGCTGTAAAGGAATTACGGTTTACCGGGACGGCAGTAAAGCCAGACAGGTATTAAACGTAGGGATTAACAAAGCAGTCAGCCAGCCGATTGTGGATGATAAACGCAAGTGGGTGGGCAATGGCCATCGGGAGGAAGAGTTGTGTCCGGAGTGCGGCGGCGAATTAACATTTAAAGAAGGGTGCGCGACCTGCTTGGGTTGCGGCTATTCAAGATGTTCGGTCAGTTAATATGAAGATAATTGAACCGAAACAATCAGCAGTCGCCTTAGAGATAACCCGGAAACGGTATTTGATGACTGACCGGCGGGGTCGGGTGATCGAGACAGTCGGAGAGATGCTGTGGCGGGTAGCCCAGCATATGGCCAAGCCGGAAGTAATTTGGTCGGATAACGGCGAGATGAAGGAAATCGCCGAGAGGTTTTATGAGCGGATGGTGACGAAGAAGTTTGTGTGTTCAGGCAAGGCAATGTTTGAGGCGGGCAATCCGGACGGGATAGGCCAATTAGCGGCTTGTTTCGTACTGCCGATCGAAGATAGCATTGAGCGGATTTTTAAGACTCTAGGCGAGGCGGCAGTGATTCATAAGAATAATGGCGGAACCGGATTTAACTTTTCTAAAATTAGGCCGCATGGAGACAAGGTAAAAAATGTTTTGGGGGCAGCTTCGGGCCCGGTTGATTTTATTAAGGCTTTCAGCGCGGCTTTGTCCAAGATTTTACAGGGAGCCAAAAGACAGGGCGGCAATATTGCGATTTTAAACGCGGATCATCCGGACGTGGAAGAGTTTATCAGGATGAAGACTGAAGACGGGACGATTAAGAACTTTAATATTTCCGTGGGAGCCACCGATGAGTTTATGAAGGCGGTTTTAGATAAAAAAATGTGGGCTTTAATTAATCCGAGAAACAAAGAGGTAATAAAAAAGATTAGGGCGGATAAGTTGTTTGATCTGATCGTGGATTATGCCTGGAAGACGGCTGATCCGGGAATGGCATTTTTAGACACCATGGAACAGGATAATCCAACACCAAGTTTGGGTCGGTTGGAAGCAACTAATCCTTGTGGAGAAATTCCTCTTTTACCCTATGAATCATGTAATTTGGGGTCGATTAATTTAAGCCTACATATAAAAGACGGCCAGATTTTATGGGAGGAGTTAAGGAAAACTGTCCAGTTGGGAGTGAGGTTTTTAGATAACATGGTGGAGGTGAATAACTATCCGTTAGAACAGATCAGCCGGATGGTAAAAGAGGGCAACCGGCGGATCGGTCTGGGAGTGATGGGGTTGGCTCATTTGTTTTTTAAACTGGGAATTTGCTATGACAGCCAGGCGGCGGTGGAGTTGTCAGAAAAGCTGGCAAAGTTTATCCGCCAGGAAGCAGACAGGGAAACAGAGAGACTGGGAAAGGCAAGAGGAAATTTCGGGAATTTTGACAGCAGTATTTATGCTCAAACCGGCAAAGCCAGGCGGAATTGTGCGACAACGATGATTGCGCCAACCGGAACAATTTCTTTGTTTAGCGATTGTTCTTCCGGAATCGAACCGGTGTTTAGTTTGGTAACCAAGCGGCGGACGTTTTTTGAAGACAGTCGGAAGAACAGCGCAACCAAAGAAATAATAATGGAAGACCCGGTTTATAAAGCGTATAAAAACAAGTTTGATAAAAAGGTGTTTGTCACCAGCCGCGAGATTGATTGGTCCTGGCATGTGAAAATGCAGGCGGCCTGGCAAAAGCACTTTGATAACAGCGTTTCCAAGACAATTAATTTTCCGGCTCAAGCTACAAAAGATGAGGTTAGGCAAGCATTCCTTTTGGCCTGGAAGTTGAAGTGCAAAGGGATTACGGTTTACCGGGACGGCAGTAAGAATGATCAGGTGCTAAATGCTGTTAAATGCCTGGAGTGTGGGGTGGAGTTGGAAGTTAAAGAAGGGTGCGCGACCTGCAAGACTTGTGGATTTTCGAGGTGCTCATTATGACTGATTTAACCAAGATTATTAAAAGAGACGGCCGGGTGGCGGCGTTTGAGGAGGAAAAGATTATTAAGGCAATTGTGGCGGCGTTCGCGGCTGTTGGAGAAGTTAGCGGTGAAATAAAACGAAGAAAAGAAGCTGAACGATTAACCAAGATTGTGATTAATATTCTGAAGCGGGGAGTGAATGGGGAAATTCCGACCGTAGAACAAGTCCAGGACGTAGTCGAACAGGTATTAATGGCCGCCGGCCATTATGAAGTGGCTAAGGCCTATATTTTATACCGGGAGCAGCATGAGATGGTAAGAAAAACCAAAGAGTGGCTAGGAGTTAAGGATGATTTAGGCTTGTCGATTAATCAGATAAAAGTTTTAGAAAACCGGTTTTTACGGCATGATGAATCAGGGCAAGTAATTGAGACTCCGAGACAACTGTTTAGACGGGTGGCCAAGTTTATAAGCGGTCAGGAAAAGCCAGCCAGCCAGCAACAGTGGGAAGATAAGTTTTTTGAAACAATTTCAAGACTGGAGTTTGTACCCGGAGGCACATACTTTCGCGGAGCCGGAACCAAGTCGGCGATGCTGGCTAATTGTTTTGTGCTGCCGGTTGAGGATCAAATGGGAGAGATATTTGATGCGGTTAAGTGGCTGGCTTTGATTCAACAGGCCGGGGGAGGAACCGGCTTTAATTTTTCCAAGTTGAGGCCAAAAGGCGATTATGTAAAGAGTTCGGGCGGGTTTGCGACCGGGCCGGTTTCATTTATGAAAGTATTTGATGCGGCGACCGGCCAGGTGATGCAGGGCGGTTACCGGATGGGAGCGAATATGGGGATTTTAGACGTTGATCATCCGGACATCCTCGAATTTATCACTTGTAAAACTGAAGAGGGGGAGATCTCGAACTTTAATATTTCGGTAGGGACGACGGATAAATTTATGCAGGCAGTGAAGGAGAATAAAGAATTTAATTTAGTTAATCCGCGAACTGGGGAAATGGTACGGACGGTTAAAGCCAGGCAGTTGTTTTCCCAGATGGTTAATTTGGCTTGGCGGACCGGGGATCCGGGAATGATTTTCTTAGACACAATTAATAAAAAGAATCCGGTATTAAAAACTTTAGGGCCATTAAAAGCCACCAATCCCTGCGGGGAACAACCATTACATCCGTTTGATGTGTGCAATTTGGGTAGTATTAATTTAGCGAAGATGGTGGTCTTAAGCCAAGGCCGACACGAGGTGGATTGGCGGCGACTTGAGGAAGTAGTGCGAATTGCAGTGAGGTTTTTGGATGATGGGGTGGATGCGAGCCGATATCCTTTGGAACAGGTGGAAAAGATGGCCAAGGCTAATCGTAGAATCGGCTTGGGAATTATGGGGTTTGCAGATATGCTGTATCAATTAGAGGTGGGGTATAACACTGACGAAGGAGTAAGGTGGGCGGAGAAGGTGATGAAAGCGGTCAACCAAGCGGCAGTAGATGAGTCGGTAAAGTTGGCGAAAGAAAAAGGTTGTTTCAAGAATTGGAAGGGGAGTGAGTACGAGACAAAAGGAATCAAGCGGCGAAACTTGGCGGTAACCACGATTGCACCGACGGGAACGATTTCCATGGTGGCGGATTGTTCGTCCGGAATTGAGCCAAACTTTGCTTTAGCTTACATTAAAAACGTAATTGATGATCAAGGTTTGCATTATGTTAATCCTTATTTTAAAGCGGCAGTAGAGAAGAGCAATTTAAGTTTAGAGCAGAAAAATGATGTCTATCAAAGGGTGGCTAAAACAGGCCAATGCAGTGATATTGAGTACTTATCAGCGAAAATTAAAGAGATTTTTGTAACCGCTTATGGGATTAAGCCGGAGTGGCATGTAAAGATGCAGGCCGGGTTTCAAAAGTATACGGAAAATGCTGTCAGCAAGACAATAAATTTTCCCAATACGGCCAGCCAAACGGATATTGAAAAAGCCTATATTTTAGCTTGGGAATTAAAGTGCAAGGGAATTACGATTTACCGTTCCGGAAGCCGCGAGGGTCAGGTACTGCAAGCGCCGGAAACAAAAAAGACGGCGCCGAAAAAGAAAGAACAAATTATGCAAAGCAAGATTAGAATTAAGCCGTTAAAGCAGAAGAAGGATGTTTGTTCGGAATGCGGGGAAATGATGGAAATGGTTGAAGGCTGTGCGACTTGCAGAAAGTGCGGATTTTCCAAATGCAGTATCTAAGGAATAACTCGGCAAACAAAATTTTCTGCGTGCTCACAGTTATCTGGCTAGCTAAAGCTACCAGATGAGATGCTGCGCGCGCAAAATTTGTATACTGAGTTATTAATTTATGAAAATTATACTGGCCTCGGATTCGCCACGGAGAAAGCAGTTACTGTTTTTGCTGGGATTAAAATTTACAGCCGTCAGCCACAAAATTAAAGAGGAAGAGTATGTGGGTTCAGATGCCGAAGACTTAGTTGGACAGTTAGCAATTGCAAAAGCGACTTCGATCGAGCCGCCAAAAGGAGGAATAGTCATTGGTTCGGATTTAGTGGTGGTAAAAAGAGATAGATTCATGGGTAAGCCAAAAGATTTGCAGCAAGCAAGAGAATATTTAAAACTTTTGTCTGGCAAAACTCATTCGGTTTTTTGCGGCGTTGCCGTTGCCTCTAAAAACAAAGTTTTGATGAGTGTGGCGAGAAGCTGGGTGGGGATGAAACGCTACAATGAAAAAATTATTGAGGCATATATTAACAAATTTCAGGTATTGGATAAGGGTGGGGGATATGCCATTCAATTTGAGCTGCCGGGGTATGGCAGTTTAGTCGAAACTTTTGGAGGTGGAATTACCACGATTATCGGTTTGCCGTTGGAGTATTTAGTTAATTTACTCAAAGAGTTTGGAGTCAAAGTTGATTCTAACTGGCGGGAAAAGTGTAAAATAGAAACAGGTTATGAGAACTAAACAGGGATTAGTTTATGTGTTTACCGGCGAGGGAAAAGGTAAAACCTCGGCGGCCCTGGGAGTAGCAGTTAGGGCGGCCAGTACGGGAGTGAAGGTGGGCTGGGTGAGCTGGTACAAGGAAAAGAAATGGCCGATCAGTGAAATGAAATTGAAACTTAACAACTTAAAGATGTATTTTATAGGGGAGGGATTTTATAAGTTGCCGACAGACCACGCAACGCCGGCTCAGCATCACAAAGCGGCTCTGGCAGGACTGAAGCTGGCAGAAAAATTAATCGATAAAGTTGACGTGTTGGTTTTGGATGAAATCAATAATGCGATTAGTGATAAATTAATTAAACTTGAGCAGGTGATGAAGTTAATAAAGAATCGAGGCAAAACCCATTTAATTTTAACCGGCAGAGGGGCTACGAGGAGACTCCTTGTAGGCGCAGACTTGGTGACGGAGATGAAAAAAATCAAGCACCCGTTTGACAAAGGAGTGAAGGCAGTGAAGGGTTTAGATTATTGACTTGAAAGATAATAGTGCTATATTACAGGTTATTAGTCTGCCATTTGAGCAGACTTTTTATTATAAAAGGAGAAAAAATGGCTTTAGATTTTATAAGAGATAGGAGAGCTGAGGAACTGGAAAGTCAAGAAGAAATTGATATACAAACTTTAGCATTACAGAACATTAAAGATAAGTTTGTACAATTATTAATTCGGGAAGGAAAAGAGACAAAAAAACACACTTTAATTAATAGATTAATCGCAAATTACGAAACCAAAGTAACATTTGAGGGTAAGTGGCAAGAGGAAGATGCTCAAGTGGAAATATCGGCCTCTGTTTTTATGGATAAATTAATTTCTGAGAATAAACATTTTCCGATTTATGTACAGCTTAATATGGGTCATTTTAGCTCTCAATACTCTTTAAACTCAGATGTCAGTACAAGCCATGCTTTTTTATATGAAAATGGCGAAATTAGAGATTTTTATCCCAGTAATTTTTGTTTAGGATTGGAACAAGTGTTGGAGGCAATCCACAGCGGACAATTTGTTGCTGTTCAAGCAAAATAGAAGCGGATGTTGTGCTAATATTACGGTGTGGATAAGCAAACGGTTTACTTGCAGTTAAAAGAATTAGAAAAAGAGCTAGTGGAGGCGTTTGCCCATTTTCGAAGGGTGTTTAATGAAGTGGCTGATCCGAGAAAACAGTTATCTAACCAGGAAATTTACGATAAGCTTCAGGGAGATATTAAGGAATACCATGAAGAAATTGAGGAGATTAAGAAAAAAACTTTGGAGATTATGAATAAGATCCAAAGAGAGTATGATCAGCTAGCCTACCAAAAAATATTAAGTAATTTGGAAATAAAGCCCTAACAAAAATTGTGTTATCATTAACTCATGACAGACCTGCCCGATGATTCACAACAGAAACCGCCAGCGCCACCGATAATAACCGGCCAGCCGGTAGGAGGGAAGGAAAGAGTTGATAATAAGCCCGCCGCAGCTGAGAGCTCTGGCGAGGCGAAGCAAGAAGAAACGCCGGTAACTGAGTTTACCCGGAATATAGATTTGGAACCGGAAGTGGAGGGCTGGCTGGAAAAGGTGGAAAAAGAAGACAGCCAAGCGCCTCAAGCGATCAAAGATGATAAAGGTCAGGTAGTGCTGGATGATACGGCTCAGCCAGGGGCGGGTTTTAAAGTCGTGTTACCTTTGACTAAAGATGAAGTCGATAAAGGGTTGCAGCATAAAGTGCTGGATAGCATCAGGTGGCTGGCAGAGTGGTGTATCAGAATGGTAAAGATGTTTGGCAGTAAAGTTGCCTACAGGAGAAAATAATGGATAAAGTAACCATATTAATTGAACAAGCCAAGTATTTACTCTTAATTGCTTTTCTCTTAGGAATAGGCATGGTGATGTTGGCGGGTTTAGGTTATGTGGTGATCCACTGGCTGAAGTTTAAGGATCGGGAGAAAAGATCTTTGGAGTTTGTCGTCTTGCAAATAGCCGTACCCAGAGATAATGAAGTGAAAATTGACGGTGCCGAGCAAATGTTTGCCTCGCTTTTCAGCGTGAAGAAAGGCGGCGGCCTGTTTAAATTTTTAAAGCCCCAGGATCATTTAAGCTTTGAGATTGTGGCTAAAAAAGAAGATATCAGGTTTTATGTATCGATTCCTAATAAATTGAAAGATTTGGTAGAAAAACAAATTCACGGAACTTACCCGGGTGCAGATGTCAGAGAAGTGGACGAGTACAATATTTATGCCGACCACGGCAAGGTGGCGTTTGCGGCGATGAAACTAGGCAGCGCCTCGCATTTTCCGATTCAGATTTACAAGGATTTGCCGACGGATCCGTTAAGCTCAATTACTTCCGGACTGGCGAAAATGGGGGAAAACGAAGGGGCGGTAATGCAGGTGTTGATTTCGCCGGCGGATAACAAATGGCAGAAGTCCGGCCGGTCGTATATTGCCAAAACGAAAAAAGCCGAGGCAGATCCGGAGACGGCTAAATACACAGTGGACCCGAAAACTTATGAAGAAATTGAGAATAAGTGTTCAAAGCCGGGGTTTGAAACCACGATCAGAATGGTGGTGTCGTCCACGACCAAAGAATCAGCCGAGGCGCATTTGTCCAACCTGACTTCGGCTTTTTCCCAGTTTAATTCTGACCATAACAGTTTTACCAAGATGAAGATCAGGCTGAAAAAACTATTTATGATTGATTTTATTTACCGGTATCAGCCGCTGTTCGGATCAAAAAGCATTTTGTCGACCGAAGAATTGGCAACGATTTATCACTTTCCCAATAAGAGTATTGAGACGCCGCATATTTATTGGTTGAATGCCAAACGGGCGCCGGCGCCGGCTTTGATTCCGAAAGAAGGTTTATTTTTAGGCAAGAGCGTTTACCGGGGAGTGACCCGGCCGGTATATATTAGCGAGGACGACCGGTTGAGGCACACCTATATTATTGGGAAGACCGGGGTGGGAAAGTCGGAGCTTTTAATTGAGATGATTATGCAGGATATCCGGGCCGGCAAGGGAGTGTGTTTTATTGACCCGCATGACACAGTCGAAAAGATTTTGGAAATGATTCCGCCGGAACGGGCAGAGGACGTAATTTACTTTAATCCTTCAGATACAGAAAGACCGCTGGGGCTTAATATGCTGGAGGCAAGAACTGAAGAAGAAAAACACTTTGTGACGACTTCAATCGTGGGTTTGATGTACAAGCTTTATGATCCGCACAAAACCGGAATTATCGGGCCGCGGTTTGAACACGCGATCAGAAATGCAATGCTGACAGTGATGAGCGAGCCGGGGAATACGTTTGTGGAAGTGGTCCGGGTGTTAACCGATGCCAAGTATGTGCAGGAGCTGCTGCCGAAAGTGACTGATCCGATGGTCAGACGATACTGGACTGACCAGATTGCCCAGACTTCGGACTTCCATAAATCAGAAGTGTTGGACTACATTGTTTCCAAGTTCGGCCGGTTTGTGACTAATAAGATGATGAGAAATATAATCGGCCAGTCAGAAAGTGCGTTTAATTTTAGAAAAGTAATGGATGAGGGGAAGATTTTACTGATTAATTTAGCCAAGGGGAGAATTGGGGAAGAGAACAGCCAATTTTTAGGCCTGATTTTAGTGCCGAAGATTTTGATCGGGGCGATGAGCCGGCAGGATATTCCGGAAGAGCAGAGAAAGCCGTTTTATTTATATGTAGACGAGTTTCAGAATTTTGCCACGCCGGATTTTGCTCAGATTTTATCCGAGGCGAGAAAGTTTGGTTTGGCGTTGACAGTAGCGAATCAGTTTATCGGCCAAATGGAGGAGGAAGTCAAGAACGCGATTTTTGGCAACGTGGGAACTTTAATCTCCTTTCGGGTCGGAGTAAATGATGCTAATTATCTGCAGCATGAGTATCAACCGGTGTTTTCCGAAACAGATTTGATTAATATTGAACGGTTTAATGCCTACATTAAAACTTTGGTTCATAATGAGCCGGCGCAGCCGTTTTCTTTGGATCTGACAAAAGATATGAGCAAGGCAAAAGAGGAGAGAAGCCTGAAGATGGCAGAGATGGTGAAACAGCTGTCCAGGTTAAAGTATGCCCGGGACTTGCGGGTGATTGAGGCGGAAATTAGCCAGCGGTCGAAGTTGTAAAGAGTTGATTTTCTTCTGGATTATCCTATAATGTCCGAATATGAATTTGGAAAATGAGGTGCTACTGCCGCAGCCTGAAGTAATTAAACAAGAAAGAGCCGAACAGTTGGTAATAGGTGGAGAGTTTTGTGGAGTTAGTGAGGTAAATAAACTACTGGGAAAATTGGGTTTTACGACTGTTTCAGCGGGTAAGTTACTCAACATTTTTGATAGTGATGAGTTGGTTCAATCAGTGATAAGATATCCGAGAAATGAGTTTGTTCAATTGGGGAGAACAATTATTGTTAGAGTAGATATAGCCCCTAGCGTATTAAAAAATGAACTGACATTAAGACTTAAGCAAATGAATAAAAATTCTGAAAAATTAACGGTTGTCCGAGATGAAATATTGGGTAATGGCGGTCAGTTTATGGCAGAGTCAGGTTTGATTATTGGCCCGGAGATATATTTTGATGAACGGGTAAATAAAGTTTTAGATACAACCGATTGCCATGATTGGAAAAGAGTGGCTTTGCCTACTCCTTCGATGAATGATTATTATTCTTGGTTGAATAGCCAAAGATCAAAGAAATACTTTCAAGAGTTAGGGGAAAAGTTGTCGGAAACGGAAGTAACTTATTTAAAAAATTATTATAATCAGAAATCATTAGGAAAATATCCGGATTTGGACCTTTTTGCCAATATTGGTACAGATAATCAGGTTCGGCCGAGGGTTTTATTAGACGATCTTTATGCGGAGATTTATCCTGTGGCAGAAGAAAGGGTAACTAGCCACAATGTGACAGTTCATCGGATAAGTGCTTGGGAAGCCAATCGTTTTCTAGCTGATAACTTTTTGTCTTTGGGGAGGTCAGCGGCTGGCAGAGTGGTTTTTGTCAGTGAAGGCAGCACCGAGACGCAGCAATTATTAAGAGAAGAATTAAATTATAAAGAAATTGTTGGAGGGCAGCTTGATTTAGTAGTAGACAGACAACATGGGGCGGGATGGCACTGCCGGTTTAATGTGATTGACCTAAGCGTGTTTAAATAATGGTAAAATACAGTTTACAGGCCGGTAGCTCAGTTGGTTAGAGCGTCAAGCTTATACCTTGAATGTCGGAGGTCCGACTCCTCCCCGGCCTACTCGTTTAATAATTTTCCTGCCCAAAAATTTATGACGCAGGAATATTTAGCAAATTTAGGGGTGAATTGCGAAGGCAAGCCAATTACGCCTTGGGTAGAGCGGAATTTAATCTTTGGTTTGGGGCTACCGGAACCGGACAATGAATTAGTATTACTTCCCGAAGACAGGTTTAAAATCGATTGGCCTGGAAGGGAAATTAGCAATAGTGGCGCTTTTTCGAAGATTATTCTAGGCTTTGACTGCAAATTGAATCGGGAAGTGGCCATTAAAGTCCAAGTCATGAAGGACGAGGTTAAGGTTGCGCCAGAAATAATGATTCAGGATTTTGCCAGGGAGGCGAGGTTGATGATGATACTTGATCATCCGAACATTCCGGAAGCATTCGGTTTAAGCGTGATTAAAGACAGGGGTGAATTTATCCCGGCAATCGTTATGGAGAGGGCTGATGGCGATCTTGAGGGCCAGCGATGGCTTGATCCAAAAAAAGTCAGTGAAATGGTTATGACTATTGGTGGAGTTGTAGACTATGCCAGAAGTAGAGGGGTGGTTCATTCAGATATTCGTCCGGCAAACATCCTGATTAAGGGAGACAAGTTTTTCTTAGGTGATTGGGGAGCGGCAGTAGATTTTAAAGGTAGAGATGAATTAATAGGTTTTTATACTTATGCGGCTCCGGAATTATTGCGATTAGCTAAATTACATCGATGGATTTATCCCG
The DNA here is from genome assembly GCA_043803225.1 of Candidatus Beckwithbacteria bacterium. GTDB lineage: Bacteria > Patescibacteriota > Microgenomatia > UBA1400 > CG1-02-47-37 > JAZDKF01. Next base: position 75,069 of record JAZDKF010000027.1, read on the forward strand.
GGGAGATTCTAGCAGTTGACCAGCATGCTTTAGCGGCGACAGCCTATGATATACTGACTCTTTTTACCTCAACTTATATTTGGACAGAAGCTGGCGAAAATAGAGATGATCATCAGGATGAGGATGTTGTTTTAAGCCCACATAAGAAGATAAATGAAGAGGTTTATCAGGTTTTAGCAAGGGCGACAAGTTTTAAGCCAGAGGATAGGTTTAGCAGTTGTATAGAATTCGGTTTGGCGTTAAACGAAGCGATTAGGGCTTAAAGTTCTTCCAGGGTGGTGGGGGCGGAGTCGGGTTTTTTAACGACCAATAAATATTTTTCCGTGGTAGAGAGGCGTTTGTGACCGACCAGTTTAGAGATTAAAGTTAAAGGCGTACCGGATTCGAGCTGGTGGGCGATAAAGGTATGGCGCAGATCATTGACTTTGGCATTTTTAATATCAGCCAGTTTAAAGTAGCGGTCGATAGCAGTGCGGATATTCCGGATTAAAAACGGTTTACCGGTTTTAGTGATGAAGACTTGGTTGGTCCGGCTTTTGGGCCGGCTTTTTAAATAAGTGGTTAAGGCGACCTGAGCGGCTTTGTTTAAAGGGACTTCGCGCTGGGAGTGGGATTCGTAGGGTTTGATGTTGATTTTATCGGTGTCGATATCATTTAAAGTTAAGTTAGCCAGTTCGCCGATGCGGATGCCGGTTTGCAGCAGCAGTTCCACAATAGCACAGAGACGGATATCTTCCCGGCAGACGTCGCGTAAACTGCGGTATTCCATTTTAGTTAAGATCCGAGGCGGCTTAACGTCGTATTTGGGGTGAGTGATATCAACGGCCGGGTTAGTTTGAATCAGGCCTTGACTGATAAGAAAACGGCAGAAAGTTTTAATGGAATTGAGCTTTCGGGAAACTGATTTGGCAGTGTAGTTGGTTTGGCTTAAGTGAGTTTTAAAATTTTCAATCTGCTCCGGAGTTAAATTTTGAGGAGAGGTAATTTTATCTTTGGCAATAAAATCAAAAAGTTGGGAGACGTCTTTAGAATATGCTAGGATGGTAGAAATAGAACGGCCTTTTTTCTTAAGGTCAGCCACAAAGGTTTTATGAGCAGCAGTCAGGGTTACATTATCAATCATATCATGAGGTAAAAGTGTCTTATAATAACAATTAGGGGGATAGATGTCAACGAGTAAAAAACGATTATTAGCGTATACCGTATTGGTTTTGAGTATATTAATGTCAATTAAGCTGGTTAAAGACATTGTTAAATTAAAGTCGGCTGACACCAGATTAACTGAGGCAGAAACAGAGTTTCAAGCAGCACAACAGGAACAGGCAGAATTGAAACAGCAGCTAATTGAGATTGAAGATAAAAGTTGGTGGGAAAAGCAAGTGAGAAATATTTTAAAAATGGCCAAACCGGAAGAGATTATTGTAGTAGTTCCGGACGAAGTGAAGAATAGCCGGGAGAGTCCAACAGAAGCTCAAAGTGAGGCAGTAACGGAGTTGCCAAATTGGCAGCAGTGGTGGCAGGTGGTAGTTGACTAGATGGTATAATAGTTTGATATGGGGTTATTTGATAAGTTAATTTTTAAGCAGGTAAAACGTAGGGAAATGGTGTTGAAAGTAGTGCCAAGCTTTGACAAGGGTTATAAGAAGTTTAGAATGAAGCCGTTTATTACGATTTCCCGTGAGGCAGGCAGCGGGGGGAAGCCGATAGCGAAGATTGTAGCCAAAAAGCTTAAATATAATTTTTACGATAAACAGCTGATTAATTTAATTGCCAGGAAAGCAAACAAGCGGAAAGCCTTAATTGAGTCTTTGGATGAAAAAGAGCGGGGGATGATCGAAGATATTGTGCATTCGTTTTTTAACCCTGATTATGTAGCCGAAGAAACGTATTTTAAACATCTTTGTCAGATTACCATGACTTTGGCGAGAAAAGGCAATTGCGTTATTGTGGGCCGAGGAGCAAATTTTATTACCAGTGATTATGGGGGGCTGCACGTCAGGATTGTGGCGCCGTTTTTAGTCCGGTCCGGCTATACCGCCCAATATGAAGGTTATTCGATTTATGAAGCCAGGGAAAGAGTGCAACAGCATGATAAGGAGAGAAAAGAGTTTATTAAAAACCATTTCAGCAAAGATCCGTCAAATGCCAATTATTATGATTTAGTGATCAATACGGCTGATTTGAAACAGGAGACTGTGGTAGAAATTATTATTACGGCCTTTAAAAAGAAGTTCCCTAACTGGAAAAACTTTAGATAAATTGGTAAAATAAGGGTTGTTCTTTGACTTTTAGCGGGTGGGAGGTAAGTATCTCGTGAGGCTCATAATCTCACTTAACCTAGGAGCGTTACCTAGGACCCGCTACAAATTCCCCGTCATTATTGGCGGGGTTTTGGTAAAATAGAAGCATGGCAGGGTAGCTCAGTTGGTAGAGCACGGGATTCATAAACCCGCGGTCGCGAGTTCAATTCTCGCCCCTGCTACTAAAAAAATAAGTTTGTGATATACTTTATTTTATTAAACTGCCCTGTGGCAGTTTTTTGAAAAATATGGCAAATACTGAACAAGTTAGAGAATTAAGCCGAAATGCATTTTATAGCAATGCAAAAGCGCAAAAAGAGCTGACTAATTTATTTGGTCGTGTAGTTGCTAGCAGCGAGATGGATAAGTTTAAGGAGATGGTTTGGTCTTTGCAGGTAGAAATATATAATGGTATTGGTCAAGGGGAGCAATTACAGCAACTATGCCGCTGGCTGCCCGAGGATCAAAAAGAAGGGTTTAAAGTCATGCTGGCCAAGCTGATTGAACCGGAAAATCTACCAGTGTTTTCGGATAAACCATTTAATGAAGTTGATTTACAGGAACAAGAAGCTAGATTGACTGCCGGCCAAATTTTTTCAGCGATTTGCTGGTTGCCAGGAGAAACAGTTGAGTCCAGGCAAGCGATCACCACTTCAGCGACGAAGTTTACAGAAAGCAATAATCCAGGATTGATGCTGGGAAGAAATAGAGGCGATAATGGTGAAGCTCCAGCGTGGACAATAATTATCAATAATCAAACGGATAGGCGGTTAGAAGATTTTTGGAGAGATCGACTTAAAAGAGGATATGAGATAGGGTTTAAAGGTTTGATGTGTTTGCCTTCACTGGAAGCTAGAGACAGTAATGATTGGGTTTCTCTGCCGATGGATATAGCACCTGGGGTTATGAAAGAATATATCAGAATGTTTGGCGATGTAGGGGATTTAAACATAAGAAACAGGGTTATTGATAATATATTGACGTATTTTAACGATAAGAAGCCAGGGGAATTTAAAGAGCTGATAGAAAAGGCGGATTTTTCAAACTGGTCAGGATGGATTAAAGATGGAGTTAATTATTGGTTAAAGGGTGTGTTGAAAACTTGATAAGTTTTTCGTGATTGTCGTTTTTGGAGGCTTTGTTGCGGGTGATTTTGCCACAAGTTTCGCACTGGTGGAAAATAATATATTTGCCGCTTTTAATTTGTAAGCCAATGGGTTTCATTAAACCAAGACAGGGGGAATTTCGGTCACCGGGGATGAGTTCGTCAACGTGTTTGGAGTAGAGACAATGGGGGCAGTGGTTGGTATAGCCGTTACCCCAGACCGGCTGGCGGCAGTGAGCGCAGAAAAAATCTTCGCGGACTTTAATAAAGTGTCTGGGCATAAATTTGACTAAGTTAATTTTAGTGCTAAAATACAACAATTGACAATTTAAATAAACGCAGTGAACCGGAGGGTTGGAACCGGTGAGCGGACTCTAATCAAGTACGGAGGCAAAACCGTAAAAAGACAGCAGCGAGTGTCGTAAACTAACGGAGCTCGTCATAAATGAGGTTAAACTCATTGGTTTTGACGATCCGCCGTGGGCGGATTTTTTTGTAGGGATGTAGCTCAGCTGGTAGAGCGTCTGTCTCCAAAACAGAAGGTCGTAGGTTCGAAACCTACCATCCCTGCCTATGATTAAAACTAATCATCAACCAATTGCGATTTTAGGCGGGATGGGTCCCGATGCTTCAGCGCGGCTTTATCAGTTGATGATAGAACTAGCTAGAAGCGAGTTTGGCGCGGTTCAAAACCATGACTATCCGGAAATAGTGATTGATTCAGTCCCGGTAAGAGAGTTTTTTTCTTCTCCTCAAAAAGCAACGGAAGCGATTATTAGCCTGCAAGACAGGATAAAAAAACTTGACGGTTTTCAACCTAGCTGTTTGGCTTTGGCCTGCAATACGGCTCACACAATTCTGATGGATTTGGCACAGGAAACTAAGACGCCGTTTGTGTCAATTATTGAAGAAGTGGTAAAAGAGACGGTTAAGAGAGGATATAAAAAAGTAGGATTATTAGCTTCGCCGACAACGATTTTTTCCGGCGTTTACCAGACAGAATTTATAGATAAAGGAGTGGAGTTAGTTTTGCCGGAAAATGGCTATATCGAACAGCTGGGAGAGATTATCGGCCAAATAGTCGGCGGCGAGTTTAAAAAGCCAAAAGCCAGATTATTAAAAATCGCCAATAGTTTGAAAAAGAAAAAAGTTGAGGCAATGGTTTTGGGTTGTACTGAGCTGCCGTTAGTTTTTCCCATGAACTATAGTTTGCCAATTATAAATAGTTTGGAAGTACTAGGAAGAAGTCTATTAACAAGATATTATAAAGGAGAGGATATATGAAAGATAAATATTCGATTTTGACAGGGATAACGCCGTCGGGGAGCGGGGAGATTCATATTGGCAATTATTTCGGGGCAGTAGTGCCTTTTTTAGAGCTGCAGAAAAAGGCCGATAAGGTTTACTTTTTTATGGCTGATCTGCATGCTTTAACCACGGTTCAAGATAAAGCGCAACTGCAAAGAAATGTTGAAAATCAAATATTGGCTTATTTAGCCTGTGGTTTGGATCCGAAAAAAGTGGTGTTCTACCGCCAGTCGGATATTGGTTTACATCCGGAATTGCAGTGTATTTTAAATAATGTGACGCCTTTGGGACTGATTAAGCGCTGCCATGCATATAAGGATAAGCTGCAAAAAAACATTGATGAAGAGAGTGTAAATATGGGATTATTTAATTATCCAATTTTAATGGCGGCAGACATTTTATTATATGAGCCGGACTATGTGCCGGTCGGGGATGATCAAAGACAACATATTGAGGTGGCTCGGGATATTGCCGGTGCTTTTAATAAAATTTACGGACAAACTTTCAAGCTTCCGGATATATATAATGTCAAAGAAACAGCGCGGTTAATCGGTACAGACGGCAAGAGAAAGATGAGTAAAAGTTTGAATAATTATATTTCGGTGTTTGAAAGCGAGGCCAAAATTAAGCAGCAGATAATGAGTTGTTTTACTGACCCGAATAGGATTAAATTGACTGATCCAGGCCGGGTAGAGGGCAATCCGATATTTATTTACCACGATTTAGTGAATAAAGATAAAGATGAAGTGACAGAGCTAAAGATAAGATATCAAGAGGGGAAAGTAGGAGATGTGGAAGTGAAAGAAAAACTTTTAAAGGCATTGTTAAAAAGATTTAAGGATGAAAGAGTTTGTTATCAGGAATTGCAAGATAATCCAAAAAAGATTACTAAAATATTAAAAGACGGGGCGGAGAAAGCCAGAAAACAGGCAGAAAAAAAGATGATCGAGATCAGAGAAAAAATCGGCATCACTAATAAGTATTCATTTTTTAAGTATTAATATGAGATTTTTTAACTGGTGGCAGGGACGATATTTATGGCGGGCTAGAAATTAGCTTTTGTGTTTTTATTAATTTAATTACCCCCGCCAAACAAGCGGGGTTTTTCATATGTTTCAAATTGCAGATTTTATTGACCGAATAGTGGTTAGAGAGCCGCGGTCAGGAGAAAACTTAATTAAGACAGAACGGTTGATAACTCAGACCTTAAAGTGTTGTGGTTTAAAGTATCAAAAACAGCGGTTGAGTGAGGTTGATACCATAAATATTCTGGCGGGCAATTTAGTTAAACCGTGGTCAATTCTGCTGACTCATTTTGATGCGATCGGGCCGGGAGCTTTAGACAATGCTTCTGGGGTGGCTGTGTGTCTGAAAATATTAATTGAACGGTCTGATTTTGCCCAAGATAATTTAGCGGTTTTTTCCGGGAGCGAAGAAACCTCAAAGGAAAGACCGATATATTGGGGTTATGGTTACCGTCGGTTTGAACAAAAGTACGGCCGGTTATTGAAAAACTGCCGGGCAATTTATGTGGTTGATTGTGTCGGTAACGGTCGGTTGCATTTTTTCCAAGGCGACTACTACTTTCATGAGGCGGTACCGTTGCAAAATTTAGCGGCGGTTAAAGATAAATTGTTTGTGTTGACAGGGTCGGTAAAGAAATTACTGGCGGTTTGCCATACCCGAAAGGATACGGCCGAGAAGCTAGATAAGAAATATTTGGAGGCCAGCTATAACCAGTTGGTAAAAAAATGTTGCCGGAATTAAGAACCCTGGAGGGTTTGGAGGCATTACGCGAGGCGGGATATGGTTTCAGTGCGTTTGATTTACCGCGGCAATTTAAAATGCAGGCGGAGATTGTAGCATCAGCAGTTAAGGTTATTCAGAATTTAACGGATGAGCCGAAGATAGTTTACGATACCGCCTACCTGATTTTAGACAGTTTGTTAGCCGCCCCCAACGGTTTACAATTTTTCTCCCGTTTTCCCAAAGAAGAGATAGCACAGTTTGGCTATTTGGCAGTTGCCAGCCGGTTAAACCATCAACCAGTGCCGGTGGTTTGTCCGGTTTGTCCTGACTACCGAGGCCATTATCAGATTGGTGACGGAATCAGCCGGACGGCTGAGGCAGTGATGGTGAAGATACCGACGATTAAAGAGTTTTTTGAAAAGAGAGGGTTGTCAGTGTTTATCGCCATACAATTGGCAGACGTAGAAGCATACGATCAGTTTATTCTGGAGGCCTCCGGGGAGACAGAGGCAGGTTTTTTAGGAAAAACAAGGACTTCAATTGAGAAGATTCAAACACGGATAGATGAGTTAGGATTAGCCGGGATAGTCCAAGCAGAGTCGATGTCAGAGGCGCTAGGGCGTTCGGGGATTGATTATTTTTACTTAAAAGAAGTAAAGGCGGAGCAGATTAGTAAAAGTGAGAATAGAAAAGTGAGAAGGGCAATTGAAGCATTAGTGACTGAGAGGCAAAAGTTGGGGGACTTTGAGACGATCAGTAAGCCAGACAGGAGAAGTATGGTGGTGAGAGAGTTGGCAGATTATAGTGTTTATGGAGATTATGTTGGCGGCCGGGCGGTAATTTTGTCTGCGGACGCACTGAGCGCCGTGCCGGCTTATAACTTTTTACGCGGCAAGGAGAAGGCTATAAGTCCAACGGTATATTTAAAAGATGTTAAAATTGCTTATGACAGATAAAATCAGCATCCAAGATTTTGCCAAAGTAGAGATAAGAGTGGGGAAGGTGGTGGAGGCAGAGGGGGTTGAAAAAAGCGAAAAATTGATCCGGCTGACTGTGGATTTTGGGGATTATGAAAGGACGATTTTTACCGGAGTAAGGAGCTATGGTTACATGGTGGAGGATTTTGTAGGGAAGCAGTTTTTATTTGTGACTAACCTGGAACCGAAAAAGATTATGGAAGAGGAAAGCCAGGGGATGATTTTGGCGGTGGGAGAAGATAGGCCAATCTTTATTGAGGTTAAAGATATGCCCATAGGGGCAAAAGTAAGATAGAATTATATGATGGGTAACGAGTGGAGCGCCAGATTTGAAGCAGTAAACCCCATGGATTTTTACCGGTCTGTAGTTGAACAAGCGCTGCATTTTGTTCCGACACAAGACGCTTTCCGAAAAACGAGAAATAAAGCGCTAATTTTCGCCCAGAAAAAAGCGCAAGATAAATTTCCCAACGACGAAGTAAGTTTAACGCAAGAAATAAATCAGGAGCTAAGGGAGGTTCAGAAGAGATTACAGCAAGGCAGGACGGTGATAGAAACACAGAGCTTTGGTGAAAGAATTTGGCCGGTAGCCCCGGTTGAACTGAAATTGACCAGCAAAATAAAAAAGCGCGCTCTGTGGTGGAATCAGCGGGCAATGGTGGTACTGGAAAGCAGCGGCATTGAGGGGTTGATTAACGACCCGTCTTTTGTCTGTTTAGCATTAGGAACAGGGCAGTGGCTGGATGCGGGAAATTTTATGGTAGAGCCAAGGTTTGTGGGTGACAGCTTAGAGATAGCGAAAAAAAACGGAGTGGATTTATATAAGGAATTTGGCTTACAAAAAGAAGATTTTGTGTTTTTCCCTCATATGAAACACAAGCCGGGATTTTATAATGAAACATATTCCCATTTATTATTTGGCGATCGAGTGACAGAAGTAAGTTTTAAAAAATCATACCGTTTAATTCTGGAGTTGATGGAAAAAAATGAGCAAAATGTTTTATTGGTGCCGGGAACTTGGTTTTACGATCCAAATTTACCTAAAGTCGATTCAAAGTTTTTCTGGGTTCCTCAGACAGCGGAGAAGATTGTGCTTCTCGGTAAAGCCGCTAAGATCGACCCGATCCAGTTTGAGTTTGCCGTTGATCAAAGCGCAAGAAGAAAAGAGTTAAACAAAACCGGGGAGTATGAACCTCAGATAGCGGCGGCTTACAGCACGCGGGAATTTTTAAGAACTATGATAGAATCAGATTATCATGAAAGTGAAAAAACCAAAGCAACAACCTCAGCCGGAATTGGATAAGATTAAGAAAGTTTTGGAGCAGCAGACCGGCGGGCCGGTAAATATAAAACAGATTAAGTTTAATCCGAAAAGGATTATTATTTGGCTGATCGTGGTGTTTTTTGTACTGCCGTTTTTCCTGTCTTTGTTTAGCGGCCCCTTGCCGGTGGATAAAGTGGGTTTAAGCCAGCTGTTAACTGATATTAAAGGGGCAAAGGTGGAAAAGATTTCGGTGGAAGAAGAAAAGCTGATGGTGAAGTATAAAGACAAGGAAGGGTTGTATGAGTCCAGGAAAGAAGCGAGTGAAAGTTTTGTCGAGGTGCTGTCTAACGCGGGGATTGATCCGACGACGGTGAATTTTGAAACTAAGGATACATCAGCGACTCAAGCTTGGGCGAATATTTTGGAGATTTTACTACCGGTAGTGTTAACCGGAGCAATTTTCTTGTTTATTTTCAAACAAGCCAGAGGGTCGCAGGACGGGCTGTTTAGTTTTGGGCGATCGAGGGCAAAACTATTTATGAAAGGTAAACAGGATGTAACTTTTAATGACGTGGCCGGCGTAAATGAAGCGAAGAAAGAGCTGGAAGAAATTGTGGATTTTTTGAAACATCCGAAAAAGTACAAAGCAATGGGAGCAAGAACACCGAAAGGCGTGATTTTGGTCGGTCCGAGCGGAGTAGGGAAAACTCTTTTGGCAAGGGCAGTCGCCGGCGAAGCCGGGGTGACTTTTTTCTCGATGGCCGGGTCGGAGTTTATGGAGATGCTGGTGGGTGTCGGGGCTTCCCGGGTCAGGGATTTGTTTGACAGCGCGAAAAAGAAAGCGCCGGCGATTATTTTTATTGATGAAATTGATGCGATCGGCAGGCAAAGATCACGGTCTTTAACCGGCGGCCATGATGAGCGGGAACAGACATTAAATCAAATTTTGGTGGAGATGGACGGATTTACGGCTAATGAACAAGTGATTGTTATGGCAGCGACCAACCGGGGTGATTTATTGGATCCGGCTTTAATCAGGCCGGGACGGTTTGATCGGCGGATTGTGCTGGATATGCCGGACATTGAGGGCAGGAAGCGGATAATGGCGATTCATGCCAAGGGCAAGCCGTTTGCAGCCAAAATGGATTGGGAAAAGATCGGCAAGCGGACAGTAGGTTTTTCCGGAGCAGATCTGGAAAACATGCTGAATGAAGCAGCGATTGCCGCCGCCAGAGAGAGTAAAAAGGCGATTGAGATGAAGGATTTGGAAGAAGCGGCTTTAAAGGTAAAACTGGGTCCGGAAAAGAAGTTAACCCAGAGCCAGGATGATTTAAAGATGACGGCTTACCATGAAGGCGGGCATGCAGTCGTGACTTACTATCTAAAGGATATGGATTCGGTCCACCGGATCAGCATAGTGTCTCGCGGCACTTCCTTGGGCCACACGTTGATTCCGCCGAAAACCGACCGGTACACTGAAACCAGATCGCATTTAATCGCGGAGATTACTTCGCTGCTCGGGGGAAGAACCGCGGAAAAATTGGTGTTTAATGAGTTAACCGGCGGAGCCGCCTCGGATATTGGCAGAGCCACCGAGATAGCCAGGGCAATGGTAGTCAAGATGGGAATGAGCGAGCTGGGGCCGTTGAATTTGGGGCCAAGAGTGGATATTTCCGAACTAGGAATGAACTGGTATGAACCGGAGCAGTTATCAGAATCAATGCGGTCTAAGGTGGATGAACAGATTAAAAAGATTATTGATAAAGCTTTAGTCAAAGCAGAGCAAATTATTACTAAAAACAGGGGAAAGTTAGATTTACTAGCTAAAGAATTGTTGGAAAAAGAAACAATAGAAGCAGAAGAATTTGAAGAAATAATGAAACGAAAATGAATAATTTAATCAAGAAGATTCCCAGAGACAATCATTTTAAAAAATATTTACTGGCTTTAGTTATATTATCTTTGTTGTTGAGTATTTTGATTGTACCGGTGGAATTGGGGAACAAGATTAATGACATCGGCGATGGGTTGTGGTGGGCAATTACTACCGTGACCGGGGTGGGTTACGGCGATTTAGTGCCGGTAACCGGTTTGGGCAGGGCAATCGGGGCAGTACTGATGACGGTAGGGCTGGTGCTGTTTTCGTTGATTGTAGCGATTTTATCCGGACAGATAATGAAAAAAGAAGAGAAGTATTGGCGGTTGAGAATGAAAAAAGATTTGGAATCAATCAATAACAAACTGTACCGGCTGGAGGAAAAAATTGAGTTTCTGATTAAAGAGAAGACTCGACTTGGCTGAGGAAAGTGATATTATTAGGATTAACCTGCCAAAAAATTTATGGCAGGTTTTTTATGATGGATTTGGAAAAGTCAATTATTCCAGCGGTTCCTGATTATAGTCCGGAACTTTCAGTGACTGAAAGTTGGGGAGGACGGGCTAGGAGTTTATGGGGAGATCGATTGGGAAGATTGGCAGAGTTAGCTTCAAAAAGTTGCGAATTATTTTTTACAGAAATAGGCATGTCGGTACCAGGGATTAGGGAACCAGGCAATAGATTAATAGTCCATAAAGACGGGTCGGTTTTACCTGATTTGGGGAAGTTAATGGAGTTTAATAAGCTGTCTCAATTGCCTAAATTAGCATTTATTGTTGCCAGTACAGTTAATGGAGAGCAGATTAATGCAGTTTGCGGTTTGGCGAGAGAAATGAAGGAAAACGGAGTGAAAGCCGTGGTGCCGATTTTAACTTCAATGGCTCATGAACGACAAGATCATAAGTTTACTGATGAGGATACCAGGCAACCTATAAATCAGGTAACAACCCTGAAAGACGGAATTGAAATTTTAAACAGTTATTGCGATGGAGCATTATTATTTCAGCCTCATTCATTTCGGGCAGTAGAGTTTGGTTTGAGGCAGGGAATACCGATTTTACCAATTGATGGATTAGCTTTTTTATTACAAAAATCCGGTTTAATCGGAGAATCCGGACTGCTGGTATTAGGTCCTGATGTGGGACGGCGAGATGCCGCCAGAGTTGCGGCGAGGACATTAAACAGCCCATTATTGACTGTAGAAAAAGTCAGAGACAGGTTACATGGAGGCAGGCCAAAGATTATTTGGCCGGAAGGTTCAAGAGAATGGATAAAACAGAATATAAGGACAGTAGTAATTACTGATGATGAAATCCGGGACGCAGGCACAACTGATGTTTTGACCCAAGACTTATTAGGTTATGCAGATGATATTAGGATAATTGCCCCAAAAGCAATAATGACTCCGAGAATTAATCCCAGGACGATTATTAGAGAGGAAAGATTGGTTGTAGTTAGACCGGAAAATGAATGGATAGCCAGTTCGACTGCAGAAAAATTAAATAAACCAAACATTCGGGAGATTATAATTACTGATGCGATTCAACCGTTAGTTGATTTAACCTTGATTTCCGAGAAAATTAGAATTTTTAGTTTGAAACCAGAAATTAAAGCTTTGACTGATTTTTTAAAAAGCAATTGGGTGCCTTTAAGTCCGGATTGGTTAAGAAATCCAAGATTAACCGGAACTTTATTGAGTTTGGATCTGACCGTAGAGAAACATAGTTAAGCTTGTTACAATTGTTTCATGAAGAGATTGGTGTTAATTGACGGACATGCTTTGGTATTTCGGGCGTATTATGCCTATCCCAGCAGTTTAACCACGCCGGAAGGGGAGCAGATCAATGCGGTATATGGGTTTGCGTCAATGTTACTGACAATTATTAAAGATTTGCATCCGGAATATTTAGCGATGGCTTTTGATCTGGATAAGCCGACTTTCAGGCATCAAGAGTTTGTCGGGTATAAAGCCCAGCGGCCGGAGGTAGATGTGGAGCTAAAGGATCAGCTGGAACGGGTAAGGGAAGTAGTCAGAACTTTAAATATCCCGATTTTTGAAGTCGAGGGTTTTGAAGGTGATGATGTGATTGGCACTTTGGCCTGCCAGGCTAAAAATATTAAAGATGAAATCGAAACCGTGATTGTGACCGGAGATAAAGACGCGCTTCAATTAGTCGATAACGGCAGGGTGTTAGTTTATGTGCCTGCCCGGGGGAAGGTGGAGGCGAGAATTTATGACGAGGCGGCGGTAGAGGAAAAAATGGGAGTAGAGCCGGAACAATTAATTGATTTAAAAGCTTTGGCAGGGGACAGCAGTGATAATATTAAAGGGGTAAGCGGGATCGGGCCGAAGACGGCGGTGGAAATGATTAAAAAGTTTGGCAGCGTGGAAAAAATTTATGAGAATTTGGATAAGTTAAGCCCGGCAATCTTAAAGAAAATGACTGAGGGCTTCGAGGATGCGGTGAGGAGCAAGCGGTTGGTAACGATTGTTTGCGATGTGCCTTTGAGTTTAGATTTAAGAGCTTGTTTGATTAAAGATTATGACCAGAAAAAGGTGGTAAAATTATTTACCGGCTTAGGTTTTAAGTCATTAATAAAAAAGTTGCCGAAAGAGGAGCATGAAAGTTGCTTTAGTCCACGATTATTTGAGTGAGTTTGGCGGGGCAGAACGAGTGCTTTTAGCTTTGAGCGAGATTTGGCCCTCGGCGCCGATTTTTACAGCTTTTTTTAGGAAGGGGTCAGCGGCATGGGAGCGATTTAAAGAAAGAGAGATTATAACTTCGTGGGTACAAAATGTACCCTTATTTAAGGAAAAACTATATTCACCGTTGCGGTTTTTAGCGCCGCAGATTTGGGGAAGTTTGGCGAAAAAATTAAAAGATTATGATGTGGTGATAACTTCATCCAGCTGGTATATAACCAAGGGTTTGCATAAAAACGAGATTTGTTACTGCCATACGCCGCCGCGGTGGCTGTATGGCTATGCTACGGCCACGAACTGGCAGCAGAATAAGTTGATTAAAACCTATGGTTTGGTAGTAGGGCATTTTATGCGCCATTATGATTTTTTGCAGGCACAGAAAGTGAAGCAGTTTGTGGCCAATAGCCAGGAGACAAAGCGGCGGATTAGTAAGTTTTACAGAAGAGATTCGGTAGTAATATACCCGCCAGTAGAGTTACCAAAAGCACTAAAAACTAAAAAACAAAACTATTATTTAATCGTATCCCGTTTAGTGGGGAGCAAGGGGATTGAGATGGGAATTGAAGCGGCGAAAAAATTAAATATAAAGTTAAAGATTGTCGGTGAAGGACCTTTAAAAATTCAACCGCAGAAAAATATTGAAGTTTTAGGCCAGGTTTCAGATGATGAGCTGGTAAAACTTTACAGCGAAGCAAAAGGATTTTTGGCATTGGCAAAAGATGAGGATTTTGGAATCACGCCGGTGGAAGCGATGGGCTGCGGCACCGGGGTCATCGGTTATAAAGGCGGCGGATATTTGGAGTCGGTAATTGAGGGAAAGACCGGAGTATTATTTGAAGACTATTCAGTTGAAAGTTTAATGGGAGCGATAAAAAAGTTCGATGATTTGAATCTTCAAACCAAGGATTGCATAGAGCAGGCAAAGAAGTTTTCTAAAGAGAGATTTAAGCGGGAAATAAAAAGCATGTTAGAATAGGGAATGTCCCAGACAGTGCTCCAGGTGCAGAACCTGACCAAAATCTTTGCCGGCGCTTTTTCCTTAAAGAAATTTAAGCGGAAAGAGCCGACAGTCGCCGTAGATAAGATTTCTTTTACGATAAAAGAAGGGGAGATTGTGGGGCTTTTAGGGCCCAACGGAGCGGGCAAGACTACCACAATCCAGATGCTGTTGGGAACAACGGCCAAAACCAGCGGGAAGATTTTATTTTTTGGCAAAGAGCTGGAAAAACACCGAAGCGAAATTTTACAGGAGGTTAATTATGCCTCGGCATATACGCGGATGCCGTGGAATATGACAGTCTGGGAAAATTTAATGGTGTATGCCAAGTTGTATCAAGTAAAAGAACCAAGGCCGAGAATTGAATTGCTGTTAAAGCAGTTTGAGATGGAAAAGTATGCGAAAATGCCGATCAGGGAGTTAAGTTCCGGCCAGACGACGAGAATTATTTTAACCAAAGCGTTTATAAACTTTCCTAAGTTAATTTTACTGGATGAACCGACAGCGTCTTTGGATCCGGAAATTGCGGCCAGCGTGAGGCAGTTTTTAATTAAACAGCAGGAAAAGTACAAAGTCTCAATGCTGTTTACTTCGCATAATATGGCGGAAGTAGCCGAGGTTTGCGACCGGGTGATTTTTTTAAGAAAGGGGAAGATTTTGGCGGAAGATACGCCGGCAGGCTTAGCGCGGACGATTAAAGAATGCACGGTACGTTATAAAGTTGACGGCCGGGAAACAAGAGTGAAAATTAAAGAAGAAGAAATTGCTTCGTTATTAAACGATCTGGCTAAACGGAAGATAAAATACACGGAAATCAGCATTGATAAGCCGAGTTTGGAAGATTATTTTTTAAACTGGGCGAAAGAGAAGGAGGCAGATGGTTTGGGCTAGAGTTATGGCGGTAGTTTGGCGCCATTTGTATAATTTTAAGCATAGCTGGGATAGGCTGTCGGATGCGTTTTACTGGCCGGCAATGGATATTTTTATCTGGGGGCTAACCAGTCTTTATATCCGTCAGGCGACAACCGAGATACCTAACATTGTGCTGTTGCTGATGACCGGATTGGTATTCTGGATGATTGTCTGGCGGGGTCAGTATGAGATTACGGTTAATTTGCTGGAAGAAACGTGGAACAGCAATCTGGTGAATTTGTTTACCACGCCCTTGTCAGTTTATGAGTGGATGGCTGGAGTGGTAGCGCTAGGGATGATTAAGATGGTGATGACAATCAGTTTTGCCGGATTATTAGTGGTATTACTTTATAGCGTGAATGTATTTCGTTTTGGCTGGCTGCTGCTGCCGTTTATGAGCCTGCTTTTAATGTTTGGCTGGTCAGTGGGATTTATGGTGGCGGGCTTGATTGTCAGATTTGGGATGAGAATTCAGACTTTGGCCTGGACAGGAATATATGTACTGGCGCCGTTTAGCGCGATTTATTATCCGGTCAGCAGTTTGCCCGGCTGGGCGCAAACGATTGCCAAGTGGACGCCGACGAGTTATGTGTTTGAAGGGATGAGGTCGGTGATTTTTACCGGAGTGATGGATCAGGGAAGTTTAATTAAAAGTTTAATATTAACACTGCTATTTTTTATGGTCTCAATCGGTTGGTTCCTGTTTTGTTTTAATCAAAGCCGCAAGACCGGTTTGGCGAGATTGGAGTAAGGATGCCGGAATTACCGGAAGTTGAAACTATAACCAGACAATTAAATCAGGTTTTGGTGGGGCAGAAGATTTTAAGCCTACGAGGAGTCTCCTTGAAGGTAAAGGATAAGAGAATTTTAGGGGTAGAGCGGAAAGCGAAGATGATTATTATTAAGCTTTCAGGAGGAGAAAACTTGTTGATTCACTTAAAGATGACCGGGCAGTTGGTATTGAATGGGGAAAAAGGCAAACATACCCGGCAAGTAATTCAATTTAGTAAAGACAGATTAATTTTTAATGATTTGCGCAAGTTTGGCTGGATTAGATTAATTACCAACAAAGAGTTAAGAGAAAAATTAGCCAAACTGCCACCGGATGTGGTGGACAAAGAGTTTACGGTCGGTTATCTAAAGAAGATGTTAAAAAGCTCCACCCGGGCAGTCAAGCTGGTGATTTTAGATCAAGCTAAACTGGGCGGAGTGGGGAATATTTATGCCAATGAAGCCTTGTTTAGAGCGGGGATTGATCCGAGACGGCCCGCCGATTCGCTAGCGATCGTCGAGGTAAACAGGCTTTATAAAGAGGTAAGGCGGGTGATTAAGATGGGAATTAAGTACGGCGGAACCACGGCCAGTGATGATAAGTTTGTGAATTTAAAAGGCGAGCCGGGAGGATTTCAAAAAAGGCTGATGGTTTATGAAAACAGAGCTAAGTGTTTGAAGTGTAAACTTAAGATAGAAAAGGTAAAATTAGGGGGAAGGGGTACTTATTATTGTCCTAAGTGCCAGAAGTAATGCAATTAATATCTTTAGCTTTAATAAATTTTAGAAACTACAAGAAACAGCGGTTTGAGTTTAGCGGTTTAACCACGGTGATAACCGGGGATAACAGCGCTGGCAAAAGCAATATCCTGGAAGCCATTTATTTGCTGGCAACGGGAAAGAGTTTCAGGGCGGAAAAAGATGAGCAGATGGTTTTATACGGCCAGGAGTTTGGCCGGGTAAGCGGAGAGACCGATATTGGTGAGTTGACGGTATTCTTAAGCCGGACGAAGCGGTTTTTGGTTAATGGAGTAGGGAAACGAAGAATGGATTTTGTGGGAAAGCTTACTTGCGTTCTGTTTCGGCCGGAAGATATTGATTTGGTTTTAGGGTCACCAAGCTTAAGGCGTGAGTATTTGGATCAAGTATTAGAACAGACTGATAGAGAGTACCGGCGATCGAACTTAGCTTATCAAAAGGGGTTAAGGCAGAGAAATAAACTATTGGAAAGAATCAGGGACGGGGAAGCAGAAAGAAAGCAACTGCTGTTTTGGGATCAGATGCTGATTAAGAACGGAGATATTATCAGCAATAAGCGAGCGGAGTTTTTGGAGCTGGTAAATCAGGATTTGAAAGGACGGGGTTTAAACTTGAGTTTGCAGTACGATAAAAGCGCGATTTCTGAAAGCCGGTTAAAACAGTATGCAGTGAATGAAGTAGCGGCAGCGAAAACTTTGGTAGGTCCGCACAGGGATGAATTTTTATTCATAGTCCAGCGGGAAGGCAAGGCGGCAAAGGATTTAAGCATTTATGGTTCCAGGGGAGAACAGCGGATGGCGATTTTAGGAGTGAAGCTAGCTGAGTTTGAGTTTGTTAAAAAGGCAACCGGGGAAGCGCCGGTTTTGTTACTGGATGATATTTTTTCTGAATTGGATGCTGATAATCGAAAAGAAGTACTTAATTTAATTGACCACCAGCAAACAGTAATAACGACAGCGGATATAAAATTACTGCCGAAAAAATGGCAGAAAAATAATTTGATACAATTAAATTATGGGAAAGATTAAAAAAATTGAAGCGTTGGAGATTTTAGATTCAAGAGGATTACTGACAGTCAAGGTTAAGTTGAGTTTAGACAATGGGAAGACAGGTGAGGCAAGCGTACCGTCAGGAGCATCTACCGGAAAAGCCGAAGCAATCGAAATAGAGACGGTCAGGGCGGTTAAAAATGTCAACACAGAAATTAATGATTTATTGGTTGGGCAAGAGGTAACCGAGCAGAAAAAAATTGACGAGATGATGATTAAGCTTGATGGAACGGAAAATAAGAGCCGGCTGGGGGCAAACGCGATTGTCGGGGTATCGATGGCAGTGTGCCGGGCGGCCAGCGTGAATGTAAAAATGCCGCTTTATAGATATTTTGGGCAGTTGTCCGGCAACAAACAGTTTAATTTGCCGCAGCCGCAAATTTTGCTGCTGGAAGGCGGTAAACACGGCAATTGGTCAACGGATTGCCAGGAGTTTATGGTGCTGCCAAAAAAGGAAAAATTCAGTAATTTTAAGGAAATGCTGATGGCGGGGGTAAAGATTTTCAGCGTTTTAGGAAAGATTTTGGACAAGAAAGGTTATAGTCTTGGAGTGGGTTTTGAGGGAGCGTATATGCCTAAAGAAATTAGGGGGAATGAAGAAGCCCTAGAATTAATGGTTCAGGTAATTAAAGCAGCCGGGTACAAGCCGGGCGAAGAAGTGGTTTTAGGAATTGACGGAGCGGCCAGCGAATTTTATAAAGAGGGAAAATACCGGGATTTAAGTCCGAAAGAGTGGATAGAAAAAATTATCAACTGGACAAAAACATATCCAATTTGGTCTCTGGAAGATATACTGGAGGAGGAAGCGTGGGAAGATTGGACGGATTTAACCAGACGGGCTGAGGACAAATTGCAAATAATCGGCGATGATTTATTAACTACAAATGTCACCAGAATTACCAAGGCGATTCAAACGAAAGCCTGCAACGCAGTGCTGATTAAGTTAAATCAGATCGGGACAGTAACGGAAACTTTAGGGGCGATTAAATTGGCAAAACAGGCAGGGATGAAGACGGTTGTGTCTCATCGGGGAGGAGAAACTAATGACGACATGATTGCGGATTTAGTCGTCGGCGCCGGCTGCGATCAAGCCAAGTTCGGCGCTGTCTGCCGGGGGGAAAGAGTGGCCAAGTACAACCGTTTATTGGAAATTGAAAGAGAACTAGGATTGTGAGTTTGAGCCGGCTTGCACAGCTTGAGTGATTTGTTCAGTTGGAATTTGTAAATTTCCTGCCAGTTCAATAAGAGTCTGCAAGCGGATGTTCGCTGCCGGTTGTTGATAGAGATTTTAGTGATAGAATTAGCAAAATGGATAAAGTGTTTTTGGTTATCGGCGACGGCATCGGCGACCGGCCGATTGCCAGTTTAGGAAGAAAAACGCCTTTGGAAGCGGCCAGAACGCCGAACTTGGATAAATTAGCCCAACTGGGAATCTCCGGAGCCATGCATACAATTGACGTAGGGGTCAGGCCGGGGAGTGATACGGCTCATTTAGCGCTTTTAGGCTATGATCCGAATGTTTATTATACCGGCAGGGGGCCGTTTGAGGCCGCGGGCTTAAATATGCCGATTGAGCAGGGCGATGTTTGTTTTCGGGCAAACATGGCCACGGTGGACGGGAAAATAACGGTGATTGATCGGCGAGCAGGGAGAATTGAGGATACGAGTGAATTTGCCGAGCGGTTTAACGGCATAATGATTGACAAGGTTAAATTTTTATTAAAAAAAGGCACCGGGCATAGGATCGGTTTAATGATGCGGGGGAAAAATTTAAGCGCTAATATTACCGATGTTGACCCGCATAAAACCGGAGTCAAAGTTAACCAGGCAAAGCCAAAAGATAAGACTAAAGAAGCCAAGCTGACAGCGCAAGTTTTAAACAAATTTTTAAAATTAACCAGGCAAAAATTACAAAAATTAAACTCCAATAAAAAGAGAATGAAACAAGGTTTGTTAGCGGCAAATTATATTTTAGTAAGAGGGGCTGGCAAGGCGCCGAGTTTGCCTGATTTTAAGGATAAATACGGTTTAAAGGCGGCCTGTATAGCCGGAGCCGGATTATATAAAGGGATTGGCAGATTGATAGGGATGAAGGTAATTGAGGTTAAGGGGGCAACCGGCAGACCGGACTCAGATTTGAAAGCTAAGATAAGAAAAGCGATTGAACTAAAAGAAAAGTACGATTTTTTCTTTATCCATTTTAAGGCGGCGGATTCGTTAGGGGAGGATGGGAATGCAGCGGGCAAGATTAAGTTTATTGAAAAGATTGATGAAGCGATAAAGCCATTGATTAAACTAAAAAATTCTTTGATAGTAGTTACCGCGGATCACTCGACGCCCTGCGGGCTGAAAAATCATAGCGGCGACGATGTCCCGATTGTGATAAAAAGCCCTCAGGTAAGAGACGACGAGGTAGAACATTTTAATGAAAGGGAGTGTGCTAAAGGCAGGCTGGGGCATATAAAAGGATCACAATTGATGCCGATTATTATTGATCTAATGGGTTTGGCGGAGATGTTCGGAGCATGATAAGATCAGAGTTATGATTAAAGCAGTGGTGTTTGATATCGGCGGAGTGCTGTGCGAGTGGAAAGAAATTTGCCGGAAGTTTGCCAAAGAATCCGGAATAGAAGCCGGTAGGTTTTTAGAGGTATTTACTAAGCTGTCTTTAGATCCGGTAACTGGTTCGGATTTAGGGAGAATTTCTCTGGATGAGTTTTTTGAAAAGTTAAGTTCTGACTTAGGGGTGGCGGAAAAAGCCAAAGATTGGCGGAAAAGATTTGTTTTAGGCTATAAGCGGATTGAACCGACTTACAAGTTAGTGGAGGAGTTGAAGGGAAAATTTAAACTAGCGATTTTGACTAATGCCAAAATCGGTTTGTGGGATGAGTGGAAAGAAGGTAAGTTGAGGGAGAATTTTGAAGTAATTGTCGATTCGTCTGAAGAGCATGTTATAAAGCCGGATGAAAGAATTTTTCAAATTTTACTTGATCGGCTGAAATTAAAGTCAGAAGAATGTTTGTTTATTGACGATGATGAAAAGAATACCCAAGCGGCGGAAAAGTTGGGGTTTAGGACAGTACATTTTACTAATGTGGCAGAGGGCGTAAAATTAATCAGAAAAATCTTAGATGAAACAGTTTGATCCAAAAACATTGAAACAGTTATACCGGCCGGGAAAAGACAGCCATAAAGGGGAGAATGGGAAACTGTTGATTATCGGCGGATCTGAGCTATTCCATAGCGCCAGCATGTGGGCTTTGGAAGCGGCGTCAAGAATTGTCGATATAGTGTTTTATTCGAGCGTAGCGGTGAATGAGCAAATTATCAGAAAGCAAAAGGAAAGATTTCAAAACGGAATCATTGTGCCGCAAGGAAAGTTAGATGAGTATGTGGCGGAGGCAGACTGTATTTTAATTGGTCCGGGAATGGAGAGAACAAAAGAAACTGCAGACAAAACTAATTATTTACTGAAAAAATTTAAGGGCAAAAAATGGGTGATTGACGGCGGAGCTTTACAGATGATGGATAAAAAATTGCTAAATAAAAACATGATTATTACCCCGCACCATCAGGAGTATAAGTTATTATTCGGGCAGGAGAAAATTGAGACAGCAGCGCAAAAATATGGTTGTACCATTGTTTTAAAAGGCAGGGAAGATGTAATTTGTGATGCAAACAAGTGTTTAATTAATCGAACCGGAAATGAGGGGATGACTAAGGGCGGAACCGGAGATGTACTGGCCGGGCTGATTGCGGCGCTGTATTGTAAAAACAAAGCATTTTTAGCTGCCAGCTGCGGGATTTACTTAAATGGTTTAGCCGGAGACAGGTTATATGTATTAGTCGGGCCGTATTTTAATGCGAGTGATTTAGTTAAAGAGATTCCGAGGGTGATGGGGGAGATGCTGTAATACTTTTTTATTTGGTAATTCACCAAATTTAGTATAAATTAGGTGAATGATATGAAATATTTATTTTTCCTGGCGCATCCGGATGATGAAGCAGTCGCCGCCGGGGGAACTATTAGGTTATTAGCTGATCAGGGAGAGGAAGTGGTGTTGGTATTGGCGACAAGAGGCGACCAGCCAGGTCGTACGGTAGAGTTTAAAAACTCTTGCGAAATTCTGGGAGTGAGCAAATTCGAGATTTTAAATTATAAAGACGGAGAGATAAATAATAAACTGGTTTGGGGTGAGTTGGAACTGGCCTTCATCGAGGCAATTGAAAAATATCAGCCAAAGATAGTGATGACCTTTGATCATTCGGGCTGGTACTTTCATTTAGACCATGTGGGAGTGTCAATTGCGGCTTTGCGGGCAGTACAAAAAGCAAAGCATAAAACTCAAGTGTTATTATTTTCTTTATTTCATCCGCCGGGAATAAAAATCAAGTGGCCGTATGTGTACCAGAAAAAATTGCCGGTTACCCATGTGGTAGATATTAGATCAGTGGTTAAACAAAAAGCGGCAGCAATTGAAGCGCATGCCAGCCAGACGATGAGTTTTTTACCCATGTTGAAATTGGGACTGATGAACAGAGAATATTTCCAGTTGGTGCTGGCGACTAAAAAAGGCAAATTGTGGTTGAATAGGAGTAAAATATTTAAAAAAGCATGAATGTCTTTATTTTCCATGGAACAATGGGTAGTCCGGAGGCTAACTGGTTTCCGTGGCTAGAGAGAGAGTTAAAAGGTTTAGGATTAGAGGTGTTGGTGCCGAGATTTCCGACACCAGAGGGGCCGGGATTTTTCTTGAGATTACTGGAGAGAAGAACCAGTCCGATAAAAGCGGCAATTTTAGCGGCGCCGTTTGACGGCTTTATCGGGGAAGAACCGTACGATACTTTGAATAAAACTTTTATTGATCATCCGTTTGACAAAGAGTTTCCGGAAATATTAGAAGAGATAAAAACATTATGTGGTTGATTTTGGCGTTAGTGACAGCAGTGTTTTGGGCAATGGGAAATGTGCTGATTAAGAAAAGCGTGGGGAGTTTTCCCAAAAGCCTGGTGTATTTCAGCAGCGCGGTTTTCTTTTTAATTTTATGGACAATTTATTATTTAATTTTTAAGGGCTGGCAGTTTGACTGGCTGGCACTGGGAATTGCTATTTTGCCGCCAATAAGCTTTATTTATGTTTTAACCGCTTTGTCTAAAGCCGATGCCAGCTTGGTGTTGGCGCTGGGAGCGATAAACCCGTTGGTAACAGCGGTTTTAGCGGTGAGTTTTTTGGGAGAAAGTTTAAGTTTATGGCAGTGGGGATTGGTGATAACGGTGATATTGGGAGTAATGATTATGAGTTATTCAGGAAAACTCAAACCTGGTGTTTGGGTTTGGTGGGGAGCCGGTTACGGATTGTTAGCAGGATTTATTAATTTTATCAGCAAGTTTGCAATCGAAAGATCAAATTCCATGTCTTACAGTTTGATGATTGCGGTCTGGCAGATATTGATTGCAGTGTTATTTTTAACCGTAGAAAAACAATGGGGTAGGATTAAGAATTTGGTTTTAAAAAGCGGGAGAAGCGGCTTGATCGGGACCGGATTGTTTAATGTGGGGAGCGTGGCATTTTTCCTGGCTTTAGGGATAGGAGCGGTGAGTTTAATTATGCCGGTGGTTAATCTGTCCACGCCGATGATTTTGGTACTGGCGGCATGGTGGTTAAAGGAAAAAACCAGTTTGAGACAAAAAATCGGTGCCGGAATAATTATTATCAGCGTGATGGCATTGTCGCTGATGAGCTAAGGGAGTGATATAATCTGAATTGATGATTTGTCCATTAGACGGCAGATATAAAGATAAACTTAAAGAACTGGAAGAGTATTTTTCTGAAGAGGCGTTGAATAAAACCCGGGTGAAAGTGGAACTGGTTTATTTAATTAAACTGGTGGGGTTTTTGAAAACGGTGAGATTGACAAGCGAAGAGAAAAAGCGGTTGATAAGCTGGGGAAAGCAGCTAGCAAGTAAAGATTTCATTAGAGTAAAAGAGATTGAAGTAAAGATAAAACATGATGTTAAGGCAGTGGAGTATTTTATCCGGGAGAATTTGGAAAAACTGAAATTAACGAAACTGTCAACCTGGGTGCATTGGGGCTTGACCAGCGAAGATGTGAATAACTTAAGTTATGGATTGATTTTAACTCGGTTTAAGAATGAGCAGTGGTTAAAATTAGAAAAACAGCTGCAGGGGAAAATATTAGAACTGGCGGAGAAATACAAGGGGACAGCCATGCCGGCAAGAACCCATGGCCAGCTGGCAGTACCGACAACAATGGGGAAAGAACTGGCAGTATTTGGCTTCAGGGCAGATTTTTGGCTGGAACAATTAAAAGAGCTAAAACTGGGCGGGAAGTTAAACGGAGCGGTAGGAAACTTTAATGCGCAAGTGAAGTTGTATCCGGGCAAAGATTGGTTGAAATTCAGCTGTGATCTGGTGGAAGGATTGGGACTTAATTGGTCGATGGCCACGACGCAAGTCGAGCCGGGGGACCGGCTGGCGTTGATGCTGGATTTAGCCAGAGGCGCAAATAATGTCTGGCTGGATTTAGCCAGGGACTGCTGGCTATATATTGCTTTAGATTATTTTAAACAGAAAGCGATAAAGAAGGAAGTCGGGTCGTCAACCATGCCGCACAAGGTGAATCCGATTGACTTTGAAAATGCGGAAGGAAATTTGCAACTTAGTAACAGTTTGTTTAATATGATGAGCAATAAGCTAACGGTTTCCAGATTACAAAGAGATTTGTCTGACAGCACAGTCAAGCGGAATTTAGGCGTGGCGTTCGGGTATGGGTGGTTAGCCAGAAAGAGTTTACTGGCTGGTTTGGATAAGATTGAACCGAACAAAGAAGTTTTAAAACAAGAACTAGAAAATCATCCGGAAATGCTGAGTGAGTTAGAACAGTTAAAGCGGCGTGCCCAGGGAGACGTACGAGGTTATGAGAAAGTTAAAGAGAGCATTCGCTCCCTAAAGCCGGTTAAAGGATTTCAAGTTGAAGATTATATTGGTTTAGCAGTCAAGATTACGGAAAGTACCATCAGGAGATTGAAATGAACCAGGCAGTAATCGGGGCTCAGTGGGGCGATGAAGGCAAAGGCAAGATTGTTGACTTTTTAGCCGGGAAAAAAACAGTCGGAGCCGTGGTGCGCTGCCAGGGCGGAAATAATGCCGGACATACAGTCGTGGTTGGGGGCGAAAAACATGCTTTTCATTTACTGCCGTCAGGGATTTTATATAAAGACAAGTTGTGTGTGATTGGCAGCGGGGTGGTGATTGATCCGGAAGTATTACTGGGAGAAATTGAAAAATTAGAAGAGCGGGTGGGGAATAAACATGCCAGAATTGTAATTTCCAGTAAAGCGAATTTGATCATGCCGTGGCATAAAATCAGAGACGGAATCAGCGGCGGAGCGATCGGCACTACCGGTCGGGGGATCGGTCCGGTATATGAAGACATGGTGGGGAGAAGGGGGATTCGATTAATGGACACGGATAATAAAGTCAGGTTTAAGGAAAGAGTGGAAACGGAATTAAAATGGAATAAAAAGCTGATTAAGCTGATGGGAGGAAATTTAAGGCAGAGCGGCCAGGCAATAACAGAAAATTACGGGAAAATATTAACTAAAATTAAGGCGAATAAACGAGTGGAAATTGGGGAAGTGAGCGTGATTTTAGATCAGTTAAGCAAACAAGGTAGAGGTTTAGTGTTTGAAGGCGCCCAGGCGACTTTGTTGGATATAAACCATGGGACTTATCCGTTTGTAACTTCGTCCAGCTGCAGTTTGGGCGGGATTTACACCGGAACCGGTTTCAGACCGAGGGATTTAAAAGTTTATGGAGTGGTGAAAGCGTATGCAACTAGAGTTGGCGCCGGACCGTTTCCGACGGAGTTAAATGATAAAACCGGGAGCCGGCTTCGAGAAGTGGGTCATGAATTTGGAACGACTACCGGCAGGCCCAGGCGCTGCGGTTGGCTGGACTTAACTGTGGTCAGATATTCAGGTTTAATTAATGGTTTGGATAGTTTGATGGTGACCAAGCTGGATGTGCTTACCGGTTTAAAACAAGTAAAAATGGCCACGGCTTATATTATCGGTAAAGAAAAAGTGAAGCTGTTTAATCCGGATTTGGAAAAGCTAAAAAAGGCAAAGGTGGTTTATGAAACGATAGCGGGCTGGCAGGAAGATATTGGCAAGATCAGGAGATTTTTGGATTTGCCACGCGGGGCGCAACATTATATAAAGAGAATGGAAGCTTTATCCGGTATGCCGGTAAGTTTGATCGGGGTGGGGCCGGAAAGAGATCAAATTATTAAGAGGTAAGGAGAGTTTAAATGAGCAAAATTTTCTATAAAGCTTTGGGGCGGGAAGAAGTTTGGCCGGAGATAACTGGGGCTAATCCGTGCGAGATTACTTATGATGATGTGTTGCTGGTGCCGCAGCCGAATACGGAAGTGGCTTCAAGAATTTTGCCGGATATTTCGGTTAAGTTAGGGCCATATAAATTAACTAAGCCGATTATCGTGGCGCCGATGGATACGATTTGCGGGGAAAGAATGATCCGGCTGATGGATAAATTAGGTGGAATCGGGACGCTGCCAAGGGGAGACTTAAAAACCAATTTAGAGATTTGCAAGCGGTTAACCAAGGAAAAAATCAAAGCGGTTTATGCGGTGGGACTTAGAGACTTTTTCAATCAAGCGAAATTATTTAAAAAGGCCGGAGCCAAAGTAATCCTTTTAGACGTGGCTCATGGGGGAATGAAACGGGTAGCCGAAGCAGCCGCAGAAGGGCAAATTAAGCTGAAATTAACGGTGATTACCGGCAATATTGCCAGTTTTCAGCAGGCGGAAGCATATAAAAAGGCAGGATTAAAGATTGCCAGAGTCGGGGTGGGGCCGGGAGGTTTGTGCATTACCCGGCTGGTAGCCGGAACCGGAGTACCGCAGCTGGCGGCAGTGTTAGAGACTGTTGAGAGCGGATTGCAGATCATTGCTGACGGCGGGATTAGGAAGCCGGCAGATATGAGTAAGGCAATTGCGGCGGGAGCGGATTTCGTCATGATCGGGTCGCTTCTGGCCGGAACAGAAGAAACGCCGGGTGAGGTGATCGGGGGCAAGAAAAAAGCCAGAGGTCAGGCCTCGGCTGATTATATGAAAGACAATGGGGTGAAACTGGGGGAGTTCAGGGCGGCGGAAGGGGTATATACCATGGTAGAAGTGAAAGGTTCGGCCGAACACGTGATTTATGACTTGGCGGCGGGCCTGAGAAGCGCGATGTCTTACGTGGGAGCGAATAATTTAAAGGAGTTTAGAGCCAAAAGCCGGTTTGTGCTGGTGTCTAAAGCGACAATCAGGGAAAACCAGGCGCACTTACTTTGGGAGTAGATTTTTACCGCAAAAGGTGCGATAATTAATGCGGAAAATGTATGTTTAAACCCAAGTTTATTGTTTCCAATGCGATTTTAAAACAGATCGGCCAGATCGAGGGAGCTAAAGAGGTAATTGATTATGCAGTCATGGTGCCGGCCTGGGAAGCGAAGTTTCAGGAAGAAGCGAAAGTGCGAACAGTTCATTTCGGCACCAGGATAGAAGGCAATGAACTAAACTATTCCCAAACCGAACGGGTCATGGCCGGGGAAGAAGTGCTGGCCAGAGACCGGGATATCCAGGAAGTGATTAATTACCGGAATGTTTTAGATTATATTGATAAGCTGGGGGAGAGATATAACGTGGAGGGTCCGGGCGGAACCGCGGCTTACAGCGAAAGCTGGCTAAAGCAGATCCATAAATTAACCACGGAGAGAATTTTGGACAAGGAAAACCAGGGCGATTACCGTCAAACCCGGGTGGTAATTAAGAACAGCCAGACCGGGGAAGTAAGTTTCAGGCCGCCGCTGCCGGTGGAGGTAAAGATGCAAATTGAGGAGTTTTTTGACTGGTTAAATAGTGATGAGGGACGGGATATTCATCCGATTCTGAGGGCAGGAATTACTCATTATGAGCTGGCGAGAATCCATCCGTTTGTGGACGGAAACGGCCGGGTGGCCAGAGCGATGGCGATTTTGGTTTTGTACCGGGAAGGCTATGATGTCAAGCGGTTTTTTTCTTTGGAAGAATTTTTTGATAAGAATGCCGAAGAGTATTATTTAGGCCTGCAGTCAGTAGAAAAAAAGAATGGAGATCTGACTTTTTGGCTGGAGTTTTTTACGAAAGCGTTAGCCATAGAGCTTTCTAAAATTAAGGAGCGGGTGCGAAGTTTGTCGATAGATTTTCGCTGGCGCGACCGCTTGGGCCGGCAGATTGCCTTATCGGAAAGGCAGATTAAGCTGATTGAGTATTTAACGGAAAAAGAGAAGTTGATTATCAGAGACGCCAGGGAAGTAATGCCGGATGTTTCCGATGATACGATTTTGCGGGATATTAATGACTTGATTAAAAAGGGCGTGGTGAAAAAACGCGGCGTTACCAAGAATGCGTATTATGTGATGAAGAAGTAAGGTGGTAATTATGAAGTTTAAACGGTTAGCCGAGTATTTTCAAAAAATAGAGAAGACGGCGTCGCGGCTGGAGATGACCGGGCTGCTGGCAGAGTTGTTTAAAGAAGTTAGTGTGGAGGAGATTGATTTGGCGGTGTATTTGTCTCTGGGGATGATGCGGCCGAAGTTTGAGGGAGTCGAGTTTAATTTGGCGGAGAAAATGATGCTGAGAGTAGTGAGCGCGGCTTACAAAACCAAGCTGAAAACAACCACTGAAGAGTATAAAAAAACCGGGAATTTCGGTGAGGTAGTGGCCAATTTGGCCCAGCCGGGCCAGGACGCTAATTTAACCGTGGCCCAAGTTTATAAACGATTACTGGATATTGCGATGGATGAGGGTTTGGGTAGCCAGGACAGAAAAGTAAATAACATGGCCAAGCTCCTTAATGATCTGGATAGTTTGTCTTCCGGATATGCGGTGAGAATTCCGATTAATAATTTAAGATTAGGTTTTTCGGATATGACGATTTTGGATGCTTTGTCCTGGATGGCTAAGGGGGATAAAAGTTTACGGCCGGAGTTGGAAAGGGCGTTTAATGTCTGCGCGGATATTGGGGAGATTGCCAAAGTATTTAAGGAATCAGGTTTACCAGGAATTAGCGGCATTAGAGCAAAGATCGGGGTGCCGATCAGACCGGCCAAGTCGGAAAGACTACCCAGCGCGGCCAAGATTGTGGAAAAGTTAGAGGTGTTTGGGGTGGAGGGCAAGTGGGATGGTTTGCGGGTCCAGATTCATTATGATAAAACGAAAAACGAAAAACGAAAAACGAAAAGTTTATTTGAAGAAGAGAAATATTTAGTGCGGATTTTTTCGAGGAATTTGGATAATACCACGGCGATGTTTCCGGAGATTGCCAAAGCAGTGGCGGAGCTGCCGGTTAAAAGCGTGATTTTGGACGGTGAAGCCGTGGCTTATGATCCGAAAACCGGGAAGTTGTTGGGTTTTCAAGAAACAGTGCAGAGAAAAAGGAAACACGGAGTCGCGTTAAAAGCCGAGGAGGTGCCGGTTAAGGTGTTTGTGTATGATATTTTGTTTTTGGACGGAGAGATGGTGATGGGAAAAACTTTTCGGGAAAGACGAAAGATGTTAGAAAAAGTCATGAGCGGAGTGAAAGAGGGCCTAGAGTTAGCCGAGCAAGAGATTATTTCCGACGCGAAAAGATTAAGAGAACTGATGATTAAGTATTTAAAGATGGGGTTGGAAGGAGTGATGTGCAAAAAATTAACCACTGCTTATCAGGCCGGGGCGAGAAATTTTAACTGGGTGAAGTTGAAGAAAGCCACGGAAGGGGAGTTGGTGGATACGATTGATGCAGTGGTGATAGGCTATTATGCGGGCAAGGG
>JAZDKF010000028.1:0-5764 GCA_043803225.1 Candidatus Beckwithbacteria bacterium
TGAACCGATAAAGCCGGCGCCGCCGGTTACTAAGGCTAGTTTACTCATATATATTATGATACTATCACACTAGATGAGATTTGTCTTAATTTTTATTCCCATCATTTTAGCCGCTGTTGGCCAGTTAATCCTTAAAATCGGCATGAATAAGCTCGGGTCATTTAACCTGATGAAAACCTTTTTAAACTCCACGGTAATTTTGGGTCTTTTCTTCTATGGCGCCAGTTTAATCTTATGGCTGATAGTTTTATCCAAAGAAAAACTTTCCTTTGTTTATCCTTTAGTTGCTTTTTCCTATGTCGTCACCGTCTTAATGTCCAAATTTATCCTTAAAGAACCGGTTCCCAGTCTTCGTTGGGTCGGTTTAGGCGTGATTATTCTTGGCATTCTCATTATCGCCAAAACTGCTTAAAGTTCATGAGTAAATCTCTTCCGCAAACCCTTAAAGATACCGCCATTGTTACTCTTGGCAATGGTTTAAGTACACTTTTTTCCGTGGTCAGCATCTTTTTAGTTGCCCGGATCTTAGGCCCGGCTGATTATGGTTTGTATATTACTAGCTGGGCCATTATCACTATTTTAATTGACTCCACTGACTTGGCCATTAACAACGCAATCGTTAAATTTGCCTCCAAAACATCTGATCAAAAGGACAGTTTAATTAAGTACGGCTTTTTGCTTAAACTCTTTTTAGGTCTCATCTTAACTATTGGTTTTGCCCTTCTCAGCCGGCCTTTGGCTAACTGGCTCTATCCCAGCCTGAAATCCCCTCTGCTTTTAGCCTCTCTCATAATTATCACTACTTTTCTTTTCCGTTTTCCCCGGTCAATCTTACAGTCAGAAAGAAAGTTTTTTAAAGACGTTATTATTGATGTTTCTATCAGTTTTTTACGGCTTCTAGCCCTGATAATTTTCTTCTTTTACTTTAAGTTAACTGTAGTTACCAGTTTGTTGGCCTATTTACTGGCCGCTTTTGCCGGCTTAATTATAGGTTTAAACTTTATCTCTTTTAAGTTTTTAAAAGCCGATATTTCTATTCAGACTAAATCGACTTTTTTCCATTTCCAAAAATGGCTTACTTTGGGTTATATTGTTGCCGCTATTCATGGCCGGATTGATTCAGTTATTTTATTAAAGTTAGCCGGCCCGGTTAGCGCCGGCATTTATCAAGCCGCCTTCCGTTTCTTTATGCCCATTCTCCAGCTGGCCGCTGCTTTGTCTTTAGTCTTTGCTCCCCGGTTTGCCTCCTTTGCCCAAAAAAATTTAACCAAAACCTATTTATTTAAGGCCACTAAGTTATCTCTGGGTTTAGCCTTTTTAGTTTTACTTTTAATTCCTTTATTTCCCCTGTTAATTAAATTAATCTTTGGTACCAGCTACCTTCCCGCCATCGCCCCGGCCAGAATATTGACAATTGGTTTTGCCTTTTTTATTACCGGTGCTCCCTTTGTGGCTCATCTTATCTATTCAGTCAATCAAATCAAAACATTTTTTATCGTCAACCTAGTCCAGTTAATTTTACTCGTCTCCTTAAATTTAATCTTAATTCCCATCCTCGACGCCAGCGGTGCTGCTTGGGCTCTGACTTTAACCTATATAATTATTAACTCCTGGCTGGCCTGCTTGGCCTTTCACTCTCATTCACGCTCATGAAAGTGGCAAAGCCTTGGCTAATTTTACTTTTTATAGGCAGTATTGTCTTAACTCATAACCTTAATAAACCTTTTTACGGTCATCATGACTGGAATGGAGTTTATTATGGCAATATTGCCAAAAACTATCTTAATTTGGGCTTTTTAAAAACCAAGTTAGGCCAAGTCACCAACTTTAAACCCTTAGTTAACGAGTCTCTAAACTACTACACCCATTATCCGCCGTTATTTCCGATTCTTCTAGCCCTTACCTATCGGTTATTAGGACAAACTGACTTAGTTGCCCGGTTACTGCCAGTCAGTCTGACTTTAGCCGCTTTTACTTTTATGTATTTAATTAGCTTGCATCTAACCCGCTCTAAACTGGCTAGTTTTGCCTCTGGTCTGGTCATGTTGGCTCCTATGATCCGTTACTTTGCCAAAATGCCGTCTCAAGAAGCCTTAATAATCTTTTTGTCCTGTTTGTCGGTCTATTGTTATTTAACCAACCGGAAACTTATTTTTTATCTAAGCGTTTTGGCTAATGGTTTATCCGGCTGGGCTGGTTATTTTCTTTATCCTTTGCTTTTTTTCCTTAACCGCCGCCTGGCTATCAAAGCCTGCTTCTTATTACTGGCTACTTTTACTCTTCATTTGCTTCATACCTACTTATTAACCGGCTCTTTGGTAGGCGGTGGTTTAGTTGATGCCCTGTTGCTCCGGCTCGGGCTGTTTCCGGCTCTAAACCGGGTTGAACCAGAACTGCCCGGCCAATTTTCATTGATTGCTTATATTATTAAACAAGCCCGCATCCTGACTATTTATTACACTCTTGCCTTGCTTAGCTTAAGCAGCTTCAACCTTCTTTTTATTCTCCGCTCAATTATTAAAAAGATAAAACTTACTTCTTTAGAATCCATTCTGCTGGTTTTTCTTTTTTGGGGCTTAAGCTATCCGCTTATTTTTTCCAATGTGGTCTTTGTGCATGAGTACTTTAATCTGTTTTTATGGCCATTTTTAGCCTTGAGTTTAACCGCCCTGATTAACCGATTTAGCCAGCATCAAGTTTTTACCGCTATTACCTTAGTGATATTAGCCTTTTTGCTGTTTTGGGAAAGAAACCAGTTTTATTTAGGGTTAAATCAATCAGCCGGCTTTAAGCCCGGCTATGAGTTAGGTACCTATATCCAACAAACCACTTTACCGGGTGAGACATCTACCGTTGTTAAGTCAAAAGATTTTATCGAGTCGCAAAACTTATTTATTGAATTTTATGGGGATAGAAAAATAGAATATACTGTAAATCATGAAAAATAACTTAAAATATTATTTGATTATTTTAATTTTAGGGCTGTTTTTTTTCATCCAAAATCTCAATAAACCTTTTTACGGCCACCATGACTTTAATAGCGTTTATTATTCTATTATGGCCAGAAATTATCTAAAATACGGTCTGGCGGCGACCAAACTGGGCCAGGTAACCAATAGCGGCCCAGTTAGTCAAACTGAGTTTAACTTTCAAACGCACTATCCATCAACTTTCCCCCTTCTTTTAGCCGGCAGTTATAAATTGTTTGGTTATCATGAATGGGCCGGCCGGTTAGTTCCTCTGATTTTCTCCCTGGGGATCTTAATTTTATTATTTAAAATTGCCCGTCAACTTAGATTTTCTCCATTGGCTAGTTTGGCTACCAGCATTATTGCTGTTACGCCAATGCTTAGATATTTTGGTAAGTTACCGGTTCATGAACCATTGGTTGTTTTTTGTTCTCTTTTATCAGTCTACTTTTATTTAAAATATATCCGCGAGCCCAGCAAATATTGGTTAAGAGTCTTGTGTCTATCGGCTTTTATTAATGCTTTTATAAGCTGGCCGGGTTATTTGCTTTATCCGCTCTTAACCCTGCATGCTTTTATTTATTATCGTCAGCACTGGCGGTCAGTGGCAGTGGTTAATTTAAGTTTAATTTTAAGCTTTGGCTTACATTTAATCCATACTTATCTGCTAACCGGTGATTGGTTTGGCGGTGGCTTAATCAAAGCTTTAATTTTTCGGCTAAACTTATCCGTCACCAATGGTTTTACTTGGGGAAAATATTTGATTCAAGAAGCCCGCATCCTGACTGTTTATTACACCCGGATTTTGTTGTTCAGCGCCCTTATTTTTTGTTTAAGTATATTTAAGAACAAGAAATTATCATTAGCCTCAAGTATCATTGTCACTTTGGCACTTTTTGGATTAGCTTATGCCTTGATTTTTTCCAACATGGTTTTTATTCATGACTATTTTAATATTTTCTTTTTGCCGTTTTTCAGTTTAAGTTTTGCCTGGTTGATTAATCAGCTTCAAGCATCTTTACCTAAACTGGTTTTACCCATCCTAATTTTAATATTTATCTTTGCGGCTACAGAAAGACTGGATTTTTTTCAAGCGCACCAGAACAGCAATATGCATCAAACTGGCTATGAACTAGGAAAAATCATCAATCAACTTGTTCCGGAAAAAGAGCCAGCCGCAGTTTTTTCCATTAATTATGCTAATCATCATGAAGTTTTTATTAACTATTACGCTGACAGAATAGTTTATTATTTTGGATATGGGACCGACGGTTTAGAACAGTTTAGGGAACTTAAAACCCAGCCTAAGCACGTATTTACAGTTTTAACTCATCGGCTTGAAGACGGTTCTATTGATGCAATTTTTGCCACCCAATCAATGAAAATCACTTCTTTCAAAGAGTTTAATTATTATCAGCTAAAATAAACTATGTCAGTCAGTGTTATTATTCCTGCTTACAACGAAGCTCTTACCATCACGAACTGTCTTAATAGTTTATTTAACCAAACATTAAAAGTACTGGAAATTATTGTGGTTGACGATGGTTCCACCGATACTACGGTTGATAAAGTCACCAAACTCCAAAAAACTCTGCCTAAAATTAAGTTGATTAAACAATCCCATCAAGGTCCGGCTCAAGCCAGAAATCTCGGCGCCAATCAGGCAGAAGGGGAGATCTTAGTTTTTGTGGATGCTGATATGGAGTTTGATCAGGGTTTTTTAAAACAACTGACTCTGCCTTTAATGAATCGCTTGGCAGTTGGTTCTTGGTCTGGAAATGAGTGGGTAAAAAACTGGCAGAATGTCTGGGCCAGATGCTGGAACTATAATCAAAACCGGCCTGACGCCAAAATGGTTAGTGACCAAAAAGGCCAGAAAAAAGTTTTTCGCTCTATTTTAAAATCAGAATTTATCCGGGTTAATGGTTTTGACTCAATCGGCTATACTGATGATTGGAGCTTAGGCAGTAAATTAGGGGTGGAGCCGAAAATCACCACTGCTAAATTTTATCATCATAATCCCAACACGCTGTTAACAGTTTTTCGCCAAGCGCGCTGGATTGGCAAACGCGAGTATAAGTTAGGCAAAATCGGTATTTTAATTACCGTTTTTAAGGCCAATGCCGGCTTTTCGATAATTATTGGCTTATTAAAAAGTTTTAGATTTCTTTTCCCGCCTTTTATTATTTTTAAACTTGTCTATGATTTGGGTATCATGCTGGGGGCTTTAGAAAAACTATGTTTTGGATCTTATTATTAGGTTTATCCTTACGCTTAATCAATTTGAATCAGTCTTTATGGCTGGATGAAGCCTTTCAATTTAAAGCTACTGCTTATTTTAGTTTAAAACAAATGTTAACCGTTTATCTGCCTGGAGATTTTAATCCGCCTTTAAGTTATTTAATCAACTTCTTTTTCAATCGGATTTTCGGTTATTCGGAAATTGCTCTGCGTTTGCCCTCGGTTATTTTTGGCCTGTTAACTATTTGGTTGGTTTATAAACTTAGTCAAAGAAAAATTTGGCCGGCTTTGTTGCTGGCAACTTCAGGTTTGCATCTTTATTATTCCCAGGAAGCCAGAATGTACAGCTTGGCGGCTTTAGCCGTGACTGCCTCTTTTTGGTTTTTGCTGAAGAAACGTTGGTTCTGGTATGCCATCTTTTCTCTAATTGCAATCTATAGCCATTACCTGACAATCTTTATTTTCCCGGCCCAACTTTTACTGATAAAAAGACACCAGCTTAAAAAACTAATTCTCGCTTGGTCAGGCATTGCTTTAGGTTTCCTGCCTTGGCT
>JAZDKF010000029.1:0-5150 GCA_043803225.1 Candidatus Beckwithbacteria bacterium
GTTAATTATCATTGTTTTATCTTTATCCCTGCGTTTTTCCTTTTTGGCGCCGGAATCCTCTTTCTCCCGCCGCTCTCAGTTAGCGGCTATTAGCGTTAAAATGATTTCCAAGCGGCCTTTAACCGGAGTCGGTTTAAATAATTTTACCGCGGTGATGGACCAATACGGCTATGTGCCGGGGGCTGTTCGCTTTCTCCAACCAGTTCATAATCTCTTCCTCCTCATCTTTGCTGAAACCGGCCTGATCGGCCTAGCCGGCTTTGTTTATCTTTTCTTTAAAAGTCCGTTCTGGCGCAGCCAGGTTGGACCTTATTGGATAATTTTATTTCTCGGCCTCTTTGACCACTACTTTTTCACCCTCCAGCAGGGCCTGCTTCTCTTGACAATCTGTTTGGCCTGTAATTTCAACTCTCTAAGAAAATCCCAATAACATCCGGGTTACTTTGCGCTCGCTTATCTTGCCTTATTTGTTCAACCAATTGCTGGAAACCTTTTAATGTATACTTTTTAGATAATCCTAATCTTCTTTCATCTCCCCTATTAACTTCTCTATATCCCCAATCCACACTTTGAGTAAATGTTTGTCCAACTACTGCCGCCAAACAAGGCACCAGCATCTCGAATAATTTATCCTTATTATTATTCCATTTTGGATCAAGTACCGTTGCCTGTGGATATTGATCTCCAGGAAAAACATCCTGCGAAAACAATTCGCTAAATCTTTGAAATCCTGTCCGGTAAACTCTATCGGTATGAGATAATCCACAACTTTCCCCCTTAGAACAATAAAACTTATTCCAAATCGGCTCCAGCACTTCTCTTTTAGGCAAACTAACAACCAGCGGATATTCAACCTCAAACCTAGTTACAGGATAAAACCAACCTTCGCGTTGCACCTTAACAACCGGATATTGGCCAAAGGTTATTGTTGCTTGATTAATATCTTGCGTATTCGTCCAGCCTCTCTCTAATACTAATCCCGTTGTTATCCAAGGAAAATAATTACAATACTCTTGTTCCAACAAATATTCCGGGATTTGCCGAAGAAATGCTCTCTCGCCTCGGCGGGCATCCGGCCACACCGAAATAAAAAAAGAGCTGTCAATTTGAATCCCATGCAATTTCTCCTGCACCTCTTGATACGCGTCTAATAAATAACCGCCGCCGGTTGCCAATAATTCCCTTAAATTACTATTTGTCTGCTCGTATCTTTCCAGTGGTATCGGTACTGGAATTTCTATATAAGCTTCTCTTTCCATAATTACCCGGTATGATACCATATTTGACAAGCATCCTGTAATATAGTACTATCAGTCAAAATTTGCATTCCCCTGCCCTCAATAATTTATGTCTCTAAAGCAAGAGGGTAGTCAACCTACAATACAATTTTCGACTAATGTTGTTGATAACAGTAAAGCTAGAAAAGATACTTCTTCGTTTCCTGATTCTGCTCCAATTGTTCCCCATCCAATAAAAAAGACTCGAACAATTCCTCTCTATTCCACTCCTTTCGGCAAAAGTGTTTTAAAAACTACTTCTATTGCTTATGGTTTGATTGGTGAAGCTTTAACTGGGATAAAACATCGTTTTTTAGCCAAAAGTTTAGCAATGAACCTTCATCCTGATATTAGCGTAAAAGATACTGAAGGATTAGAAGTAACCATCACTGTTCCTGTTACTCAATTCACAGGATTAGATTCTTCTATTCAAAGAGTTCAAGAAGCTACAGATAATTTTCTAAAAACAGGGGGATATCGCCGCCGACCACAATTACCTCCAGGAAAACAAAAGAGCAAAGGTGAAAGAATAATTCCTACTCCTTCTGCACCTAAACCTGATTCTAAAAAAATTCAACTTGATCCTGTTAGTCTAGTTCAAATCAGAAATAAGCAATTGACTCGGGATACAGGCGGTTATTGGCCAATCGGCAACATTACCTTTACCGCCGGTGACGAAAGCTCAACCTTAAAGATATTGCATGACAAAAGAATGGCGGATTTACCCCTTGAAACAGCTGGGATGTTAATGCCGGATTTAGATTTAGAATTCAATTTAAGATACGTCTCTCAAACAAGTGCATTAATGGAAACTTCGCTTAGTTATCCTCTTGGCCAAACCTCGATTAAGTTTGATGAAAACGGAGCCTTGCGTGAAGATCCTAATCAAATTAATGAACAGGTTTTTCATCCGGCTTTAAGAAGCCTAAAAGACTTTGCTGAGCTTGTTTCTGCTAAAATTTTTCAAGCCACTGGCAAAGCCGCCACTATTGATCCAAAAATTATCTATCAAGCCATGCTTATGGCACCCAAAGCCGATAAAGATACCGAAGGAATTATTGGCCCATATATTGATCGGATGCGCTACGTTGGCGCTGTTAGCCGTCTTTTAACTTCTTATCCAGGAGAATTTGCCCTAGGTTTAGCTCGAATAATAAATATTGTGGATAAAGACGGAAATCCCCACCCTCAGGCTGCTGCAATTTCTACCGGAATTATGGCTAATATCTTAGGTTTCGAAGACGCTCCTCATCCTTATGGTTCGCCTCTAACCTACATTGGCCTTGTCTCTTCATTAAATCAAACCTTAAACGATGTTGACCCTGATAATCCGGCTTATATTGAATGGGCTGGCAATGCCAAAATAATAAATATGGCTGTAAATCGGACTACTAAAATGCCGGAATTATATGCTTTGGTTAAAAAATTAGGCATTAGCAATGCCGAGCAGGTCGCTGGAGAATACAGAAAAACCATGACTGCCGCTGAATTTTTTGGCCTAGCTTTAACACCACAAGTAATCGGTTTAAGCGCATTAACCTTGTTGCGAATGGAACATAGCCAAGCTAATATTATTAAACACGAATTCCTAAGAATTATGCACGTCTTAGACACTGTTGATGAAGTCGCTTTAACGGCCACACAAATGCATCAAGATTATTGGGATAAAATGTTAACAGATTTCTTAGCTAAAGCGAGAAAATACAATTTTTCTAAAGAAAGCCAAGCTGCCGCACAAGAAATACTCAAGGCAATTACTGCTCAATCTGAACAAGCAACACAAGCGGTTTCTGCTGCCGCTGCAACCAATGTTGGTAAAACTCTAGATCCAGAGGAAGAAAGCAATTTCTTCCCAACCACCGATTAATTCACTGTAAATCCGCGAGTTATACCTCCATATTTATTACTCACTCCACCACATCAAATTCCTTCGGCCGGACAAACGCCTTTGCCGCTGCCTGAACAACCTCTATAGCCGGCTGATGTCTTCTTTTTTCTGCCATTCCTGCCTTGAATGCATCTTTGACTGCCGGAGCCAGTGAAAAAGCCAAACCGGCTAGACCCATTAAGGCCACAAATCCTTCCCAGCTAGTTGCTAACTGCTCGGCACTCATCTTCATTTCCATTGCTTTGGTAATAATTGCCGGGGTTAAAGCAATCGCTCCGGCTGAAGCCAGCTGAATCAGTCTGCCGCCAAATTTAACTGCTTTGGCCAAATTCTCACGGTCATAATCATACTCTAACTTTTCTGCTGTCCGGCTTACCCAATCGCCGTTTTTTAAATCAACCAACAAACTAAATGCCGCCAACATGAATCCGCTAGCCATTGCCACCGGATTTAAGTGATGCGGTAACGATATGCTATCAAAATGTTCGGTTGCCTTTGCTAACGACGGCAAACTAATCTGTTGAGCTAAGTCCTGATAACTTAAACCCGAGTCGCCAACCTGGCCCAAACTTATAATTCTTTCGTTAATTATCTGTAATCTTGTAGCTGCAATCTTTTCTCCCAACCACTGACCGGCCAAACTTAAGCCCGTTCCGCCCAGCCGCCAACCAACTGCTTTCCCTCTATTTATCAGAAAATCTTTTGCCTCTTGATTCATATTATTTTTTTTACTGCCTTTTTTCCTTCTGTTGCTTCTCTTTTCCTGGCAAGGCTTCTGGCACCCGCGGCGCCAACAAGATGAAGCAGACCGCCGAAACCAACCGCAGCCCCGACAAACACTAATCCTTGTTCAACCTCACTTTTAGCTCCTCCTTGGTGAAAATAGGTATTAATGGCGTTAGCCAAAAAAAACGTCTGCACCGCCAGCCAAAATTTATCTATGATTAATAACCTTTTCGCTGCCGCAGAATTATTATTTTCCTGATTTTTCCTGGCGAGCTGTACCAACACAGGAGTTGCCCCTAAACGATAAGTAATAATCAACGCTGCTGCCTCTACTGCGGCAGCGTTATTAAATCCTGCCGCTTCCATATTCCCTTTCAACTCTGTAATATCCTTTTCTATTTCCGGTAATAAAGTCTGAGGAAGATTAATTGAATCATGAAATTCTTGCAATAAAGTTAAAGTTGCCTTAAATGAATTTGAGGCAACTGCCCCCTTGGCCATCGCCGCTCCCTCACCAATTCCTATTGCCAATAAATCGATTGCCCCGCTGCTAATTCTGGCAGCACCACTTTTTATTGTCTCTTTTAATGGCATAATAATATCCTATAGGACGGATATTATATCACATCTTTTCCGGCGCGCTGATCCCGAGAATTCCTAAACCTTGTTTAATAACTTGGGCAGTTACGCTGGTTAACCAGAGCCGAAACTCGTTGCCAATTACCCGGTTTTTGTTATAAAAACTATTAAACTTCTGGGCTAAATCGTACAAGTATCCGGCTACTATGTTCGGAGCCAGCTCCTCCGCTGCCTCAGTTAAAATCTCATCAAACCGAGACAGCCACTGCAATACCTGCTGTTCTTGCTGATTACAATCAGGAGACTCTTTGCCAACCTTCAAGGAGTCTCCTCGTAGGTTAGCTTTTCTTAACACACTTTGACAGCGGGCATAGGTATACTGCAGATACGGCCCTGAATTGCCTTCAAAACTGATCGAAGTCTTAAAATCAAACACAATATCATTGCCGATGCCGGATTTTAACAGCGCATACTTTACCGCCGCCTGGCCGATTTGTTCCCCCAATTTATCATTGCACTTATACTCAGCCCTGATCAGCCGCTTGGCTTCATCTAATAACCACTCGACGGTAATCACATTCCCCGACCGTGAAGACATTTTCCCTTCCGGCAATTTTATCATTCCATGAGCCAGCCACCTGGCCTTTTGGCCTAACTCCGGCTCAATTAAAGTTAATGCC
>JAZDKF010000030.1:0-7534 GCA_043803225.1 Candidatus Beckwithbacteria bacterium
AAAAAAGAAAAACTCCGATAAAACTGTGGCACGACCTACTACAAACAATATCTGCGGCAAGCCCCACTTCCCTCATTGGTGTAATAAAAGGATGATTTTTCCGTCATAATTAGTGTGATAACCGCAAAAGAACTCATTGCCGAAATTAAGGAATTGAGGCAAATAAAACCCGATCAAAACTGGGTTTTTTCCGTTAAAAACAGGATTTTAGGCGAGCAGAAAGAAAGGCAGTCAGTGCTGAATATCTTGGCTAATTTGTTATTTCAGCCAAAGGTGGCTTTAGCCGGGGTTTCCACCTTAGCCATACTTTTTGGGATATTGGTTTTAAGCCAGGACTCTTTGCCTGGCGATTCTCTCTTTGCCTTAAAAAGGGTTGTGGAAAGAGGCCAGACGCTTTTTATTTCCCAGGATAATATAGCTCAGAATAATTTAGAAACAGCTAATAAGCGCTTGGGCGAATTGACTAAAATTGCCAAATCAAATCAAGTTAAAAAAATAGCTCCGGCTTTGCAGGAATATCAGGCAAGTTTAGCTGAAGCGGCGAAGAATTTAATAAAAGCAGCGGCTACCACTTCCGATCCTCTTATAATTAAGAATATTGTCTTGGAAACCCAGAAACTGGAGGAAAACAGAGCTGAATTAGAGAGAATTTACGGTATTGCGGGGTTGGACGCCAAACAAGGGGAAAATCCAGTTCAGCTGGTAACTGATTGGCTGATTAAGGACTTGGAAAAAAGAACCTTAACCGATGAGCAGGAATTGCTTTTTGAAGAAGCGAAAAATGACTACGCCGGCGAAAATTATAATTCAGCGTTGGAAAAGATATTGAAATTAAGCGAATTATAAATTATTTAACATTGACGGTCGTTTTTTTTATGGTCGACACGGCCAAAAGCAAAAAAAGTCAAAAAATTATTCATTAACTAAAAAAATTAAATAAAAATGTCTACTATAAGTAAAAAGATTTTTGCGATTGTAACGACTTTAACTGTTTCTGTTATGCTGGTAGGTCCTGGTATTGTTAAGGCCGTAACTATAGATGAGTTACTGGCCCAAATAGCAACCCTGCAGGCGCAATTACTTCAGTTGCAAGCTGCTCAACAGCAAGCAACCGGAGGAACTGTGTCTTCAGCAGCTTGCACAGGGATTACCTTCAGCAGAAACTTAAAGCAAGGAATGTCAGGCAGTGACGTAAAATGTTTGCAAGCGATATTAAACCAGTCGGCTGACACCCAAGTGGCTGCCAGCGGCGTTGGTTCTCCTGGAAATGAAACCACTTTTTTTGGTTCTTTAACCAAAGTAGCGGCTGTTAAATTTCAGGTGAAATATGCTGCAGACGTTTTAACGCCAGTCGGCTTGACGCAAGGAACCGGTTTTATCGGGTCGTCCACCAGGGCGAAATTAACTTCGCTCGTGGCTGCTGCTCCGGCAACTCCGACTACACCGACTACTCCGACAACGCCGGTTGTTACGCCGGGACCTGCCGGTGAAAATAAAGTTCAATTAGCGGCTGACACTCCAGTTGGCGCAACCGTGGCTAAGGGAGCCCAGGATGTAATCTTTGCTAAGATTAATTTCTGCGCGGCTTCGGCAGCTAATACTGTTTCCAAAATTATCCTTACTCGGTCTGGAATTGCCGCTGACGCTGATTTCTCCTACATCAAACTTTATGATGGGACAACTCAAATTGGCGCAACCCAGGCCTTAAACCAGACAACTCATAAGGCATCGTTCAGCAATATCAGTTTGGTAATTGCAGCTAATTCCTGCAAAGTTATCACTGTTAAGGCCAGCGTTGCCACAGCCGCAACAACTGGCGACACGCCGAAATTAGGAATTACTGCCGCTTCTGATATCACTTCTACAGTGGCGTTAGACGGCGTCTTCCCAATCTTGAGCGGTGGAATGACTATTGCCGGAATTTCCGTTGGTCAGGTTTTAGTTGATGCCCAGACCACTCCTTCCGGTTCAATTATTGCCGGTGGAATTGAGCAGGCAGTAGCCAGCTTCAAATTTACAGCTTCTTCAACTGAAGGAGCAAAGATTAACTCAATTACCATTAGAGAAGTTGGTTCTTCGGTTGATTCTGATGTTTCCAATATCAAGTTATTCTACGGTTCAACTCAAATCGGCTCAACAATTGCCAGTTTAACAGATGGCAAAGCAACTTTTGATTTGTCTTCAGCTCCGGTTGAAGTTTTAGCCGGCGCTTCAAAGACGTTAACGGTTTATGTTGACATAGGAATAAGCACGGGAGTTGCCGACAGAAGCGTGATATTTGAGATTACTCAATATACTGACGTCAGTATATATGGAACCAACAGCGGAGGAACGGTTGTTGCTCGAGGAGGCGATTCCTGGGCAGCTGACACTTGGGCTCAAGGGGGCGCAACTATGGATGTGGTCTTGGGAGGTTTGACTATTGCCCAGGATACAAGTTATGCTCCGTCAGCCCAGACCTACACTGTCGGAACGGAAGCCAACATAATGAACGCTTTCAAATTCTCAGCAGGAGCTTATGAAGGAGTAAGAATCACTCAGATTAAATTAAACGCCACTGGAAGCGATGCCGGATCTGATTCTAATGTCTCCAATATCAGCTTATATGACACAGATGGCGTATTAATTGCCGGTCCGGCTGGAATGGTTTCAGGCGTAGTCACTTTTGGTTCTTACACCACAGGATTAGACGCTACCGGACTATTTGATGTTGCCAAATCGTCTAATAAGACCATTATTGTCAAAGCCGATATTCCATCCGGCGCTTCTTCTTCAGCCACTCTTGGATTTGAACTCAAGACGCCTAACAGCAATGTTAAGGCCGATGGATTGACTTCCCAAAACGATTTAGCCACCACTGACATCAGTCCTTCCACCACTCTGCCTTCAACCGCCGTATCTCACGCTATTAGCGCTAACGGAACCTTGACAATTTCCCTGAATGCTGCCAGTCCTTCTGCCGCCACTTACGCTCGAGGCGTTACCGCTTATACTTTTGCCAAGTTTGATTTTACATCAACTGGCGAAGATATAATTGTTTCCCAGATAAACGTCAAGTTTGTCACTTCTACCATACTGCTAGTACCTGCAACCGGTGATGTTACCAACGTCAAACTTTATGACGGCAGCACTTTAGTGGCTACCGACCCGACAATCAGTTCCGGTTACGCTCAATTTGGCGTTACCCTGACTGTTCCTAAAAATACCACCAAGGTCTTGACTGTTGTTGGCGATATTCCGGCTGCTTCAACCGCTTCTGGCTTAAGAGCAGCTTTTGACTCAGCTGATGATGTAGTTTCCACTGGAAAGGACTCTGGCATTAGTTTGACTACTGCAGGTTCCTGGGATGTTTTTGCTAACCAAATGACCAAGGGCACTCCTACTGTTACGGTTAAAGCGGCTACTACGCCGGTTGCCCAGACATATATTAAGGGAACCAACAACGCGCATGTGGCGACTTTTTACTTCTCAGCCAGCACGGCCGAGGATATAAAAATTACCTCAATTAAAATAACTAGCGATTCTTCAACCACTAATGCGACCAGCGCTTTTGACATAGCTGACATTCTGCCTTCTTCTGGTTACACGTCTAATGTCAAGATTTTTGACGGTTCAACTCAAATTGGGACCACTCAGCCAACATGGACTAATGGCGCCAACTTTGATTACGTCACATTTTCCGGTCTTAGCTTATCTATCCCTAAAGGCACAACCAAGTCAATTGATGTAAAACTTGATACCTCGGAGAGCACTACTACTCCAATCTTTGTTGGACTTAACGACTCAACTGATGTTTCCGGCACAGGTATTAGTTCCGGCCAGACCGCTACCATTACAATGGAAGGAGGCGGCATTGCCGGTAAAGTTATGACCTTGGGCGCATCCGGCTCCTTGGTAATTGC
The DNA here is from genome assembly GCA_043803225.1 of Candidatus Beckwithbacteria bacterium. Lineage (GTDB taxonomy): Bacteria > Patescibacteriota > Microgenomatia > UBA1400 > CG1-02-47-37 > JAZDKF01. The sequence continues at coordinate 3,903 of JAZDKF010000030.1, forward strand.
CTTGGATGTCAATACTCCGGTTTCAGCCGAGATTGTCTCTGGCACTACAGGTAATGAATTGGGCAGATGGAAATTCACTGCTTCCAATGAGAATATTAAGCTTTCTGTCTTAACCTTTGAGGTTACTCACAGCGCGGCAGCTACCGGAACGAGCGTGGCTGGCGGAGCTTTGTCCACCAGTTCTCCAAATACATTAGCGACATCAGGCGAATCTTTCTACTACTCTATTAACGACGGCGATGTTCAGACGTGCACTTTCAGCACAACTACTTCTTCCTGGTATACAGCGGCTGATGTAGCAAGAGAAATTGCCAAGGATTGCAGTTTAACCGTGACTCAATCAGGCGGCGTCCTGACAATAACCACAAGCACTGCTGTTTACTCTCTTGAGATTACAGATTATGCCACCACTGCCAGCAACTCTCTTGATAACCTCTTGCTTGGTTTGAAATACGGCGGCACCGAGACGATCGGCGCTTACGCCGGGACAAATGACAGCGTGGTTAAGGTATCGCTTTACGACGGAACAACCTGGAAAGCCGATGCCTTTATTGGCGCGGAAACTGCCGGTAAATTGGTTTATAACTTCTCGTCTGGTTACGAAGTTGAAGTTGACAGGTTAACGCCTAAAGTTCTGTCTTTGAAGGCCGACTTGTCTAACTATCAGGGGGTAGCCGAGGGAAGCACCTTGACGATTGCTTTGGGCGATAGCGCTACTGACTATGTAGGCCTAATCACTGCTAAAGGCGGAAGCTCGGGCACAACCCTGACTACCACCGGCATTTATTCTGGCACTTCTGCAACCAATACTGCTTTGACAGGAAACCCAATGTATCTCTATTCAACCAAACCGACTGTCAGTTTAGCTTCAGGATCGCCTTCTGGCGCCGGTTCTCCGAGTACCGCAGAAACAGTGTTTAAGTTTGATGTGGCGAACGGAAATACTGGCTTTGATTTAAATATCAACGCCATTAGATTCACGCTTAGCTCTAATAGCACCGCTTCCGCACAAACACTCGATGACGCGGCGTGGTCTCTCTATAAGAGCACTGATTTAACCACTGCTATAGGTTCAGCTACTCCCTTTGTTTCAACCAGTACCGTAGCTTATGGCTATCTCACTGTCTATCCGACCGCTGGATACACCGTTGGCAGCAATAGCGCGACAACCTATGTCTTAAAGGGTTATACTGCCGGAATGAATATTAGCGGCACTGCTTCTGAAACCTTAACTGTCAGCATTGCGAGCAACGATTTTTACTGGGATGATTCCGCGTCTATTACCGGATCAGTTAATGCCAATCAGAAAGTCCTCAACCTGCCAGTTACGGGCGGTTCTCTAACATACTAGTCGTTTAGTATTTGCCTTCCTTGTGGGCAAAGCAAGAAGCCTCGGCATTTGTCGGGGCTTTTTGTTTCTTTAAATTTTTATGATAAAATAGCTGAATGTTAAAGAATTTTAAAATTATTTTTATTGGATTTATATTTCTTGCTGTTCCTTTTTTAGTCCAGGCGACTGAAGGCGAATTTAATGTTGATCCTTCTTATGATTACTTGGGCCGCTCAAAAGTTTCCGCTTTTTTGTATCAAATCGGAGTCAGCGCTTATTTTTATATTGAAGATGATTATTACAGAAAAATGGACATTGAAAAAATAAAAATTTTCAGCGATGCCCTGCAGAATTTATCCCAGGAGTTTGACACAAATATTTATCCCAAATTAACAAACACATTCGGTTCGGAGTGGAAGCCGGGGATTGATAACGATCCTAAAATCACCGTCTTGATTACCCAAATTAAAGGCGATGCCGGAGGATATTTTAATTCAGGCGACGAGTATTCAATTTTACAGTCGCCCAATTCCAACCAAAGAGAAATGGTTTATTTAAACGCAAATTATATTACCTCTCCTTTGGCTAAAGTATTTTTAGCCCACGAATTCACTCATTTAATCGGCTTCAATCAAAAAGATAAAATCAGGGGCATAACTGAAGAAATTTGGCTTAACGAAATGAGGTCGGAATCGGCTCCCCGAATTTTGGGTTACGATGACGATTACGAAAATTCCAATTTAGCAAAGCGGCTAAGAAGTTTTTTGCAGAAACCACAGGATTCTTTGACTGAATGGAAAAACGAAAGCCCTGACTATGGCGTGATAAATCTTTTTATGCAGTATTTGGTTGACCATTACGGGATAAAGATTCTTTCCGATTCTTTGTCTTCAAATAAAATTGGCATCGCTTCTTTAAATCTTAATTTCAGCCAGGTTTTTACCGATTGGACAATCGCTGTTTTGGTTAACGATTGCGCTTTGGGTCCAAGATTTTGTTATTTAAGTCCCAATTTGAAAAATTTCCGCATTTCCTCCCAACTTAATTTTTTGCCTTCAATAGGGGAAAGCAGCTTATCTGTAGTTAACTACGTTAAAAATTGGGCTGGCAATTGGTATAAATTTATCGGCGGCCAAGGCACTCTGAAATTAGAATTTATCGGCGACGAAAAAACTAATTTTAAAGTTCCTTATCTGCTTGAAGATAATTCAGGTAATTTCACTCTGGATTATTTAAAACTGGACAATAGCCAAAGAGCCACTCAATTTTTCTCTGACTTCGGCAAAAAGTATCGGTCTTTAACCATCATCCCTTCCTTACAGACAAAAATTTCCGGTTTTGACGGAATAGAAAACTACTCCAAATTTATTTTTACCGCTTCTATTCTTGGAGAAAACCAGCCGGTTAATCCCGAAGAAGAATTAATAAAAAATCTTTTAGCCCAGATAGCCGTATTGAAGGAGAAAATCGCTCAGCTTTTAGCTTCTTCTTCCTGTTCAAGATTAACAAATAATCTCTATTTTGGCATGAGAAACAATCAAGAAGTTCGTTGTCTTCAGGAGTTTTTGAAAATTCAAGTTACCGGTAATTATTTTTCTTTGACCATGTCCGCTGTTAAAAAATATCAGGCCTCAAGAGGTATAATTCAAACCGGTTTTTTCGGTCCCTTGACTAGAGCAGCCGTCAACCAAGAAATCCGCTAGAGATAACAGGGTCAGACCCAGGTCTGACCCCCTAAAAATGAGAAAACTAAGACAATTTTATAAAAACGGTTTTTATCACGTTTTTAATCGCGGGGTGAATAAAGAAGTAATTTTTAGGGAGAAGGCAGATTTTGTTTTTTATCTCTACAAGATAAAAGATCTTTTAAACACATTTCCAGCTTCTATCCATGCTTATTCTCTTATACCTAATCATTTTCATCAATTATCGCAACAGATTTCAGAAAAGCCGTTAAGCAGTTTTTATCAAAGTCTTCATACCAGCTTGGGCAATTTTTTAAATAGAAAATATGGGAGAGTCGGACCAATCTTTCAGGGCAGGCCTCAAGCAAAAGTGGTAGAAAAAGATGATTATCTTTTAAATCTTTCTTTTTATATTAATTTAAATATTATATTAGAAGAGCTTCAGCATCAAAATTATCCTAAAATTTCTTCTTTGCAATTAGATAAATTATTGATAAAAGCCGAGAATTATCCATGGAGCAGCTACGGAGTTTATTTAGGATTAAGAGAAGACGGAATAACAAACGATAAATTTATTCTTTCAATTATTTCAGATGATATCCAAAAAGCCAGAAAAG
>JAZDKF010000031.1:0-19611 GCA_043803225.1 Candidatus Beckwithbacteria bacterium
CCGGTGTTAATTGCAGTTCGCTCTTGTTGTTAATAATCAATAACCAGACTAATAAATCCTGTCCGCCTTCCAAGTTTGTACCGTTTAAAACTGCTTGATCTAGATTTGCCGGATTTTTTTGTAAATTAACTTCCACGGCCGTAGCTTCATCCACCACGAAAAACATTCCCGGCCAGCTGGTTTTATTGCCTAAAATATTGATTTCGACAAAACCTGACTTGGCTCCGGCTGGTACCTTAAACTCAATATAGCTGCCGGTCCAGCTAACCAGGTTTTCTTCCCCTATTTTAACTCCTCCCAAACTTATAAAGCTGTCTGTATGTAATCCGCCTAAATTCTCTCCGTGGATTAAAACCGAATCGCCCACCTTGCCGAAGAAATGATCCACCAGAAAAATCTTCGGCGGCCCCTGGGGTGTTTCAAATTCTTTAGTGATCGGTTGAGTTGAAGGGTGGATCAAAGCCGCCCTTGACTTTGTCCGGGTTTGTTTGGTCACTGCCTGTAAACTAATCGGCACCACCACTGCGGCCAATATCAACACTCCCAGCCCCACCACTTGTTTCCAGGAAAGTTTATAAAACCAGTAAAGAATTCTCGTAAAAAAGTTCATAGATTACTTTGGACTAATAATAATATTTTGATCATTTGCGTCAAACATAATATTAAACTGGTCAAAAAACCCGATCCGGCCCAAGATATTTGATGACTGGGGATTTTCTGAAAACACCACCGGAATGGCAATTTCTTGATTGCCGATTAAAATCACAAACTCGCCCTTGTAAGCAAAGGTTTTCTGGCCGGCGAATCCTTCAATGGTAATGCGAGGCAACTCGCTTAAATTAACCCCCAACTCTTCAGCCATGGTTATTGGCAAAGCCGAAACCACTGCCCCGCTGTCAATCAAAAACTCTATCTCTCTGTACCCGGTAATTGTTTTTACCGGAAGTTTAACTTGGGGGTTAATCGCATTGCCAAAATACTTGTATAGAGTTTGTTGGTAGGGAATGGTTAAAATTGCCCCGTCGGTTTGATTGATCAAACTGGAAAAATTTATTCTAACTTGGCTTAACTGGGAGTTTTTTTTAATCAGGCTGAAGCTCAGAATACTGACGACAGTTATGCCGGCTAAAATCGCTATCTTTATGCCTGCCACTGTTTTCCAATGCAGATCTTTTATCTGCCTGTCTTCTTGGCCAATCGGCCTAGCGGTAAATTCCATAAGCATATTATACAATAAAAAGTTATATGTTAGACTATTCCTATGAAAAAAATCTTTACCTGTTTAAGCATAATCCTTGCCGGTTTGTTTTTGTTAGGTTTTTCTTCTCCTCCGGTCCAAGCCGGTCCAATTGTTAAATCCGGCCAGACCATTTATCTTGATGGCCAAATCGACGGCGATGTGATTCTTTTTGCCCGCGAAGTCGTGGTTAATGCCACTATCAGCGGTGATTTAATTGTTTTTGCCGGCCAGGCAGATATTAGCGGTCAAATTAACCAAGACTTGAGGGTTGTTGCCGGCCAATTAAATCTTGATGCTTTAGTGGCTGATGATGTTAGCGTTGCCGCTGGTCAGATTGAAGTCAGTCCCGATACCGTTATGGATAAATCATTTCTTGCTGCTGCCGCCAAGATCCGTTTTAACGGTCAGGCAGCCGGCCCGGCCACTATTTTAGCCGCTTCAATCGATATCTTTCCTCAGGCAAAATTTAATCAAAACGTAAAATTAATCTACGGTCAAATTCCTCAGGTGAGTTCTCAGGCTCAAATCAATGGCGAACTAATAAAAACTTACAATCCTAATTTAAGCCAGGCTCGCTTAGTAAAAAAACATATCCCAAAAATGTTTCAAGGCTTCAAAACCTTAACCGGTCTCTTCTTTCTAGAAAGGTTATCTGCCTTAACCATTGAAGTTTTAATTGGCTGGCTGCTAATTCTGCTTTTGCCTCAGTTGGTTAAAAAACTGGTTAAACTTAGTTCTACTCATGCCAGCGTCGCTCTTGGCTGGGGTTTTATCTTTTTCAGTCTGATCCCGTTGATAATCCTGCTGTTAATCCTAACTTTGATCGGTATTCCTGTCAGCGTCGTTGTTTTGCTAATCTATATTATTTCTCTATCCTTAGCTAAACTTTTAGCCGCTCTTATTTTAGGCAGCCGCTTGCTTGCCGACCTTGACTCGAAAAAACCATATCTTAGCTTAAGTTTGGGTGCGGTTATCTTAGCCGTTTTACAGCTGGTGCCGGTTTTCGGCTGGCTGGCCTATTTTATTCTGATCCTATATGGCTTAGGCCTCTTGGTTATTGAAGGACGGTTATTGTTGACTCGGTTAAAAAAGCGATGAATCAAATTATAAAACTTCAACTGTTTGCTTTTGTGGCTTTTTGTCTTTACTGTCTGATTCGGTTGATTGGCGTCAATTATCAGCCTGCTTCTGTCTGGCAGTACTTCTTTTGGGGGATTTTAATCAAAGACAGTTTCTTTTTAATTTTTTCTTTAATCTTTGTTTACTATTTATTCAACCTGCTTCGCCGCGGCCAACCAACCGGTCCCACTATCATCCCCGGTCCAAAATTAAAAACCGTTCTTTATCTGATTTTAGGTTTTTGGTGGTTGGCGATTATTTTACACATTCTTTTTGACCCGCTTCAGCTGCTCTTTTCCTTACCTCAGTTTTTTATCTACAGGCTCGCTAACTTTTTAGATGAAACCGTCAGTCATATCTTTCTCTATTCACCCTTTGTTTTAGCCTCATTTATTAGCCTGTTTTTAGAAATCGAACGGCCTTGCTCTAAAGCCTTAACTGAAATTGACTATTTAATTATCTGGTTGTTAAGTCCTATTGCCGGCATCATGTGGGGCTTGAATTTAACCGAAGGCCGGTTATCACTTTATACCAGTTTTCCTTTAACTTTATTATATTTGACTTTAACTCTATTAATTTTTAAAAAGTTTCACCTTAAATTTAACCATAGGCCGTTAACTTTAATCTATTTTATATTTTTCTTTGCTGGCGCTGTTGCTTTTTCTTTATGGGGTTTAAAATTTCATAGCTTTCCCGAATTCTTTAATTATTTAAAGTAAGATGCAAACTATAATTTTAGCTACGACAAATCCTGATAAAATCAAAGAGTATCAAGCTTTGCTGGGGAATCTGCCGCTTAAATTGGTTTTACCGCCGACAGTGATTAGCGTTGCCGAAACCGGAAAAACATTTTCCCTTAACGCCCGGTTAAAAGCCGAAGCCTATGGACAAAAATTTAAGCTTCCGGTTCTGGCCGATGACACCGGTCTGTGCATTAAAGCCATGCATAATCAGCCCGGAATTTTATCTCACCACTTTGCCCGCCGCGGTTTTCCCGCCGCCAGAAAAAAAATTCTTAAAGCCCTTAACGGCCTGCCTTTGTTAAAGCGCCAAGCCTGTTTTGTCTGCGCCTTGGCTTACTATGATCCAAAATCAAGAAAAACCACTGTCTTTACCGGCAGGGCTAATGGTTTTATTGCTTTACAAGAAACTGGTTCTCATGGTTTTGGTTACGACCCAATCTTTTTCTCGACTCAACTTAAAACCACCTTTGCCCAATGTTCTTTAAAACAAAAAAATCAGGTTAGTCATCGCGGCATTGCTTTTAAAAAATTTATTGCCGCCAGTAAGGCCAGCAAACATAAAGAAATTAACCCGGTTTTAATTAAATCGTGAATTATCAGGCTGGTATCTTCGTTTTGCTCGGTCTTTTCTTCTGCTTTTGGTTTAATCAGCCCCCTTGTTTTAGCTTTGATTTTTTCTTCTCTGGTGCGTCTTTTTCTCATATATTTTCCATTATACCTCGTTGACAAAACTAGATAAATAAGCCACAATTTAAACTCAGATGTTACTCAATTCTATAATTCTCCAGTGGCTAGTTTTAGCCCTGCTTGTCTGGCAGATTATCTTAACGGTTTTGCTGATTCAAACCATGGTTCACTACCGCCGTTTAACTAAAAACATTACCAAAAAAGACTTAAAAACCATTTTAACTCAGATTTTATCCAAACAGGAACTTGATGACAAAGAAATTGCCTTATTGAAAAAATCCTTAAATCAAGTCAAAATCGATTTAAAGTCCAGTCTGCAAAAGATTGGCTTTGTCCGCTTTAATCCGTTTTCTCAAACCGGGGGCGACCAAAGCTTTTCTTTGTCTTTGCTGGATGATAATAATAATGGTCTGGTAATTAGTTCGCTCCACTCGCGCGACACCACCAGGCTGTATACTAAAACTATCAAAGCCGGACAGGCTGAAGGTTATGAACTATCCAAGGAGGAGATTAAAGCGATTCAAGTCGCCAAATAAAAGTTATGTCATTATCTAAGCCAAAACTGCTGCTGACTCTTGTCAGCTTAGGCGTTTATCTGCTTTCTGCCGGTTTTAGTTATGCTTATTTTACTGCCGTAGGTGGCGGGACTATCTTTACTTCACCCCTGCCTGGTAGCGGTGATAATCCAGCCGCCGACAATCAAAGCCGCAAGGCCTTGGTTGATATTTCCGGTTCAAAAACTGAAACTTGTCCTTTAAACGGCGCCTCTTTTACCAAAGCTGAAAAAAACATCTGGGAAACCCGCCGGCCGCTGGCAGTAATGATTGAAAATCACCTTGAGGCCAGGCCTCAATCCGGCCTTTCCGACGCTGATATCGTTTATGAAGCAGTCGCTGAAGGGGGTATCACCCGTTTTATGGGTGTTTTCTACTGCCAGGCAGCTGCCTTCGAACCAATTCTGGGTCCGGTGAGAAGCGCCCGAACCTACTTTGTTGACTGGGCTTCTGAATACAACTATCCGCTTTATGCTCATGTCGGTGGTGCTAACACTCCTGGTCCGGCCAATGCCCTTGGCCAGCTGGAAGACTATGGTTGGTCAGGTGCCAATGATTTAAACCAGTTTTCAATCGGTTATCCGACTTTTTGGCGCGATTATGAGCGTTTAGGCCGGACGGTTGCCACTGAGCATACTATGTACTCAACTACGGAAAAGCTCTGGGCTGTGGCTGAGAAACGCGGTTTTACCAACCTGGATCCGGATAAAAATAACTGGCTTGATGACTTTACTCCTTGGAAGTTCGTCAAGGAAGAAGCCCAGGCCGGGACAAAAGGATCTGTCGTCAAAATCAGCTATGATTTTTGGGAAAACAACGCTGACTATGCCGTCGTCTGGCAGTATGACACTGCCAGCAATCTTTACACCCGTTCCAACGCTGGCCAGCCCCACTTAGATTTGAATCTCAACCAGCCCTTAACCGCGACCAACTTAGTCGTCCAGTTGGCGACTGAAAGAAATGCCAACGACGGTTATCCAGACAACGTTCACTTGCTTTATGGCACGATCGGTAAAGGCACCGCCTATATCTTTAAAGATGGCCAGGCAGTGGTCGGTACCTGGGCTAAAGCCAAACGGATCGCTCGGACGATTTTCTATGATAATAAAGGCAAAGAAATTCAGTTTAATCCCGGTAAAATCTGGATCTCAGTTCTGCCGGTTGGCAACAAGGTAGCTTATTAATCCTGCCTTAAAGGAGGCCAGTTATGGCTCAGTTGCAAGATCTATTCGTCTCCAAGGTGAGGGTGAAGTTAATTCAGACCTTTTTAAACCAGCCTCAGGAGATGTTTTACGTCCGCCAATTAGTGAGAGAAGTTGAGGAAGAAATTAATGCCGTCCGCCGCGAGCTAGCCCGGATGGAAAAGCGGGGACTGGTTAAAAAAGAAGCCCGGGCTAACCGTCTCTACTATTTTTTCAATAAATCCTATCCTTATTATCAGGATTTAATTAGCTTAACCGCTAAGACCGTTGGTTTGGGTGCCGAAATTATCAAGCATAAAAATACGATCGGTAATCTTAAATTTGCCCTTTTGTCCGGTCGTTACGCCCGCCGGATGCCCAGAAAGTCTGAGGAAGATATCGACCTGCTTTTAGTCGGCCAAATCAACTTAAAAAATTTAAATCAGTTGATCCGTCAGGCAGAATCCAGTCGGGAAAAAGAGATTAACTATGCGCCGATGAGTCTGGAGGAATTTGAGTTTAGAAAAGCCCGCCGCGATCCGTTCTTGCAAAAAATTCTTATGGCCGGTCGGGTTATGCTGATCGGCGACGAAGAGGAAATGGTGAGCTGATATGACCCAAAAAGTTATGCGTGTTGGCAACAGTATCGGCGTCACCGTTCCCAGTCAGTTCGTTAAGGCTGTCGGCGTTAAGGTTTCCGATACGGTTAAAGTTAAAACTATCCTGGAAACCGGCCAGGTAATTTATACTTTTCAAGGAGCCAAACAGCTGTCGCTTAATACTCTTCCCAAACAATCGGTATGAAACAACCTTTACTTTGGCGTTTGCTCGCCATCCTGGTTTTGGCTTTGCTGGCCGCCATTATTGATCTGCCCGGCTCAATTTCCTGGCGCCAAAAGCTTCCTCTTAATCCTGACTTAAAAACCGGACTGGATCTTCAGGGTGGCACCCATTTGGTTCTGTCTGCCGACATGACTAATATTGAAGAAGCTGATCGCTCAACCGCTTTAGAATCAGTCAAGCAGGTTATCAGCCGCCGCGTTGATCTTTACGGTGTCTCTGAGCCAATCATCCAAACCTCTGTCGTTCAAAGTGAATCCCGCCTAATTGTTGAACTGCCCGGAATTTCCGATATTACTCAGGCAATTAACTTAATCGGCCAGACCGCCCAGCTGGATTTTCGTGAAGACCTGTCCGACTTAGGGCCGCTCGACTATGCCAGCTCTTCAGCGATTGCCCGGATTTACGCTTTTCAGCCGACCGGCTTAACCGGCAAAGACTTGAAAAAAGCCACGGTTTCTTTTAATCAGGGCAATTCGGCTCAGTCTGGTCCGGTCGTCAGCCTGGAATTTACTCCCGAAGGTGGGCAAAAATTTGCGCAGATTACTCAAAGAAACGTCCAAAAGCCCTTAGCCATCTTTTTAGACAATCAGCTGGTTACCAATCCGGTGGTTAACGAACCGATTCTAACTGGCCAGGCGGTTATCTCCGGCAACTTTACTCCTGAGTCTGCTTCTCAGCTGGCAATTCAGCTTAATGCCGGCGCCTTGCCTGTGCCGGTCAAGATCATTGAGCAAAAAAACATCTCTGCCACATTGGGTGCCGACTCAATTCAAAAAAGCCTGGTTGCCGGCAGCATCGGCCTGGGTTTAGTCGCTTTATTTATGATCTTGCTTTATGGTTTTAACGGTTTTTTGGCCGATGTCGCCTTAGTTATTTATGGCCTAATCACTCTGGCTATTTACAAATTGATTCCGGTTACTTTAACCTTGCCTGGCATTGCCGGTTTTATCTTGACCATCGGCATGGCCGTTGATTCCAATATCTTAATTTTTGAGCGTTTAAAAGAAGAACTGCGCGCCGGCCGGCCTTATGCCATTGCTCTGGAATTGGCCTTCGGCCGGGCTTGGGATTCGATCAAAGATGCTAATGTGGCCACGATTATTACCAGTCTGGTTTTAATTAATCCCTTAAACTTTAATTTTTTAAACAGCTCCGGTTTAGTTCGCGGCTTTGCCATTACTTTGTTTATTGGCGTTATTATTAGTTTATTTACCGGCATTATTGTCACCCGGACCCTCATGCGCCTATTTTTAATACCTAACACCTCTAAGGTGTTATAGGGGTAATTATAATTATGATTAACTTCATGAAATACAAATTATTTTATTTTCTTTTTTCTTTAATCTTTTTATTGCCTGGAGGTTATTTTTTAATCACTCATAGTCTTAACTTAAGCATCGACTTTACCGGCGGCAGTTTAATCGAATTTACTGCTTCTGCTGATTTGGAACAGCTTCGTCCCCTCATCGAATCGCAATTCGAAATCAGCAGTCTGCAGACTGCTGGCCAAAACGATTTTCTCCTCCGAACCAGTGTTTTAACTCAGGCTCAGCACGATCAGTTAATCACCGCCCTTCAAGCCGGCTTTACCAATGTGGCCCCTGTCCGTTTTGAAACTGTTGGTCCGATTTTAGGCCAGGAATTAATCAAAAAAACCTTGGTCGGCATTCTTTTAGCCGCCGGGTTTATTTTAAGTTATGTAGCTTACCGCTTTCATGATAAAAAGTATGGCATCTGCGCCATTCTGGCCATGCTCCATGACACTTTTATAGTTTTAGGCGTCTTTAGTTTCTTAGGCGTTTATCTTGGGGTTGAAGTTGATGCCCTGTTTGTGACCGCCCTGTTGACTATTCTGTCTTTTTCCGTTCATGACACGATTGTAGTCTACGACCGCATCCGCGAATCGCAAAAACTTTTCCCCCAACAAACCTACACTCAGTTAGTCAACAAAGCCGTTACTGAAACTCTGGGTCGGTCTTTAAATAACTCCTTAACCATTATTTTTATGTTGCTGGCTTTATATCTTTTAGGCGGGGATACCACCAAATGGTTTGTCTTTGCCCTGCTGATCGGCACAATCTCCGGCACCTATTCTTCCACTTTCACCGCTGCTCCCTTGCTCGTTCTCTGGGAAGAAATAAAACGTAAACACACTAACACCTCTAAGGTGTTATAGGGGTAATAGTTAATGCCAGGAAGAGAAACGCCTTTAATTACCGGAGAAATCTACCATATTATTAACCGAGGGGTAACTGCGCAGACAATCTTTTCCTGCCAGCGTCATTATCAACGGGCTTTAGAAATAATGCTTTATTACCAAAACCAAAATCCGCATTTACGCTATTCATATTTTTCTGCCCTTACATTTTCAGCTAAAACAGAAAAACTAAATCAATTAAGAAAGAATAACGAATTATTAGTTGAAATTTTTGCCTACTGTTTTATGCCCAACCATTTTCACTTTTTACTTAAACAGTTAGTTGATAATGGTATCTCAAACTTTCTTAGTAAATTTTCCAACAGTTATACTCGATATTTTAATACTAAACATAATCGCATCGGCCCACTTTTCCAAGGAAAGTTTAAATCGGTCAGAATCGAATCCGAACAGCAATTGCTGCATGTTTCCCGGTATATTCATTTAAATCCATATAGCTCCGGTGTTATCAAATCTAAACACGACTTATATCAATATCAATATTCATCTTTACCAGAATATTTAAGTTTAACCAAAAAATCATTTTGTCAAAAAGACATAATTCTTAATTACTTTAAAAAATCCGGAACTTATCAGAATTTCATTTTTGATCAAGCTGATTATCAACGGGAGTTAGAGGTCATTAAACACTTAGTTTTAGAAACCGAATAATCTATCACCTTCCCGGAACGTAATCTTAAATTTCTTTAATTCGTTTCAGCAAATAATCGCGCTCGTTTTTAGCCGCATCTTCCATGACTTCGTCAAACAGTTTTTTCAATATCGCTCCGACTTTTGGCCCGCCTTGGATCTTTAAAATTTCCATGACATCGTTGCCGTCAACTTTTAAGTCGGTAATCTGCATCGGCGTATACAACACTTGGCCGATTCGTTCCTGAAACTCTCTTAATCTCCAAGAAGTTGCCTTGCTGCCGCCGCCGACCCGGTCACCGATTCTCAGCATGATCATTTTATTAATATTGTTAAGGCCTACCCGTTTAATAAATCTTCTGATCGCTTTATCCGTCATTTTCGGATCATAGTTAAACATGTGCCAGCGGACTAAAAGCCACAGCAAATCACTGTCTTTCCGGCTTAATTTTAACCTTTGACTTACAGTCTTAGCCATTCTGGAGCCGACTACTTCATGGTTGTAAAAAGTGATTTCTTTGCCTTCCCGGCTGGCCTTGACCCTTGGCTTTCCCATATCATGAATCCAGGTTGCCAATCTTACCATCGGGTCAGGGGAGGGGCAGCCCGCCAAACTGTCCAGGCTATGATCCCAAACATCTTTCGTATGGTGTCCAGCTTGTTTTACTCCTCTGGTGGCAATCATTTCCGGTAAAATAAATTCCAGCAAACCGCTGGTAAAAAGCAATACTGCCCCGTCTTTAGGGAATTGGGAGCCTAAAATCTTTAACAGCTCGTCTCTGATTCTTTCCCCGGCAATTTGTTTAATTAAACTTGAGTTTTTATTAATCGCTTCCAAAGTTTTTGTCTCAATTCCAAATCCCAGCTGAGCCGCGATTCTGATTGCCCGCATCATTCTTAAAGCATCTTCCCCAAATCGTTTATCTGGGTCTCCCACTGCCCGAATTAGTTTATTTTTTAGGTCTTTTTGCCCCTCAAACGGATCAATAATTTTTAAACTTTTATCCAAAGCCATCGCATTGATCGTAAAATCCCGCCGTGTTAAATCCTCTTTTATATTCTTACCCCAGCTGACTTTATCCGGCCGCCGTCGATCAGTATAACCGCTCTCACTTCTAAAAGTCGTAATTTCATAAACTTCTTCGCCCTTGCCTCCTAAATATTTTTCTGCCACTCCGACGGTCCCGAATTGATTATCATAAAATGAATCAGGAAAAATCTTTTGGATTTGTTTCGGGGTAGCATTGGTGGCAAAGTCCCAGTCAGTTACTTTAAATTTTAGTAACAAATCTCTGACCCCGCCGCCAACCACATAGGCTTTAAATCCAGCCGTTTCTAAACTTAATAAAACTAATTTTACCAATTCCGGCAGTCTAATCTGCATATGCTATGATTATAGCCGTTATGGTTTCTGCTGTCTCCCTGGAATCAATCATTCAAATCCTTTTAAAAAAACGGGGTTTAATTACTAAAAAAGTCCAAACAGAATTTTTATCTCCCACCAAACCGGAAAAACTCTCCCTTGTTTCAGTTGGTCTGGACAAAGCTCAAATCACTCAAGCCCTTAATCGCTTAACGCTAGCCAAAAAAAACCGTCAATTAATTTTTATTTACGGCGACTATGATGCCGACGGAATTTCCAGTACTGCTATCCTTTGGGAAACCTTAACGGCCTGTGGTTTTAACGCTTTGCCTTACCTGCCTGTTCGTGACGATCCTGTCCGCGGTCTGTCTCCTTTTGGTTTAAACCAGATTTTAGCCAAGCATCAGCCTCAGCTGATTATTACCGTTGATAACGGTATTTCTGCTTTTAAAGGTTGTCAACTAGCCAAAAAACTCCGGCTCGACGTTATCATTACCGACCACCACTTACCCAAAACCAAAAATCATCAAATTACTTTACCTCAAGCTCAAGCCATTATTCATACCACTCAGTTGGCGGGTGCCGGCGTTTCCTGGTTTTTTTCTCTTAAAATTGCCAAACATTTTTCCGGTCCTTGTCCGCCTTTAGATCTGGCCGCTCTTGGCACCATTGCCGACATGGTTCCTTTACTTTCCGCCAACCGCAGTCTGGCCCGGTTTGGCTTGAATAAACTTCGCTTCACTAAACGTCCTGGTCTTATCAGCCTGGCTAAAGTTTCTAAAATCGACCTTAATAATCTTGAGGATTATCAAGTCAGCTACACTTTAGCTCCGCGTCTCAATGCTTTAGGCCGGTTAGAGCATGCCCTGGATGCCTTACGCCTGCTTTGCACCCATGATCCAACCCGGGCGGCTAAGTTAGCCGAACACTTAATTGCCATCAATCAGCTCCGCCAGGATAAAACCCTATCCATGTTCCAGGATGCCAAACTTAAGTTAAAAAATTTAGCTCAAAATTCTCTGATCTTTGTGGCTGATAAAAGCTATCATGAAGGTGTCGTGGGCCTGGTTGCCGGCCGGCTAATGGAAGAGTTCAATCTGCCGGCCGTTGTCGTGGCTGTAGGCAAAAACACCTCCAAAGCCTCAGCCCGCTCCGTCAAAGGTTTTAATGTTTTGCGTGCCATCCGTCAGCTTGAGCCGTATTTATTAGAACACGGTGGTCATGAATTGGCCGCCGGTTTTACTTTTGCCAACAAGCATTTAAAAACAATTAGCGCCAAACTTAAAATTTTAGCTAACCAAGCCTTATCTGGAAAAAACTTGTCCTCAACCACCGCCGCCGACTGCAATCTTGACTTTAATCAATTAAACTGGAAGCTTTATACTGCTATTCAAGAATTTAAGCCCTATGGTTTTGCCAATCCTCAGCCTGTCTTTCAAACCAAGAAAGTCAAAGTTGTCTCTTTTCGTCCGGTCGGGCAGGCAAACAAGCACTTAAAGTTAACCCTTGAGCAAAGTCGGGTTAAACTTGAAGCGATTGCTTTTAACTTCGGTTACTTAGCTGCCAAACTCCAACCATCTCAGCCAATTAATATCACTTACACTCTCGAATCCAACACCTGGAACAGCCATAAATCCCTGCAGTTAAAAATCAAGGATATTGTCTAGGGTAAAAACAGCTCCACATTGCCTGATTCCCCCCTTTTGCCTTTATATGTTACTTGATAAGCCGCAACTTCTTCTGTATTTCCGTATAAAGGCATTATTTCCAGCACTTTCCCCAGATCTAATGTTCCCTTGGCCAGCTGTGTGCTTAATGATAAAGTGTCGCTTTTTATCTTTTTAGGCAACCCTTTTTTATCCGGCTTAAGCCAGCGTAGTAACCCTGCTAGCGTAACCGAAGGTTCAATCGCGTCGTTGACTCGTTTCAGGCAGGTTTTTAAATTACCAGGTACCTTCTCACATTTTTTAGGTAGCGGGCATTGTTCACAGCTTCTAGCCATACAATTGTCAATTAAGTATTTTATCAGTACAATCTATTTATGCAGCGGATTTTAACACAAGATACTACCAAAAGCATTGGAAAAACCATTTTGCTTCAAGGCTGGGTCAACTCCGTCCGCAGCCACGGCAAGATAGTTTTCTTTGATCTTCGCGACCGCTCCGGCTTGGTCCAAGTCATCAGCCAGCTGCCGAACTTAAATCTTAAACCAGAATCAGTCGTGGCCGTTACCGGCAAAGTCGTCCTTAGACCGGAAAAACTCGTCAACCCTAAGCTGCCAACCGGTACTGTCGAAATTCAAGCCCAAACAGTCCAGGTTATTTCTTTAGCCAAAGAACTGCCGTTTCCCCTCGATTCCGGCGGTCATGAGATTGATGAAACCATCAGGCTTAAGTATCGTTATCTCGACCTGCGCCGTCCTCGATTAAATCAGATTATTAGAACTCGTTCTCAGGTGGTTAACTTTATCCGCTCGTTTTTACTAGCCAAAGATTTTGTGGAAATCGAAACCCCGATTTTAACTAAAACTACCCCCGAAGGCGCCCGCGACTTTTTAGTTCCCTCCCGGCTGCAAAGGGGTAAATTTTACGCCCTGCCGCAAAGCCCTCAGCAGTATAAACAGCTGTTGATGGTCGCTGGTTTTGAAAGATACTTCCAGATTCCCCGCTGTTTTCGGGATGAAGACCCCCGTCACGACCGGGCTTACGGCGAATTTACCCAGCTTGACCTGGAAATGTCTTTTGTCGATCAAAACGATATTTTAAAGCTGATTGAAACCATGTACACTCAGATGGTTAAAACCATATTCCCGCAAAAAAAGCTTTCCGTTTCACCCTGGCCCAGGATCTCCCATGCTCAGGCTCAAAAAAAATATGGCTCAGACAAGCCGGATTTAAGAAAAGATAAAACCGATCCCCATGAACTGGCTTTTGCCTGGATTGTTGACTTTCCTTTATTCACTCCTCAGACCAAAGAAGATTTTTTCCACGGCGCCGGCAAGAATGCCAAATTTGCCCCATCCCACCACATGTTCACTGCTCCGCATCCGGACGATATTAAACTGTTGGATAAAAATCCCTTAAAAGTCCGCGGCCTCCAGCACGATCTGGTCTTAAATGGCTATGAAGTCGGCGGCGGCTCAATCCGGATTCACGATCCCAAGATTCAGGAAAAAGTCTTTGAGTTGATCGGTTTCACTAAACAGCAGAAACAACAGTTTGAACATCTTTTAACCGCTTTCCAGTACGGCGTTCCACCCCACGGGGGGATTGCTCCGGGCATCGACAGACTGCTTATGGTTTTGTTTAATGAACCGAATTTAAGAGAAGTCATCGCTTTTCCGGCCGTTGCCTCCGGCCAAACAAGCGTCATGGACGCTCCCTCAGTTCCCGAACCTGAACAGCTTCAAGAACTTCACCTTAAATGTCTTTAAAGCCTTTTCTCGTCTTTATTCAAAACCACCCTAGGTTAAAACTAAACTTAATCCTAGCCGCAGTTTTATTAGCTTTAATTCCCTATAAAAACGATTATTATCAGCTGGATTTGTCTCAATCTAAACCTTTAGTTCGGCCAACCAACTATCAATTCTTGCCTCTGTCTGACTACCCGGTGAAAATCGATAACCAGCCCGCCCCTTTTATTACCAGCCGCAGCGCTATTATTATCGACGCCTCCTCTAAAACCATTCTTTATGCCAAAAACCCGGATTTAAAACTCCTGCCGGCTTCAACCACCAAAATCATGACTGCCCTAGTCGCTTTAGATAATTACCAGCTGAATGATATTTTAACTATCAATGAAATTCAAACCGAACCGGTGGTCATGAAACTGGAACCGGGAGAAAAAATTTCTGTCGAAAATCTGCTTTATGGTTTATTGGTTGGTTCTGCTAACGACGCCGCGCTTGCTCTGGCTCAAAACTATCCGGGCGGAGAATCTAATTTTATTATTGCCATGAATCAAAAAGCTATTGATCTTCACTTAACCTCAACCCAATTTACCAACCCGGTCGGCTTTGACAATTTTGGCCAATATACTACGGTTCACGATCTGAGTTTATTAACCGCCATTGCTATGGACAGTCCGGTTATTCGACGTTTGGTTTCCACCGCCGTCATTACCGTTTCCGACACCGACAATACCGTGACTCACAAACTGGAAAACTTAAACCAGCTTTTAGGGAAAGTGCCGGGTTTGTCCGGAGTTAAAACCGGTTTTACCCAATTGGCCGGGGAATGTTTAGTGACTTATACTAAACGTGATGGCCGGGCTTTAATTGTTGTTATTCTATCTGGCAGCGACCGATTTATAGACGCTCAAAGTTTAATCGACTGGGCCTTCACTCACTTTACTTGGCAGGGTTTACCTGAAGCCAGTCGTTAGTGATTGCTTGCACATAGCCAAAAAAGCCATTATCGCCTTCAAACACAATAATAGGTAAGAGAAAGCCATTGGAAACATCACCGTCAAAATACGCTAAATAAATTTTTCTGATAGCAATCACGCCGCTGGTATTTTCACCGACACTGGCAATATATCCCTGTCTGGTTTGTAGCTCGCGCCAAGCTTGGCTGGCAGTTTTGATCGGGTATGTCCCTGACTGGGTTAAATCCACCGGAAAGTAGTTATACTCTGCTTGGATAATTCGTTTTTCCGCTTCTGTTGATCCGGAAAAAATAATTCTCACCACGCCTTTTTGCGGATCTTGAGTCATAACTTTATTTTCTTCAATGTCTGCCCTGAATAAATCTGCCTGAACAAAGTCAGCCTCGGATAGACTAATCGCTTTTTGGTACTGTCCGGCGCTGAAGGTCAAATAATTTATTTCCACCCTGGCCAGATTCAGCTCCTCGCTTAACAGACCGATTTGTCTTAACCAGTTTTTTGCCTCAATCTCAGTCTGCTCTTTCCCGGGCAGTTGCTTGTCTGACAAAATTGTCGGGTCAGCCTGCCAGTTTCTTTTTAAAGAAAAAGAACCGTTAATAATATCCATCTCTAAAATGCTCGGCAAAAACGATTCGTCTTCAAAGCGGTAGCGCCGTTCAGTAATTTCTTTCGGCTGATTGTTAAAATTCATTTTTTTAGCCGTTGTTTTTGCCTGATCTAAAGCCATAAAGCTGGATCTGAACGTCGGCATTAAATAAATCGTGGCCATGTCGCCTAAATTCGGCGTTCCGCCGGTAGGTGTTTCCAGTCTCAAAGTCAGCTCTGGATGCAATTTTTCCGGAAACTCAATTTCCGGCAGTTTGCCAAAACTAACCGTCGCCGGCGGCGGCGGAGCCGGTTTAACCACCTTAATGTAGGTGTCAAAAACAAACAAACCCAGCTTAAATACTAAAAAAATCGCTATGCCGATTCCGCCGATTTTAATTACCTTTCTGGTAGCTTGTGCCGTTTCGGTTAAAGATGCCATACTTTGAGTATATCTTTTATCTCTGATACAATTCAAGCCATATGGTCAGAGTTCGTTTTGCTCCCAGCCCGACCGGCATTCCCCATATCGGCAACACCCGGACCGCTCTGTTTAATTATCTTTTTGCCAAACACCACCACGGCCGGTTTATCTTAAGGGTGGAAGACACCGATCAAGCCCGTTTAGTTCCCGGCTCTCTGGAAAAAATTTTAAAGATTTTGAAAATTGTCGGCATCAGCTGGGACGAAGGTCCTTTTATTCAAAGTCAGCGTTTAGATCTTTATCGCCAGCACGCTCTCGATTTGGTTAAAAAGGGATCGGCTTACTACTGTTTTTGCCCCTCGGAAAGATTAGCTTCTATGCGCGCTTCCCAGCAAAAACACCACCAGCTGCCTAAATATGATCGTCACTGCCTAAAACTTTCCACCTCTAAGGTGGAAAGTTATCTTAGGCAAAAACTTCCTTATGTCATTCGCTTAAAAGTCCCGGCCACTGGCGAAACCTCCTGGAATGACTTAATTGCTAAAAAAATCAGCTTTCAAAACCAGCTTTTAGATGATCAGGTTCTGCTTAAGTCCGACGGTTACCCCACTTATCACTTAGCCGTCGTCGTCGATGATCACTTAATGAATATTACCCATATCTTGCGCGGCGTTGAATGGATCTCTTCTACTCCCAAACATATTTTGCTTTATCAGGCCTTTGGCTGGTCAGTACCGGAAATCGGTCACTTTCCCGTCATCTTAGGGCCGGACAAAGCCAAACTTTCTAAACGCCACGGCGCCAAAAGTATTTTAGACTATCAAACCGAAGGTTACTTGCCCCAAGCTTTAATCACTTTTATGGCTTATTTGGGCTGGTCTTATGAGGACAATTCTCAATTGCTAACCCTTGATCAACTTGTTAAACTGTTTGACCTGGATCATATCCACCAAACTAACGCCATTTTTGACATAAAAAAACTCGACTACTTTAATGCCAAATTAATCCGCCAGACTCCGGCTAAAACCCTAGTTCAATTAATTAAACCACACCTTAAATTTAAAATTTCCCAGTCAGAATTAGTCAAAATCATTCCTTTAGTCCAAGAACGGTTAATAAAACTCACAGATATTAATAATTTAATCGATTTTTTCTGTCAAGATATTAAATTAGATTCAAAACTTCTGCTTAACCAGAGTCAGCTGCCAGCCAGCCAAATCAAAACTGCCCTTTTTCAAGTTATTAAAACCTACCAGGCCTTATCAGCCAAATTCTGGCGGGTTAAAGATTTAGAAGCCTTAGGCTATCAATTGCTGGATATTACCGGTCTTAATCCGCGCCAGCTGTTTATGACCATTAGGGTTGCTTTAACCGGTAAAACCGCCACTCCGCCTCTGTTTGATATTATTGCCGTCTTAGGTAAATCAACCACCATTAAGCGCTTGAAGCATGCCCAAACCAAGCTCTAACCTTATCAGCCAAAAACTCTTAGCCTCTGCTTCTCTGGCTGGCACTCTTCTTCTGACTCCTGCCGGCCAGTCCCTCCCGGCTCTGTCGGAAAAATCGCCTCTTCAGCGCTTGCCTTTAGGCCTGTTAAGCCAAGACGAGCTAAAAAAACTATTAGTTAAGCTCTTAAAAGAAAAATTGCCTGCCTCCAGCCGGGTTTTAACCGTGGCTGAAGAAAAGGCTTTATCAAAAATTCTTTATGACACTTATGGCATTACCGCCTCAGTCGAACTCGAAGGCAACCGTTTAAACAATCAGATGGGTCAAATCGGTCTGGAACAGCACTTGCTTCGTTTTCCTGATGATACTCTGGCTGATCGGACTTTTCCTCAGGCAGGCATGGCTTCCGGTAAAGGCGCTTGGGGTTACTTTGTTCCGTCAAAAAACTTGCTGACGGCTGCAGTTGCTCAAAAAGAAAAGTACTATATTGCGGTTCAGACCCTTTACTTGCCGGACTGGAAAGCCAGGGTTAGGGAACTTTATCAGTGGTATAAATACCGGAAAGTCTTAGTCATCAATCCTGAGACCGGCAATGCGGTGGTGGCGGTCATCGGTGATGCCGGCCCGGCTAAATGGACTGGTAAACAGTTTGGCGGTTCGCCTCAAGTTATGGCCGATCTTGGCCTTTATCCCAAAAAAACTAAAGCTAAAGTCATTATTCTTTTTGTCGATGACCCGCAGGATAATATTCCCTTAGGTCCGCTGACCCATTCGTTTAACCAGCCTGTGCCTTCATTAATCTAAGGTTTTTTGTTAAACTAAGGACTTCAATGAAACTATTTCTAGTCTTGTTAACTGTTTTTTGTTTATTTAACCTTTCTTTAAGGCCGGCTTTAGCGATTGTTGACCCGCTGTCCGTTCCCAACAATCGTTTCGGCATTCATGTTTTAGAAGTCGAAGATTTAAAGCCGGCCGCCAACTTAATCAACACTCAAGGCGGTGATTGGGGCTATGTCACTTTAATTATCCGCCAAAATGATCGCAATAAAGAAAAATGGCAAGCGATTTTTGACTCGCTCCGCCGCCTGCACTTAATTCCCATTGTCCGACTGGCCACTCAGGCCACAAACGATTACTGGGTAAAACCTCAAGCTGAAGATATTTCTGCTTGGGTCGGGTTTTTAAACTCCTTAAATTGGGTGATTCAAAACCGCTATCTTGTTTTATTCAACGAGCCCAATCATGCTCAAGAATGGGGCAATGATCTTGATCCTGCCGAATATGCGGCCACTGTTCGTCTTTTTCACGAACAGTTAAAAATCGCTTCCCCAGATTTTTTTATTCTTCCGGCCGGTTTTGACACTGCCGCTCCCAACTCCAACACCACTCTTTCAGCAATTAACTTTTGGCAGCAAATGTACTCGGCTGATCCGGAAATCTTTACTCTTTTTGACGGTTGGAACTCTCACTCTTATCCTAATCCTGGTTTTTCCGGCTCTCCCCAAGCCATGGGACTGGGCACCCTTCAAAGTTACCAAACAGAACTTGAATATTTAACCCGCTTCGGTCTTTCGCTCAATCTGCCAGTTTTTATTACTGAAACCGGTTGGACTCACAAAGACGGTCGGATTTTAGGCGCCAGTGATCCGGACACTTCTAGTTTAAGCCGTTTTTACCGCCAGGCTTTTACCCAAATCTGGATCCAGCCCAACTTAGTTGCCGTTACCCCGTTTATTTTAAACTACCCCCAAGCTCCTTTTCAGGAATTTTCCTGGCAGATTCCTAATTCAAAAGATTTTTACCCCCACTACTTTGCCGTCGCTAACCTGCCAAAAATCGCCGGCCGGCCGGCTCAACTCCATAAAAGTCAGCTATTATCCAGCGATGTTTCTCAAGCTTTGGTTGACAGCTCCCGCTATCAGTTTAGCTTAAAATTTAAAAACACCGGCCAGTCAATTTGGAGCCCGGCCGACTTTTCTCTGTCTATTACCGGTAACTTTTCGCCTCTGTTAATTCAGCTTGGGGATATATCTGCCACCGAGCCGGGCCAGACTCTGGAAATACCTTTTACTCTGACCACGCCTTCATTTCATGAATCACGGATTTTAGGCTTACAGCTAAAATTTAATAACCAAACTTTCGGCGACAAATTCGAACAAATGATCGAAATCATCCCGCCGCCGACTTTAATT
>JAZDKF010000032.1:0-4245 GCA_043803225.1 Candidatus Beckwithbacteria bacterium
TATTCCCTCATCAGCTTCAAACTGCCTCACTCCCAAAGCATAACCCTGGCCCAGCCATTCCTGCCTGGTTTTTATCGGCTTTTTAGCCAAGTTTGATAAACTTAACTTTTCTTTGGCTAACATCTGCTTCATTCCCCAAACCGATTTGGCCACATGCAAGCCCACATCGCCGTAAAAATTTCCCCGCCAGACTGTGGCTCCGTTTGTTTCTAAAATTTTAGCTACGGCTTCGCCGATAATATTAGAGTAAAGATGGCCGATATGGAACTGTTTGAATGGATTCGGGTCAGTATACTCGACTGAAATTTTCTTACCCAGTAAAGGTTTTTCCCATTGACCACTTAGCACTTGATCAATATGATTGCTAAGTATAATACTTTGGATTGATATATTAACAAATCCTGGTCCTGCTGAGCTGATTTCTGAAATGATTTTTTTCAGGCTTTCTTCGGCTTTTAATTGCTTCACAATTGCTTGAGTTTCACCGGTAATTATCCCGCAATTGGTTGAATAATCTCCCCAAGCCGGATTGGCCGGATGCTCTACTGTAAATTTAACTGCTTTTAACTTCAGTTCTTTTAAAACCTTCCTGATCGCTTGTTCAATTATCTGTTTCATTTATTTATATTCTACCTCATTTTTTGACATAAAGCTT
The DNA here is from genome assembly GCA_043803225.1 of Candidatus Beckwithbacteria bacterium. GTDB lineage: Bacteria > Patescibacteriota > Microgenomatia > UBA1400 > CG1-02-47-37 > JAZDKF01. Next base: position 656 of record JAZDKF010000032.1, read on the forward strand.
TAAAAAATTGATCGTTGTATTAAAATCCTGAATTCTTACTGATTCACAATTACTATGCATTTTATTAATCGGTATTCCTACAAATAAGTAAGGTAATCCTCCACAAATATCAAATACACCTTGAATATCCGAATTCCCTTCTAAAATTACTTCCAGTTGATATTTCAATTGATTTTGCTGGCACACTTTGATTGCCGTCGATAACATTTTTTTATCCGCAAAAAAATTATCTTTAACACAAAAAGATACCCCTTCCCCGGCCCTAACTGCCGATCGCTTATCATCAGCATATGTGGTATCAATCACTAATACTTTCTCCGGTTGAATCAATTTCGTTGCTGCCCTAGCTCCGTGAAACCCCATCTCCTCTTGAACTGTAAACACAACTGTCCCCTCCTTTAATTCCTGTAACAGCTCTATAGCTGCCACCACTCCTAAGGCATTATCCAGCCCTTGAGAAAAAATATTATCTTTAACTATTTTAAAATTCGGCTGATAACTGATAAATATTCCATCTATAACTACACCAACTGGTTTATTTTCTACTAATTTATCTTCCACGTCTTTAAATAAACCCACTGCTTCGATCTTTGGTTTTAATTTAGAAGTCACAAATCCTATCTTATCTATATGGGTAAAAATCGTCAGTTTAGTTGGATTTTTACCCTTTTGGCAGATTAAATTACCAAAATTATCAATAAAAACATTTTGACAAAACGGTTTAACTGTTTCTTTGACAAAAAATACTAACCCTTGTTCGTTCCCGGACACAGCCGGGAACGAACAGATTTTTTCCAGTAATTTTATCTTCATACTAATCCTCAACCCAAGGGGTTCTTAATCGTTGATCTGCCACCAATAGTGGTAAATGATAACCATAATTTTTTAAAATATGCCGGACATCTACCCCCGTCATTAAGCCGGCAAAGGTTTCCGGACCATGATGTTCTTCAAAATTTAAGTATAGTTTAACCGGATCAGAATTAGTTAAATCAAATGCGTTGACATGATTACCATAAGCCACCACTGTCCCTAAATATAAACCGCAAAAAATGGAAAATTTATTCACTTTTCCCCACTGCAAATAACAATCATAAATATACCGAGAAGTAATAAATTTATCATAAGCAGCTTGTAGTTGCTGATCTTCTGTTAGCCACTCCTGAGCTTGTTTGTCCGAAAAATATTGAGTTAAATAAGGTAAATCCGAAACAACTTGCAGTCCCTTAACCTGAGTTGCTAAATTCTGCATCATTTGCCAATGCTTTGCCAATTGATCATTGCCGTTTTTTATCTCTAACATTGATTCTTCCATATGGTCGCAAAAATCACAATTTCTGTCCGCTGGCGACGGCGTATGAATTAATAGATCGGTAAAATATTTTCCTGAATACGACGCTAACCCAGCCGTTAATGTCTGTAAATTATCAATCTTTTTTTGAATCAGTTGTCCGCTGGCAATCTCTGCTCCAGATAATCCCTGTGCTTGCCACTGTTCAAACGGAACATAACTAGGACAAGCGGTTCCATGAAGTTCTAACATTGGTTGCTGATGTAAAACACTTTTGCTAATCCCGGTTGCCAAAGCTTTCACGGTACCATAATCATGATTTACTTCCTGATCATGAAAAATATCCGGTAAACTGACAAAATGATTCAAAGTCAACCACAATAACTGACCTTGCTCCCATTCAGATTTAGGGATATTTTGACTAAGAGTCTTTAATTCATGCCAAAAATATTTTTTCTTTGCCTCTAATATATTCTGCTGTTTTTTCTTCTCCTGCCCCCATTGTGCTTGAGGCACTAATTCACTGGCTAACTGGTTAACCATTGTTTCTATTAAAGATGCCATACAAAAAGCCCCTCTGGCTACTAAATAATTAGTAATCAAAGGGGCCCTATTACCGGACTGTACCACCCTTTTTCAGCTTGCTACCAACAAAAAACCGCCTTGCGGCGGATCCTTGAAACGGGCAACAAACCCTTATTGTTTCAAGTGCTCCGTTTCCGACACACTCTAGAGTTTTAACGGACTCATCCGGACGACATTTTGGCCATCAGCATCGTTGGATCGCGACTCCAACCGCTTTTATTTAAATTTTCAAACTAATATACTATAGCATACATGTCAAGATTGATTATTGTTATTATTCTGATTCTCGTCCTTGGTGGCGGGGCATTTTTTTTCCTTAAACCCAAGGTAAAAACTCCCACCGATCCCTACGTGGCTTTTTTTAGCGAAACCTTTGATACGATTCAAACCAACTACTGGGATAAACTTGACGATCCGGCTTTAATCGACCTTTATCTTCAAGCCGCCCGGGCTGTTACCCAGCAACCCCAGCTGGTTAAAGCCCAAGATAAAAAAGATTTGTTTAACCAGTTAAAAGCCGCAACTATCAACCAGGAAACCGCCGCGACGATTGTTGACACAGTTCTGGCTAACCTTCCCCCAGCCGGTAAAAGCCGGCTTTACTCGCAAAAACAAGTTACTGATTTATCCAATAATGTGGCCAATATTAATCCTGAAGTTAATCACTATCAGGAGCTCAACCTGCCTAAAAATGCCACCCAAACCCAGATCGACGCTGCCTATCAAACCCAGTCGGCCACGGCTACCGCCAAAACCAAACCCCAACTCGATCTGGCTTACCAGGTTTTAAAAGATACCACTACCCGGGAAATCTACGACACGGTTGGTGCTGACCCAACTCTGCCCCACCGCTTAATTACCAGCCAAATTTATTATCTGGCGATTAATAAATTCTCCCCGACCACAATCCAGGAATTAACCGCTACTGCCGACGCCACTAACCAATACTCAAAGTTAAATACCTTAATTTTGGATTTAAGGGATAATATCGGCGGCGCCATTGACGGCCTATCCGACTTTCTCGCCCCCTTTATCGGTCCGGATCAATATGCCTATCAATTTTTTCAGCAGGATAAAAAAGAAGATTTTACCACCAAGGGCAGCTGGATTACCGGCCTGGCTAAATTTAAAAAAGTCGTGATTTTAATTAACCAAAACACTCAATCTTCAGCTGAAGTTATGGCGGCCACGATGAAAAAATACCATGTTGGCGTCCTCGTCGGCACTACTACCCGCGGCTGGGGTACGGTTGAATCGGTTTTTCCTTTGAAAAATCAACTGGGAGAGGAACAAATTTTTTCTCTCTTTCTCGTCCACCATCTGACCTTGCGCGAAGATAACCAACCGATTGAAGGCCGGGGCGTTGACCCGAATATCTTTATCACTGATCCCGCCTGGCGCCAACAATTGCTTGAGTACTATAACTTCCCTGAATTGATTAACGCCGTTGCCAACCTTACTCTTTAACTACCCCGGCGCGGAGCAGATACTGGGCCGCTTTATGCCGCGGCCAATTTTCCGGCAGCAAACCTGGCGGCAGCATCGGATCAACGATTAAGGCTTCTAAATAATCCCGGTAAATCTTTTTTAAAAACTCCTCCCGCTTTCCCGTCTCTTTAATCCCAAACCTGGAGACCAACCTGTCAATCACCTGCTGATACTGGCTGCTGATTGCTTCCAAAGCCCAAACTTTTGCTGCCAACACCTTTGGCTC
>JAZDKF010000033.1:0-4943 GCA_043803225.1 Candidatus Beckwithbacteria bacterium
AACCTTGTTTATAACCTTAAAAAATTAACTTTTGAAATTTACAAAATTAAAAAATTAACTTTTTTACTGGCTAAATTGCCTATTGACATCGTATTCAATTTAAGCTTAACTGTAATTATTACTATTTATAATTATTTAACCTATGAATGAAAAAATCAGCCGGATTACCAAAACCATCTCTTTAATCGCCCTGACTATTGCTTTTTTAGGTATACCCATATTTTTCCTGCCGATTACCACTGACTTCTTCCAACTGAATAAATTTATCTTTTTCTCCCTGACCACCGGAGTTGCCTTTATCTCTTGGTTAGTTTATAACCTGGCCACCAAATCCGTTCGCTTAACTATTTCCCCTTTGTTGCTGCCTATCTTCCTCTTAGCTGTAATTGGAATTGTTTCTAATCTGTTAAACACTCCGTTTAACCCCGAAGCCTGGGTTACCCGCCCGGCTTTATATATTGGCATTTTTATCTTTTTCTGGCTGTTAACCACCTTAATTAACTCCTCTAAAGTTGCCAAGAAAATCCTAAATTGGCTGATTGTCATTGGCGTCGTCCTGGCCATTCAAGGCCTGCTGTCAATTATGGGCGCCTTTGAAACCACCGGCCTATCTGCTTACCTGACCTCAAAAATGTTTACTCCGGTCGGCTCGCCCTTGACTTTAGTTACTTTTCTTTTAACCCTGATTCCAATCAGCTTAGTCTTAGCCATCAAAGGTAAAAACGGGCCGAAAAAACTGGCCTACTTTATCAGCTCCGGCTTAATTATCTCCTGCGTCATCTTAATCGGCTCGCAAATATGGCCGAAAAAACCCTTAGCCCCCCTGCTTCTGCCCCAGCTTTCCGGCTGGTCGATTGCCATTGACACCTTAAAAACTAAGCCATTCTTAGGCGCTGGCCCGGCTGAGTACTTAAACCAGTTTACTCAGTTTAAACCGGTTGGTTTAAACCAAACTAGTCTCTGGAATGTCAGCTTTGCTACTTCCAGCAACGAGTATTTAACTCTGTTAACCACTTTAGGTTTTGCCGGCTTGGTCGCTTTTCTGTTATTAATCTATACCTATTACAAACTGGCCAAGCGCGACTCCGGCACCCGCAATACCAGCCTGCAAACCGCTGTTAATCTGGCAATCATTGCTCTCTTTGTCCTAGGCTTGCTGGTGCCCTTTTCCTCCCTTCATTGGATCCTGCTGGCCGGCTATTTAGCCTTATGCGTCGGCTTGAACAAGGCTAAAAATCTCACCAAGGTCAAAGATGTTATTTTTACCCTTAACGCTATTACTGTGGTTGAACCGTTTGAAGCTAATCCGGTTCTATCAGCCTCGACTACCACCGCGGTCTTTCCCATCCTGGTGGCGGTTCCGGCTCTGCTGGCAGTCCTTTTCTCCGGTTATAAAATCAGCCGGATCTATGCCTCAGAAATTGCTTTCAATAAAAGCCTGATTGCCGCCAACGCCAACAACGGCATGGATACTTATAATTTCCAAATTAAAACTATCCAGTTAAGCCCGAATGTTGACCGCTATCATACTGCCTACAGCAATACTAACCTGGCCTTAGCCAGCGCCCTGTCCAATCAAGCTGACTTGTCTGACCAGGATAAGCAAACCGTCACCCAGCTGATCCAACAGTCAGTCAGCGAAGCCCGGACTGCTACCCAACTGCAACCGAACAAAGCTTCTAACTGGGCGAATTTGGCGACCATCTACCGCCAGCTGATTAACTTTGCCGACGGCGCTCAGGACTTCAGTCTGGCTGCCTATATTCAGGCTGTCCAGCTGGATCCGGCCAACCCTCAATTAAGACTGGATTTGGGCGGCTTGATGTACTCGCTAGGCCGCTACGATGAAGCCATTGCTAGGTTTACTGAAGCAACTCAGTTAAAACCAGACTTCGCTAATGCCTACTACAACCTGTCTCACGCCTATTCTCAACAGCAGAAATACCTAGAGGCCTACCAGACAATGCAGTCGGTGGCTACCTTAGTTCCGGCTGACTCAGCTGATGCCGTTACGGTTCAGCAAGAACTGACAGATCTTAAGGCCAAACTGCCCCAAACTGCCACCACCGGAACCACTCCGAAGCAAACTCAGCAGTTGGCTGAACCGTCGCCTTTACCTGAAGCACCGCAAGGGTTAGAACCGATTGATCTGAAGGCCTCGCCTTCCCCAACCGCTAAACCTTAACCACCTGACCGCGAAATTTATCTTTCTGCCGGGCGATGAAAATTGCCCGGCAGATTGAACACTTGACCGGCTCATTTAACTGATTTTTAATATAATACTCCTGCTCCCCTTCAGTAAAAGCAAACTCCTGGTTACAATCTTGGCATTTAATCACTTTATTCATGTGGTCATCATACCAAAAAGTTCGGACTTACTTCCAGCAGAATCCGGAATGATTCGCCCCGCCGCCACCGCCTCGCGGACTCGGCGGCAACCCCGAAAGAAAAACACTCCTTGCATTTCTGATTTGCGGGAGGAGGGGTTCAAGGGGAAGAATCCCGCGCCGTCCTCGCTCTGATTTTCAAAAAGTTTGCTCCAGAATTTTTTAGACTCTTTTCGGCAAAAGATTTATAATGTCTTATATATGAGAAAATCTAACATGAACGATATTTTTACACGCTCATCCCGAAATCCAATTTTAAGACCTAACCCTAAAAATGATTGGGAGGCTTTGAAAGTTTACAATCCCGGCGTGCTTTATGAAAATAACGTCTATCATCTTTTTTATCGCGCCAGAGGCAAAGGCGGAACTTCTACCATCGGCTATGCTATCTCAAAAGATGGAGAGAAATTTCAAAGGTTCAATGAGCCTTTAATTGTTTCCGAAAACAATTCGTACAGTATTGAAGATCCTCGCATTGCCAAAGTAGAAGATAAATATTTTCTCACCCACACTTTTTATAACGGCATAAATGTAACCTTGAATTTAGTCACTTCAAAAGATTTAAAACTCTGGGAAAACCGAGGAGAAATGCTCGTTGATTGGGATTTATACAAAGGCTATGGATTTTTGATTGAGTGGGATCCGGCACAGGTAGAGGCAGAGAAAAATCCTACCGCAAGGATTAAATGGTCAAAGGCCGGAGCAATCTTTCCCGAACTTATTCAAAATAAATATTGGATGTTGTTCGGTGATAGGAATATCTGGCTAGCTTCATCAACTGACGGTATTAAATGGCAACCAATTTGGGAACCGTTTATTAAACCGAGGGGTGGAAACTATTTTGATAACGAGCATGTTGAAATGGGGCCACCGCCGCTCAAGACTGAGAAGGGCTGGTTAGTTTTGTATCATGGTGTCAATCAAAATATCGAGTATAAAATCGGATTTCTTATACTAGACCTACATAATCCCGCAAGAATTATTTCCCGATCTGAATACCCGATTTTTGAACCAAGAGAATATTATGAGTTGAGCGGTTTAGTCGATATTTTACCGGGAGGCTATGAGACAATGATGAAAATGGGAAAAGACGAATTAAATGAATTCATTAAAGAAAATGAAGATAGTGGGAAAATGCCAAAGGTTGTTTTTTCTTGCGGAGCAGTTTTAGTTAATGGTGAGGTTAGAATTTACTACGGTGCCAGCGATCAATTCATTTGTACGGCTACCGCCTCTTTAAACGATATTCTCTGACACATTACCGCGATAACAGAAACGGCACGCCAGATATATTCGTCGCCACTGGCGATATTCCCGCTATGTGGTTGCGAGATTCTACAAATCAAGTGTGGCCATATTTACGATTCATCAACGAGGTCAATCTTTCTTCAAATTCAGAATTGTGGACCTGAGGAGAATCGAACTCCTGTCTCTGCAATGCGAATGCGGTGCTCTACCAACTAAGCTACAGGCCCATTGCTTAATTTTACCACATCTTATAAACTACCTGGACTGCCTTGGCAATCTTGAAAAAATTACTTCCGGCTTCCCTGGAAGTGGCTGTCGCTGTTGTCCCGGAACTGGCCTGAGTAATATTAACAATCTTTTTCACCAGTTTTAAGTGCTTGCGGCTGATTTTTACCGCCTGATCCTGGGCATCTTTCAGCGCCGCATCTAAAGCTTTCTGTTCTAAATCTTTTTGATTTTCCGTCGCCATTACCGGTTTGGCTACCAGCGTTGCCCCGTTATTATACAAATCAGCCACCAAATCATTCACGCCGGTTTCATCATAAACCTTAGCTGATAAATTAACGCTGGCGGAAAAACCGGTTGCTCCGGCAGTCACGGCCGCAGTCGGATAAGTCGTCAACGGCGCCTCCAACAAATCCGTTTCGCCTACACCCCGGGAAATTAATAACTTCCTCAAATTATCAACCTTAGTCTTAACATTAATAATTGCTTCTGTCACATTTCTCCCGGTGCCGGTAACTGTCAACGCCAGCGTCGCATAAGTAGCGGAAACATTCACTTCACCCGTGCCGATTACTGTAACCGTCATTGGAGAAGTAATCCAGGCAAAGATAAAAATTATCGCCACTAGTCCGAAAAATATTCCTAAGCCTTTTTTCATCATTCCATTCATGTTACATTTAGTATGAATAATGAATAAGTGCCTGTCAACAACTAAACCCGGTTTTATCGACCCGATCAGCCTGATCACTCTGGGAATTGTCGTGGTCGGTTTAGTCATCACCACGTTGGTAGTAAAAAATCCTTCCATAAACATTGCCACCACCGACGAACCCTGTAAGATCTGCAGTAACCAAAAATGTGTTAAAAATCCCGACGCTCCTTCTAACTGCGCTTCATCCTTAAACAAATGTTCAACTCATACCGACTGCCAAACCGGCCCTGCCCCTGCTTCAACCCCGCCATCCCTCCCGCCTGCCTCTGCTGCCTCAACCTCACCTCAATCCTGCAACAGCCCTAACTTTTGTGCTCCTTCAAGTGCCTGCACCAATGGCGCTGCGGGAGGTGTCTGCGGCACACCGGATT
>JAZDKF010000034.1:0-13246 GCA_043803225.1 Candidatus Beckwithbacteria bacterium
GACTCGTCTCAAATAGACCAGGTTTTAAGCCGGCATCAACCAACAACCGTTATTCATCTGGCTGCTTTTACTGATGTTTCTAAAGCTTACGAGCAGAAAAATGACCAATCTGGTTTAGTTTACCGGGTCAATGTAGTTGGGACTCAAAACCTAGCCGTGGCTTGTAAAAAATATAACCATTACTTGATTCACATTTCCACCGACTTTGTTTTTGACGGCTCTAATCCGTCAGCTAACGGTTACATTGAAACCGATATTCCTCATCCGATTGAATGGTATGGAGAAACAAAACTATTAGCTGAACAAGCAGTTCAAAAAACTTTACCCCAAGCCGTTATTTGCCGCTTAGCCTTTCCCTTTCGCTCTCGCTTTCCCCAAAAACTTGATTTGGTCAGAAACATTTTAGAAAAATTAAAAACCAACTCGCTTTATCCCATGTTTCAAGATCAGTTGATTACTCCGACCTTTATCGATGATATCTGCCAGGTTTTAAAGTTATTTATCCAAAAAAAACCGCTAGGAATTTACCATGTAGTTGGCAGTACCAGTCTTTCCCCTTTTGATTTAGCGACGAAAATTGCTCAAGTTTTTGAGCTTAAAGCCGAAATCAAACCCGGCAGTTTTAAGGAATATTTAAAAACCGACCCCCGCCCCCGCCAGCAATTTTCCCAAATCTCCAACGCCAAACTTAAAGCCGACTTTAATTTTACTATGCAAACGATTGACTCAGCTCTCCAAATACTAAAACAACAATTAAGTTAACAAATCTGGGCGTCTCTGCTTAGTCCGCTTTAATGCTTCTTGTTCTCGCCATTTTTTTATCTTAGCGTGGTCGCCGGAGAGTAAAACTTTCGGCACCCTCATGCCTTTATACTCTTCTGGCCGGGTATATTGAGGAAACTCTAGCAAGTTTGAATTAAACGACTCGTCTTTTAGCGATTCGGCTTCAATTGCTCCCGGAATCAATCTGATTACTGCCTCAATCACCGTCATTGCCGGGATCTCGCCGCCGGTTAAAACATAGTCGCCGAGGGAAATTTCTTCGTCGACTAATTCCCGCACTCTTTCATCAAAGCCTTCATAGTGGCCGCAGATTAATACTAATTGTTTTTGCCTTGCCAGTTTTTGCGCCTTTTTTTGGTTAAAAGTTTTTCCTTGTGGTGTCAGTAAAATTTTATAGCCGGAAAAATCTTCCAAAGCCCGGTCGATCACTTCCACTTTCATTACCATTCCCGGCCCGCCGCCAAACGGTTTATCATCTACAGTTTTATGTTTATCTATAGCCCAATTTCTTAAGTTGTGCGTCTTAATTTTAATTAACTTCTTTTTTTTGGCTCGGCCGAGAATACTGCTTTTAAGTATCGGGGTAAAAACCTCTGGGAACAAAGTTAAAATATCAATTTGCATATGAGGTAATTGTACAATATTTTTCACCTTTATTGTGTCTAGATTTTTTCTTTTGTTAGGTGTATTTTAAAGTGTATTAAATTAATATGAAAAAATATTATTCATTGATGATTGTTTTAGCCGGGATTCTTTGGGGATTTGATGGTTTATTACGCCGTTCTCTTTACACTATTCCTTCCAGTACCATCGTTACCCTTGAGCATCTTATCCGCGTTTTTATCTTATTGCCGTTTTTGCCCCGTTTTATTAAAGAGTATAAAAAACTAACCAGCCGGGATTGGTGGATTCTTGGAGTTTTAGCTTTATTTAGCGGTGCTTTAGGTTCGATTTTTTACACTTCAGCTTTGGCCAGAGTTGACAATATCAGCTACTCGGTGGTTGTCTTATTACAGCAGGTTCAGCCGATCTTTACCGTTATTTTAGCCGCCGCGGTGTTAAAAGAAAAAATTACCAAGCGTTACTCTTTATTTGCCTTGGTGGCTTTAACTGCCGCCTACTTTTTAACCTTTCCCCAGTACAAACCAAATCTGCTTTGGCACAACGGTGAATTGGTTGCCGCCACTTTAGCTCTTGGCGCCGCCGTGATGTGGGGTTCGACCACAATTTTTTCTAAATTAATCTTAAAAAAATTAAGCTTTGCCGCCGCGGTAACTATCCGCTTTATTCTGGTAATTCCCATCAGTTTTGCTATTAGTTTAATTTGCAGGCAAACCTACCCCCTGCATCTAATTACTTCCGTACAATGGTCTTACTTGTTAATTTTATCCATTGTTACCGGTGTTTTTGGCTATCTGGCTTACTACATGGGTTTAAGATATACCGAAGTTAAAGTTGCCACTTTTTCTGAGTTTGCCTGGCCGGTCTCAGCCGCTTTAATCGGCTACTTTATTATCGGCGAACGCCTCACTCCGGTTCAGCTGCTTGCCGCCGTAGTTTTAATTGCTGACATCTTAGTTTTGACCCTGACTTCTCATGAAAAAGCTTGACCATCCGGTTGTTGTTTCCGGTAGGGTGATTGCCGGAGATAAACTTGGCCGTCGGTTGGGTTTTCCCACTGCTAATTTAAGGTTATCTAAAGTTCCCTTAATTAAACCGGGCGTGTATCTGGCTGTTTGCCGGCTTAAAAAAAACTCCTTTTTAGGCTTAGCTTATTTTGGTCCTCAACATAATTTTGAAGTTTATTTATTTAACTTTTCTGCAGAAATTTATAATCAGATTTTAAAAGTTAAGTTAACTCACTTTATTCGTTCGCCTCAAAAAATTACCTCCAAAGCCGCTCTAAAAAAACTGATTCAAACTGATTTAACCAAGCTGGATAACTTGGTGATTTTAGTTAATCATCAGGATCAACCCTTGGGTGTTTTAGAAAAAAAATCAGCTCATTTGGGCCACGGCCGGCTTCACCGGGCTATTTCCGTTCAGCTTTTTAACTCTAAGAAAGAGTTATTAATTCAACAACGTTCTAAAACCAAAATGCTTTTTCCTTTAATTTGGGCTAATACTGTTTGTACCGACGTTCGCCCCTATGAATCATATGAAGACGCCGCCCACCGGCGTTTAAATGAAGAGTTGGGGCTTAAAGCTAATCTAAAGCCTTTAACCAAGTTTTTCTATCAGGCTGCTTCCGGCACTGCCGGCTCGGAAAAAGAAATAGATCAGTTATTTATTGGGCAGACGGATCAAACCCCCCGGCCAAACCCAGCCGAAATTCAGGCAATAAAGTATCTGTCTTTATTTAGGCTAAAAAAAGCTATCAACGCTAACCCGGATCAATTTACCCTCTGGCTTAAAGTCATCCTGAAAAAAATTGACCCATCTGATATATTTAAGTCATGAAAATTACTGTTATTGGCACTGGTTATGTGGGTTTAGTTTCGGCGGCAATTTTTTCTAAATTCGGCCATCAGGTTATCGGTTTAGATATTGATTCAGACAAAATTAAACAACTCAATCAAGGCCAGGTAACCATCTATGAACCAGGCTTGGAAACTTTATTTCAGCAAAACCTTAACTCCGGCCGGTTAAGTTTTACCACCTCCTATAAAGAAGCCATCAAAGACGCGGAGATTATCTTGATTTGCGTCGGCACTCCGTCTTTGCCTGATGGCAGCTATGACTCCAAATATGTTTATGCCGCCGCTAAATCTATTGCCCAAAACCTAACTCAATATGCGGTTGTGGTCATTAAAAGTACCGTGCCGCCTTCAACCACTGAAGCCGTCAGAAAAATCCTAGAATCTAATACCAAAATACCCTTTGACCTCGCCTCAACCCCGGAGTTTTTGCGCGAAGGCTCAGCCGTCAACGATGCCCTGCATCCGGCCCGGATTATTCTTGGCGTTGAATCCAAAAAAGCCGAGAGAATCTTAACCAAACTGCATCAAAAACTTCACTGTCCGATCTTAGTTACTACCCCGGCTTCAGCCCAATTAACTAAGTATGCCTCCAACGCCATGCTGGCTACCCGAATCTCCTTTATTAATGCTATGGCCATTCTTTGCGATAAAATCAATGCCGATATTAAAGCCGTTGCCGAAGGTTTAGGGCTTGATCCGCGCATTGGCTCCAGTTTTTTAAATGCCGGCTTGGGTTATGGCGGCTCCTGTTTTCCTAAAGACACCTGGGCCTTAATCTCTTATGCTAAAAACTTAGGTTATAACTTTAAGTTTTTAAAACAAGTTGACCAGGTTAACACTGACCAGATCGATTACTTTATTAGTAAAATTAAATCAGCTTACCAGAACAATTTAACCGCTAAAGTTTTAGCTGTTTTAGGCTTAGCCTTTAAACCCAATACCGATGATCTGCGTGAAGCCCGCTCCACGGTGCTGATTGAAAAGTTAACCAAACTTGGGGCGATCATTCATCCTTACGATCCGATAATAAAAACCAAGTATGCTGATCCTTACCAAGCCGTGACTGGGGCTGATGGCTTAGTTTTGGTTACCGAATGGCAGGAGTTTAAAAACCTGAACTTTAAAAAAGTTAACCGTTTAATGAAAAGTCCAAATATTTTTGATGGTCGTAACTTCTATGACCCAAAAATAATGAAAAAATATAAATTTAAATATTTTGGGATCGGCCGCTCATGAAATCGGCTTTAATCACCGGGATCACCGGTCAGGACGGTTCCTACTTAGCCGAGTTTTTATTGAAAAAAAACTATTCTGTCGTCGGTTTAGTTAGTCAAAATTTTAATATCGGCAATCAGAATATCGAATCCTTTCAAGATAAATTAAATCTGGCCGTCGGCGACTTGCTTGACCTTAAATCATTAACCCAGCTAGTTAAAAAGTATCGTTTTAGTGAAATCTATAACTTAGGCGGATTGACTTTTATGCCTGATTCTTGGAATAATCCTGCCTTAGCTTTAGATGTTAATACTTTAGGCGTTGCCCGTTTGCTAACCGCTATCCGCGATTATTCACCTCAAACCAGATTTTACCAAGCTTCCTCAGCTAAAATTTTCGGCTCTTCTAAAGAAAGTCCGCAAACCGAAACCACGCCCCTAAATCCAATTGACCCTTACAGTGTTTCCAAAGCCGCCAGCCATTTTTTGGTCAACAGTTTTCGGCTCCATTACCATCTCTATGCGGTTTCCGGCATTTTATATAATCATGAGTCGGAGCGCCGGGGTGAAGAATTTGTCACCCGAAAAATTTCCCTTACTGCCGCCAAAATTAAACTTAAATTAGCGGCTAAATTAGTTTTGGGCAGTCTGGACTCTCAGCAGGATTGGGGTTATGCCCCGGACTATGTTGCCGCCATGTGGCTGATGCTTCAACCGGATAAACCAGACGACTATATTATTGCCTCCGGTGAGCTCCACTCAGTTAAAGATGTTTGTGCCACTGCCTTTTCCTATCTGAATTTGAACTACCGGGATTATGTCATAACCGATAATAAGTTTGTTCGCCAGACCGAAGCTGTTTCTCCGGTAGGCGATTGGAGTAAAGCCAAAAAAATCTTAGGTTGGCAGCCAAAGGTTAGCTTTAAAGACATGATTATTAAAATGGTTGAAAATGATTTAAAATTATTAAAAGAAGGAAAACGCTTATGAGTAAAAAAGTTTTAATCACCGGGATTACCGGTCAGGACGGTTCCTACTTAGCCGAATTTTTATTAAAGAAAAACTATCAGGTTTTTGGTTTAACCCGCCGTACCAGCACTTCTAATTATGACCGGATTAAAAACATTGTCGATGAAATTACTTTAGTTTCCGGCGATCTTTTGGATCAATATTCCATGGCCAATGCCATTGCTGAAATCCAGCCTGACGAGATCTATAACTTAGCCGCTCAATCATTTGTTCCCACCTCTTGGTCTCAGCCGGTTTTAACTGGTGAGTTTACTGCCCTTGGAGTTACCCGGATTCTTGAAGCCATTAAAAATACCAAACCTGATGCCAAATTTTATCAGGCTTCTTCTTCAGAAATGTTTGGTAAAGTCAGGGAAACCCCGCAAACTGAAACCACCCCGTTTTATCCCCGCAGCCCTTATGGGGTGGCCAAAGTCTATGGCCACTGGATTACCGTTAACTACCGGGAATCATTTAATCTTTTTGCTATTTCCGGTATTCTTTTTAACCATGAATCTCCCCGCCGCGGCTTAGAGTTTGTCACCCGAAAAATTACTCACGCCGTTGCCCGGATTAAATTTAAAAAACAAACTAAGCTTCAACTCGGCAACCTCGAATCTAAGCGGGATTGGGGCTATGCTCCGGACTACGTTGAAGCCATGTGGCTGATGCTTCAGCAGGATAAACCGGATGACTTTGTTATTGCCACGGGTCAAACTTGGTCAGTCAAAGATTTTGCCAAGCTTGCTTTTGAAGCCGTGGGTTTAAATTGGCAGGATTATGTTGAAGTCGATAAAAAATTTGTCCGTCCGGCTGAAGTTGATCTTTTAGTCGGCGATGCCTCTAAAGCTAAAAAACAGCTTAATTGGCGGCCTAAAACCAGCTTTAAAGAAATGGTCAAAATCATGGTTGAAGCTGATCTGAAAATAGAAAAAGCTTTATGAAAATCACGATTATTATTCCTACCTACAAAGAACAAGCTAACATTAGCTCAACCATAGACGGTTTAGAAGCTGAGTTTCAAAAAATCCCTGTCGGCCATCAACTGGAAATCTTGGTAATTGATGATAACTCGCCGGATGAAACTCAAGCTATTGTTAGGCAAAAAGCTAAAAAATATCCCAACGTCATTTTGCTGCCTAATCCGCAAAAAAATGGCCTTGGCGCCGCCTATATTAAAGCCTTTAAATACGCTTTTGCCAAACTCAATAGCGATGTTATTTTTGAGTTTGATGCCGATGGCTCCCATCAGCCTAAATACATTCCCGCTATGGTTAAGGTTTTAGAAGACGGCGCTGACGTGGTGGTTGGATCCCGTTATATTCCCGGCGGCAGTATGCCGGCTGATTGGGGAATCCACCGGAAATTAATTTCCTATCTTGGCAATCTCTTAGCCCGGTCAGTCTTATGGACTTGGCAGTATCAGGACATGACCTCTGGGTTTAGAGGCACCAAGACCAAATTTTTAAAGCAAATCGATCTTGATCACTTGCTCTCTAATCAGTTTGCTTACAAAATTCATCTTTACTATGCCCTTCATCGGCTTAAAGCGAAAATCGTTGAATATCCGATCGACTTTATTGACCGGTCTCAGGGCAAAAGCAAATTTCCTAAAAACAACATTATTGACTCCTTAAGAGTTATCTTTACCTTAAGGTTAAAAGAGAGCCGGAAACTGATTCAGGTAATGATCGTTGGCGCTGTTGGCACCGTTGTCCAGTTGGGATTTTTTAATCTTTTCCGCCTCAAACTTAATTTAAGTCTGGCCCAAAATCTGGCGATTGAGTTAGCCGTGGTCTCAAACTTTATTCTAAATAACCTCTGGACCTTTAAAGAGAAAAAATTTGTCCTTAACCGCTTTACCCAGCTGGCGGTTGGTTTTATCAAGTTCAACTTTATCTCCTTAGGTTCGATTGTGATCCAAAATCTGATTCTTTTAGGCGGAATTGCCCTGCTCGGCCGGTCTTTCCTCATTGAAAATATGCTGGTGCTTTTGGGTATTCTTTTAGGGTTAATCTGGAACTACCTCATGTACACTCGAGTCGTGTGGAAAAAATAAAGCGGTTTTTTCACCATTATTGGTTGATTATTCTTCTCACTTTTCTGGGAGCAGTTTTGCGGCTTTACCGAATCGAAGGCACCTTGCAGTTTTTAGGGGATCAGGGCCGGGATATGATAATTTTACGTAACCTTTGGGTCAAGCACGATTTGCCGTTTATCGGCCCGGTTACTTCAGTCGGTAATTTTTTTCTTGGGCCCCTTTACTACTATTTAATGGCTCCCTGGGTTTTATTGGCTAACTTTAATCCGGTTGGCCCGGCCATTGCCACCGCTTTTATCGGCATTATTACCCTTCCGATTTTATATCTGATTACCCGGGCAATGTTGTCACCGGCAGCCGCGGCGATCACTTGTTTTCTCTATGCTTTGGCAGCAATTCCCATTGAACTAACCCGCAGTGCCTGGAATCCTAACCCCATGCCTCTAGCCGCCTTAGGCATAGTTTTTGGTTTTTACCAGGCCCAAAAAACCAAAAAATCTAAATGGTTATTGCTTTCAGCCGTTTCCTTAGGCATTGCCCTCCAGCTTCACTATATGATTGTCTTTTTTGGTCCGTTTATTTTGTGGCAGCTGATTTTAGTCTTTAAGCAACCGGCTTTGCGCCGGTCTTTATTTTACTGGTTTTCTATTATTGTTTTACTGATGTCCCCTCTAATTTTATTTGAACTAAAAAATAATTTTATTAACGTCCGCGGTTTATTTGAATATTTAACTAAGAACGATTATGCCAAATTTAATCTGTGGCAGACTTTTAAAGACTTAACCGGAAGAAGCGAACAGGCGATTGGTATGCTGCTGGGTTTTGGCGAAGCTTTCAGCCAGCTTCGGGCTTGGCTAACCCGCTTAGTTTGGCTTCCGGCTATTTTCCTGTTTTTCAGCCAACCTCAGCTTGGTTATCGAACCGTCTTTTTATGGTTATTTGTCACCATTGTTAGTATTGCTTTTTTCCACGGCCGTATTTTTCCTTATTACTTGGCTTTTTTATTTCCGGCTGTTTTTATGCTGGCCGGGGAAATTTTATCAAAACTCAAAGGGAAATTGTGGCCGGTCGCCATTGGGTTTATCATTTTATTTTTGGTATATAACTTTCCTAAAATTTATCAGGTTCTAACTTCTCAAGGCAATCTAAACTCAGTTAAAACCACCGCTCAGTTTATTAAAGCCGACATTGACCAGCACCAATATTCAGCTTACAACCTGGCGCTGTTAGACGGTACCCGGGACTATCCGGCCCATAGCTTTCGATATTTTCTGGAAGTGTACGGCGGCCAGCCGCTTTCCCAGGCTGACTATCCGCAGACGCAGGTGCTTTACGTCATTTCCCCCTATCAGCAAACCGATGTTTTAAATAATCCCATTTGGGAAATTCAATCTTTACAGCCGGCCGAGCTGGTTGAATCTTGGGGGTTTGAAACCAGTGAAAATATTTATAAAATAGAAAGGCTATGAAGCCTAATTTAAGCGTCGTCATTCCGGCATATAACGAACTAAAAAATTTCCAGGCCGATAAACTCAGCCAAATTGTTAACTACTTAAACAAAAATAAATTAGCTTGGGAAGTAATTATTGTCGACGATGGTTCCACTGATGGTTCAAACCACCAAATTAATGATTTTACTCGTTCTCAACCCCACTGGCGCTTTATCCAAAACTCCCACCAAGGCAAAGCCGCAGCGGTTATGGCCGGGATCTTTAGCGCTAAAAATCCTTATACTTTATTCACCGATTTTGACCAGGCAACTTCTATCAGTGAAGTGGAAAAACTCCTGCCTTTTTTAGCTAAAAACTATCAAATTGTTATCGGTTCCAGAGAAATCAAAGGGGCTTTAAGGCAAAAAGAACCCCGGTACCGTCATCTTATGGGTAAGGTTTTTAACTCCCTGGTTCAGCTGGTGGCAATTAAAGGCATTTATGACACTCAGTGCGGTTTTAAAATCTTTCAGACCCAAATCGGCCGGCAGCTATTTGAAGCCCTAAAAGTCTACCGTCCCAAACCGGAAAAATACGCCTTTACCGGCGCCTTTGATGTAGAACTATTATTTATTGCCAGTAAAAGACAGCTTAAAATTGCCGAAGTCCCCATTTCCTGGTCTCACCAATCAACCACCCGGGTTAATCCGGTCCGCGATTCTTTACGGATGTTTTGGCATGTATTAAAGATCAGGTTAACCGACTTGTTCGGAGGTTACTGACAACATGGTTTTATTCTTACTTATTTGGTCTTTATTTTGTCTGTTTTCTTTTTCCCGTCAGGATTTAAACTTAACTCTATATAACTTCGCCTTTTTCAACCCTATCCGGACTTGGCTTCAAGCTTTACCCAATCTTCAAGTGACATTAATTTTTCTCACTCTAAGTTTATTACTGATAATTCTCTATCTTAAAAACCTATATTCCACCCCGGGGTGGAAGGTTTTGGCCTTATTAATCCTCCCGGCAATTTTAGCTTATCCGCTATTTTCTCATGACATTTTTAACTATCTATTTAATGCCAAGATGGTGCTTATTTATCATGCTAACCCTCACATTCAAACTGCTATTAATTTTGCTTTTGACCCGGTTGTCCGGTTTATGCACAATGTCCACACCCCCGCACCTTATGCTTATGGCTGGACGATTTTTTCTCTGATTCCCGGACTGGCTTGGCTGACTCAGAACTTTACTCTTTCTTTTTGGGCGATGAAATTATTTATTGCCGTTTTTTGGCTTGGCCAGCTGTATATCTTAAAAAAAATCATTATCAAACTCTACCCGGCTCAATCCTGGCGCTGGTACTTATTTGCCCTAAATCCCTTAGTTTTAACCGAAACCCTGATCGTCGGCCACAATGACACGGTCATGATGTTTTTTGCGCTTTTAAGCTACTGGTTTTTTCTTCAATCTAATAAAATTGCCTCCATTTTATTTTTAATTATTTCTGCTTCAATAAAATATGCCACCCTTATCTTCTTCCCGCTCTTCAGCCTCCAAAGCCTCAAAAGCCTACAAGGAGAGACCTTGAAGAAGATTGATTTACCAAGCCTTTCAGCCTTATTGCTTTTAGCAGTTATATTTATCCGGCCGGATCAGCTCCATTCTTGGTACTTAATTTGGGGGTTTTCCTTTGCGGTTTTGTCAAAATCGCGCTTATTAATCAAAGTTTTTGTTGCCCTTACCTTTGGGGCTTTATTCCGTTATGCCCCGTATCTATATTATGGCAACTGGGATTCTCCGGTTTACCTAATTAGAAATCTTATTTGGGTTATTAGTTTAGTTTTTATCCCTCTAATAACCTTCAAGGACAGACCTTGAAGGTTATAATCTTACAATTAATGTTAAAATAGAGAAATGATTTGGATTCTAATATTGTTATTTTTTGGAATCACTCGATTATTTAATCTTTCCTTACTGCCCATCTTTGCCGATGAAGCCATTTATATCCGCTGGGCGCAGTTAATCAGTCAGAAAACTTATTATTTATTTATTCCTTTATCTGATGGTAAAACACCGTTATTTATGTGGCTTTTGGCACCTTTGCTTAAATTGGGGGCTGATCCTTTATTAACCGGCAGGATGTTAGCAGTTTTCAGCGGCTTAGCCACTTTGCTCGGAGTTTACTTTTTAGTTAAAAAACTTTTTTCTGCCAAACTGGCTTTATTAACCGGAATTTTAGTAATTTTCCAACCATTTTTATTATTTTACGACCGCATTAGCTTAACTGATGGTTTATTAACCGCTTTAGTTATCTGGTCATTTTATTTAACTTTCCTGCTATTAACTAAGCCATCCCTAAAACTTGGCATAATTTTAGGTTTCTTGGCCGGGTCGGTCTTACTGACTAAACCATCCGGTTTGTTATTTTTGCTTCTTAATTCACTCTTGTTATTTCTTTTCCCTGGCAAAAAAATTAAAACCATCATTAAACCCGGCGCAGTTGCCGTCGTAATATCTTTTATGTTATATAATCTTTTGCGTTTATCCTCTGCCTTTCCTTTAATCAGCTCCCGCAGCCAGGATTACTTAAGAAGCAATCAGGAAATTATTCATGAGTTCTTCCATTACTTTCTGCCAACCTTTAATGTGTTCTTTTCCTGGCTAATTAGTTATCTTTCCTGGCCGGCAATATTATTAGTCTTGATCAGTTTATTTTTGGCAATAAAAAAGAAAATAAGCATCATTGTTATTCTGTTTACTTGGGTATTGGTGCCGCTTCTGGTTCAGGTGGGTATCGGTAAAATAATTTATCCTAGATATTTATTACCGATCGTCCCCTTTTTGATAATTATCATGGGTTGGGGATTAACTCAACTCAGAAAAGCGGCCTGGCCGTTAGCAATTTTAATTTTTTGCTTCTGGTTAAGATTTGATTGGTTTTTATTAACTAATCCAATCGCTGCTCCTCTTGATCCTTGGGAAAGAGATCAGTATCTTCAACAATGGTCGTCTGGTTATGGCTTAAAAGAAATTACCCAGTATCTGAAAGCTTTGCCGAAAACTCAGCCGGTCTTAGTCGCTACGGAAGGTTCTTTTGGCACCCTGCCTAATGGGTTGCAGATATTTTTTAACCAATCAGACCAGATTGAAATTCTCGGTGTCGGTTTCCCGGATAAAACCATCAGTCCGGCAATGGAGCAGGCCTTACTTTCCGGCAAATCAGTTTATTTGGTTGTTAACGCCCACCGCTATAATCTGTCTGATACTAAAAGGTTAAAACTAATTGCCCAGTATCCTCGGCCCGGGTCTGCCCTGAACCATAGCGAAGGGGAAAAACTGGTTTTCTATGAAGTTTATTAAAAAATACTATTTATTACTCTTGGGTCTGCTGATTGTTTTGCCCACCCTTTGGCCTTTATTTAGATCAGACTTTTTTCGCCTGCACGATTGGACCCACGTCGCCAGATTGGTGGAACTTGATTTAAGCTTAAAAGCCGGTCAGATTCCTCCCCGTTGGTCATTTGATCTTGGCTGGGGCTACGGCATGCCCTTATTTCATTTTTACAATCCTTTGCCTTATTATTTTGCCGAAGTTTTATATTTACTTAAACTGCCGGCTGTTTGGTCGATAAAAGCCGTTTTTGGTTTAAATTTTCTCCTAGGTTTTTATTTCATGTATCTTTGGGCCAGAACCTTTTGGGGAAAATATGGCGCCCTAGTGGCGGCCACGGCTTTTACTTACTTGCCTTATCGGGCGGTTGATTTTTATGTCCGCGGTACCTTGGGTGAGTTAACGGCCATGACCTTTCTGCCTTTACTTTATTACGCTCTTTCTCGACGCCGCTACCTGCTGGCCGCCCTAGCCTGGTCGGCTGTTTTCTTATCTCACAATGTGATTGCTTTATTTTCTTTGTTTTTTATTCCCTTGTACTTTTTATTTTATTTAAAACAATGGAAAAAATTTCTGTTAATTTCGCTTTTAACTTTAGGTTTATCCGCTTTCTTTATCCTGCCGGCTTTCTTTGAAAAAGATTTAACCATAGTTGATAGTCTCACCGGCGGTTTTTTCCATTATTCCTACCATTTTATTTATCTGCGCCAGCTTTTCAGCCGGGCTTGGGCTTATGGCGGCTCGATATTAGGGCCAGGGGATGATATTTCTTTTCAACTCGGCTGGCCGCAGGTTTTACTAATTTTCCCGGCCCTGATTGCCTGGCGGAAGCATTTGTACGTTTTTGTAAGCTTAGCTATTAGTATTTTTATGATGACCTTTCATTCCCAGTTTAT
>JAZDKF010000035.1:0-5227 GCA_043803225.1 Candidatus Beckwithbacteria bacterium
AGAGTTGGAAAAAGAAGATCCGTTTATTGATCAGGACCGGGTGAATGATAATGCGGCGGTTGACGCGGAAGCGGCAGAAGAGTTTGGGCACGACCGGGTTTCGGCTTTAAAACTGGAGATGGATAAGACATTGATCCGGATCAGAAAAACTTTAACCAGAATTAAGTTAGGCAGATTTGGTATTTGCGAGGAATGTAAACACATGATTGATACGGACCGGTTGGCAATAGATCCGACGGCGACCCTTTGCATTGATTGTGCCAAGAAAAATGCGGTTTAAATGGATATTGAGCGTGGTTTGCTTGGTGCTATTGGATCAGGGAATAAAAGAGCTGCTGGTTAATTCTGAATTCAGAGTGATTAATAGCGGGGCGGGGTTTGGGTTAGGGGGAGCTTGGGGTCAGATGTGGCAGTTAATAGTGATAATCTTACTATTGGCAATAATAATTAAGTTTAAATTTAATTGGCAGACGGGTTTGGTCACGGCCGGGGGGTTGGCTAATCTTATTGACCGGGTGAGGTGGGGCGGGGTGGTTGATTATTTGGCGCTAAGTTCATTGCCGCGGTTTAACCTGGCAGATTGTCTGATTCTGGCAGGACTGATTGGCTTAATGTATAGTTTTGTTAATGGAAGTAAAAATAATCTTTGAGGATAATGATTTATTGGTAGTGGATAAGCCGGCCGGAATGGTGGTGAACCGGGCGCAAACAACCAGGGGCCAGTTAACTTTGCAGGATTGGCTGATGAAAGAAAAACAGATTTTAATCGATCGGGCCGGGATTGTGCACCGTTTGGATAAAGAAACCAGCGGGGTGTTGGTAGTGGCCAAGTCCGAGCCGGTGATGAAAAGCTTACAGGAGCAGTTTAAAAGAAGACTGGTAAAAAAAACTTATTGGTGCTTAGTCCATGGTTTAGTCGTGCCCAAGGAAGGAAGGATTAATCTGCCGATCAGCCGCAATCCATTTAACCGCCAAAGATTCGGAGTGTTTATCGGCGGCCGGGAAGCGGAAACTGACTATCGGGTTTTGAATTATTATCATCTGGGTTTGGAAAAATTCTCCTTGGTGGAAGTAAAGCCAAAAACAGGCAGAACCCATCAAATCAGGGTGCATTTTAAAAACTTGGGTTTTCCTTTAGTAGGGGACGAATGGTATGGAGGAAGAAAAACCAGCAAGAAAGACAGAGTTTGGTGTCCGAGATTATTCCTGCAGGCGATGGCGATAGAGTTAAATCAGCAAGTATTTCGAACCAGTTTAGCAATCGATTTAGAGGGAGTGCTCAATAAACTTGTAAAAGGTTGATATGAAGCGTTTAAAAAAAAGAGGTAATCAGTCAAAAAATTGGAAAGGTTTAGTAGCAGGTTTTATCGGCTTTACCGTTGCGCTAATTTTAATCAGTTGGTTATTTAGGGGGATTAAAGCCAGCCAATGGGATGGACAAAGTCAGTTTGGCTGGGTGATTCAAGCTGAAGAGATTCAAGTTAAAATCATTATTCCCAACCAGAAAAAATTAATCACTTTAATTATTCCTGACAATACTATGGTGCAGGTTGGTTTTGGCTTTGGCGAGTACCGCATTAATAAGGTTTATGAATTAGGCAAGTTAGAAAACCAAGCCGGCAAAGTTCTGACCAGAACAGTCCAGGAATTATTAGGAGTGGGAATTAAGGGGTGGCAAGCCGGCACTAAATCTAATTTAAGCTGGTGGGATAAAGTCAGGATTAAGTGGCTGGAGGTATTAGCCGTTAATCAAACTGAGGAGATTGAGTTAAAAGATAAGGCGGCTTGGCAGGCGGAACATTTGAGCGACGCTAGTTTAGTTTACCGGGTTAACCAAGTTTGGCTGGATGAGTTGGTCCATCAGGAAATTTTTGATCAAGAAATCTCCCAAGAAGGATTGACAGTAGCAGTTTTAAATGCCAGCGGGGTTGACGGTGTTGCTAATAATATCGGCCGGTTAATCAGCAACTTAGGGATAGAAGTGAGACTGGTCAGCAACTTAGCTGTACAAGATCAATCAGAAGTTGTAATTAGTCAAAAAAGCCTGAAAGATACCAAGACCTTAAAGAAGATTGTTGATAGTTTGGGGATCGGCACAATAAGGGTGGATGATATATTAGAGTATAGGTCTGATGTAGTAGTAATAATCGGCAGGGACTATGCGAATTTATAAGTAAAGTGCTACAATTGAAGCAATGTCCGGACATTCTAAGTGGTCAACAATTAAACATAAGAAAGAAGCCACCGATCACAAGCGGGGGCAGATTTTTACTAAATTGGTGCGGACGATTACAGTGGCTGCGCGCGACGGGGGCCCGGATATTGACAGTAATTTCAAGTTAAGATTGGCAGTAGAAAAAGCCCGGCAGGTGAACATGCCCAAGGTAAATATTGATCGGGCAATTGAAAAGGGAACAGGGACAGGCGACCATGGTTTTATGGAAGCGGTTTATGAAGGGTTTGGTCCTGGGAATATGGCGGTGATTGTGGAGGTTTTAACAGATAATAAAAACCGGACAGTGAGTGAGTTAAAGAAGATTTTTGAAAGAAGCGGGGGATCGTTGGGACAGCCAGGCTCAGTGGCATTTTTATTCGATAAAAAAGGCAGATTGCTGGTGGAGAAAAAGGCGGCAGTGGATGAGCAGATGCTGAAATTAATTGACATGGGAGTCGATGATGTTTTAGAAACAGAGTCGGGGATTTGCGTGCTGACAGCGGCTAACCGTTTGGATGAAGTAAAATCTAAGGTTGAAGCCGAAGGTTCATTAGTTAAGGAGGCGGACTTAGTATATTTAGCTAAAAACTCTCTTGAGATAGACCAGGCAACAAGAGTAAAAGCAGAGAATTTTTTAGACGAGTTGGATGATTTAGAAGATGTCCAGGAAGTCTACACTAATATATGACAAAAAGAATGAAGTTGGTAATTGTGGCGGTGGTTTTATCTTTAGGCTTATTGGGAATTCAATCAATCGATGTCGATGCCCGTTATCAGGCCATTGGTCTCTTGGCAGGGGTGGCTTATGGTTTGTCGGCCTGGGCTTTATTTGGTGATTTGAAAAAAACGGAGTGGTTGACAGTGTTAATTCTGCCGGTTTTATACCCGGTGGCGGTGGCTTTGTTTTATTTTTTGTTACCGGTGAGGTTATTAAGCCGGGTGGTGATTTTAAGTATTTTCGGGATCGGCATGTATGCTTTGCTGTTAACGGAAAATATTTTCAGCGTGGCGGCAATCAGGACGATCCAGCTGCTGCGGGCGGCCCATGCCGTCGGATTTTTACTGACTTTGTTGGTGGCTTTTTTTCTGTGGGATACACTGTTTTCTTTTCGACTGGCGCCTTGGTGGAATGCTTTAGGGGTGGGAATTACCAGTCTGCCTCTGGTTTTACAGGGGTTATGGAGTGTGAATCTGGAAGAGAAAATCAGCCGCGAGGTAGTCAATAACAGTTTGGGTTTAAGTTGGGGATTGGCCAGTTTGGCATTAATGATCAGTTTTTGGCCGGTGACAATCACGATTGCCTCTTTATTTTTAGTAACCGGTTTGTATGTGGGTTTGGGCTTAGTTCAAAATAGGCTGTCCGGCAGGTTGTTTCACAAGACAATCACTGAGTATCTCTGGGTGTCCGGTTTAGTGGTGGGATTAACTTTCTTATTGGCCCGGTGGCGATAATTTTTTAGCAGTAGCAGTCGAAGTAGAGGAGTGGTAGAAATAATTATAGGTCCTATAATAATGGGTGAGTTTTCACGATATTGTATCTTATTTTTCACGAATTGGATTGATATATCAATCCAATTATTTGAATAAGTTTGATATAGTCGGATTGTGGATAACTATTAAGGGAGAGAATAGGACATATCGGCGAGAGGTTAAAGGAGAGCAGTAAAGACTCTTAAGGTTAAGTCGATGCTATTCCCTCTTGGGACTATCTTCGGGTTGGGATTGTGTCGCACAATGTATCTTTTGCGACTATGCTCCAGGGGCCAGGGGGAAGAGGGCTAAAGTTAGTACTTTTGCCGATTTAAGCTAGAATTAAAATTATTTAATATAATCTGCGAAGTAATTTTTCTAAAATCTCCTCTTTTCGGAAGGTTTGTCTTTTTCTCTTTTTCCGAAACTACCCCGAAAGCATCAAAGACCCGCCTACTGTTTAAAAGTATGGCATTAGCCTGCGGTAATTAAGTGGCACTAGTCCGGAAACTGGCCTTAAAAACGATTTGGTGAGGTTTTCTTGAGGGAAAATGCTTACTTTTTAGGCCGGTTTAGTTAATTAGGCAATGCGATTTTCTTTAGTTAAAGGATTGGTTCCGGAATATTCGGCTTGACTTTTATTAGTTAATGTCGTACAATAATTATCAGATCTGTAAATTTATCCACATGATAATCTTATAGTCTGTAAAAATTAACAGGGTAAAAGGGTTGATATATCAGCCTATCCCCTATTTATCCACATATTGGCAGGCAGCCCAAATGAGTGCTAAAGATAAAATACTAAGAAAAAGCGAACATCTACTCACCAGATACATAGAAGAGTTTTTGGAGTATTTGGAAATTGAGCGCAATTGTTCGCGGTTGACAGTGAGGAATTACCGGCATTATTTGTCCCGTTTCCTCGAGTGGGTGGAGAAAAATGAGCCTAAACTTAAGTTGGAAGATTTAAGCTTGGATAAAATTACCCGGTACCGAGTTTTTTTAACCAGATTAACCACGCCAAGAAATGAACCTTTAAGCCGGGCAACGCAGGCTTATCATATAATTTGTTTAAGATCATTTTTAAAGTATTTAGCTAAGAGAGATATTAATACTTTGTCAGCGGAAAAGATTGAGCTGCCGAAAACAGAAAGTAGGTCGCTGAAATTTTTAACTTCAGAGCAAGTGGAAAGATTATTAAACAGTGTAGGAATATCCACTTTGCCTCAGTTAAGAGATAAAGCGATTTTAGAGACTTTATTTTCTACGGGTTTAAGGGTATCGGAACTGACGCGATTGGACCGGGACGAGATTGATCTTAACCGGGGCGAGTTTGGGGTGATTGGTAAGGGAGGTAAACAAAGAGTGGTGTTTTTATCTAAGAGGGCTAAGGAATGGCTTAAGCGCTATTTGGATAAGCGGGAGGATGATTGGCGGCCGTTGTTTATTCATTTTGGCGGGAGTAAAGATCAAACAGACGAAGGGGAAAAAATGAGACTGACTCCCCGATCAGTCCAGAGGATTGTGAAGAAATATATTAAT
>JAZDKF010000036.1:0-4207 GCA_043803225.1 Candidatus Beckwithbacteria bacterium
TTTATTTGCCTTTTGGTTTTTGTCAGCTTCGATTTTAGACACGCCTTTGTCTTTTTTCCTCGCCCTCTGGCTGGGATCGTTAATTTCCTTTTTATACTTTAATGTTTACCCGGCCAGAATTTGGCTGGGAGACGTCGGTGCTTTGGCTTTTGGGGCCACTTTTGCCGTGGTTGGTTTGTTGCTGGGCAAAGTCATGGCCTTGTTAATTATCGGCGGGATTTTTATCATTGAAATTCTTTCCAGTTTCCTTCAGCTTTTGTCTAAAAAATTTACAGGAAAAAAACTTTTCCCGGTCTCTCCGCTTCATCTTTGGCTGCAGCTGATCGGCTGGGAAGAGCCGAAAATTGTCACCCGGGCCATCCTGGCCGGCATTATGCTGGCCATCTTTGGAGTTTGGCTGGCGGTTATCTGACATGGACAATCGGCCTTTAGCCATTATTGATTCCGGTTTGGGCGGTTTGAGTATCGCTCAGGCAATTTGGCAGCAGCTGCCCCACCAGTCAACTTTATATTTGGCCGATCATGCCCATTTTCCTTATGGCCAAAAGACCACGGAAGAGATTAACCGCCGTTTAGTGTTAATTTTTAACTTTCTGCTGCAAAAAAACTGTAAAGCAGCAGTGATTGCCTGCAATACGATTACTGCCAGTTCGATTAAATATTTACGGCAGCTCTATTCCCTGCCGATTATTGGCACTGAACCGGCAATTAAACCGGCCCTTCAAGCCAATTTAAAAGAAAACATTGTTGTTTGGGCCACTCCCGGAACCCTGAACTTAAAATCCTCTTTTCAAGTAAAGGCCACTGGTTGTAACAATTTAGCCTCAGCGATTGAGTCTTATGCTGATAAGCCGGAAAAATTAGATAAAGTCATTAAAAAATATTTAGCCAAAAATCCGTCAACCTACAGTGCCTTAGTTTTAGGCTGTACCCACTATATTTTGATCAAAGACAGGATAAAAAAATTACTGCCTGCCCATGTTCTGGTAATTGAACCCAGTCAAGCCATCGCTCAGCAAACAGCCAAAGTTTTATCTGATCATAATCTTTTGCCTCTGGCCAAAACCAGCCAACAACTCTTTTTTACCACCGCCAATCCAAAAAGAGCCGGTCAAGTCGCCTCAATTTATCTTAAAAGACGTATAATATTCACATCATGCAGTTTGTAGATAAAAATATTGCCATCTTAGGCTTAGGCGAAGAGGGCCAAGATGTCTTAACTTGGCTTAAAAGCAATTCGTTAAATTGCCGGATCAAAGTCTTTGACAAAATTACCACTGTTGATTTAAGCGGGTTTGACATTGTTTTCCGCTCTCCTGGTTTTTGGCGCTTAAGCCTGATGTTAAAAAAAGCCGCTGCAGCCGGAGTCATGATTACTTCAGCCACTAAATTATTTTTTAATCTTTGTCCCTGCCCGATCATCGGCGTTACCGGCACTAAAGGCAAGGGGACGACCGCCAGTTTAATCACTCGGATTTTAACCAAATCAGGACAATCAGTTTACTTGGCCGGAAATATCGGCAAGCCAATGCTTCAGCTCTTGTCAAAGCTTAAAGTGACCGACTGGGTTTGTTTGGAGCTTTCCAGTTTCCAGCTTCAGGATTTAACTAAAAGCCCGCATATTGCCGTCGTTTTAAACATTACTTCCGAGCATCTCGATGTTCATCAAACCATCGCCGAATATCGCCGGGCTAAAGCCAACATTCTTAAGTATCAAACCTCTTCCGATCACGCCATTATTAATAGCGACTATCAGACGACCAAGTCGATGACCGCTTTAACCAAAGCGAAAGTTAGTTTCTTTTCCCGCCATGATTTAAGCCTGGATCATCGCCGGATCCAGCTTCGGGGCGAACACAACCTGGAAAATATTGCTGCGGCCATCGCTGTAGGTAAACTGGTTGGCGTTAACAACAAAATCATCATGCCTGCGGTTTATTCTTTTAAAGGTTTGGAGCACCGCTTGGAATTAGTGAGAGAGGTTAAAGGGGTTAAATACTACAACGACTCTTTCTCCACTACTCCGGAAACCGCCATTGCCGCCATCAAATCTTTTAAAGAACCGGAAATATTAATTTTAGGCGGTTCAGACAAAGGTTCTGACTATACTAAGTTAGGCCAAACTATTAGTTCCCGCCGTAATCTTAAAGCCATTATTTTAATCGGTAAAATGGGACCGGTCATCCGTCGCTCTATTCATAATTTTTCCGGACAAATCATTTTCAACGGGAAAACCATGATTCAAATAATTAAACAAGCGAAATTATTAGCCAAATCAGGCGATGTCGTGGTACTGTCTCCGGCCTGTGCCAGTTTTGACATGTTTTTAAATTATAAAGACCGAGGCAATCAGTTTAAAGCCTATGTTAAAAAACTTCACTAAACCGAAAAAACCGGACTTTTCTCTTTTTATTTTAGTGCTGGTCTTAACCCTTTTCGGCATTGTTATGGTTTACAGCGCCTCGGTTTTTGAGGCTTGGCAGATTTACGCTGACAAATACCATTTCTTAAAAGCGCAACTGCTTTGGTTTGGGATTGGTTTGCTCGGTTTATTTATCATGACTTTTATCCCCTTAAACTTAATCAAAAAAACCGCCGGTGTTTTTTTCAGCCTGACTTTAATCTTACTGGTAGCAGTATTAATTCCCGGCATCGGCAACTCGGCTTTAGGCGCCCGGCGCTGGATTAATCTTGGCGGCTTTAACTTACAGCCGACTGAATTAGTTAAGCTGTCTTTAAGTATTTATTTATCGGCATGGTTGATCAAGCACCGTTCTTTTTGGTCCTACTTGCTTATTCTGGGCCTGATCTTAGGCTTAATTATGCTCCAGCCTGATTTGGGCACCGCCATAATTATTATTTTCTCCAGCGTCATGGTTTACTATGTTTCCGGGGCCAACTGGTTTTATTTATTAGCCGTCGGTATTTTCAGCTCTCTTTCCGGGCTGGCTTTAATTTTAACTTCATCTTACCGCAAAGCCAGAATGCTGACTTTTTTAAATCCGGCACTGGATCCTTTAGGCAGTTCCTATCATATCCGGCAGGCTTTGATTACCATTGGCTCAGGGGGATTATTTGGATTGGGGATAGGCCAATCGCGGCAAAAATACCAATTTTTGCCTCAAGTCACCACTGATTCTATTTTTGCTGTGATTGCCGAAGAGCTGGGTTTCATTGGCGCCGGTCTATTAATTATTCTTTTATTAGTGCTGGTTTTTAAAGCCTTTAAAATAGCCCGATTGGCCGCCGATGATTTTTCCCGGCTTTTAGCCACCGCCATTGCCAGTTGGCTGGCCATCCAAACAACCATTAACTTGGCGGCGATGCTTGCCCTGATACCTTTAACCGGAGTGCCTTTACCGTTTATTTCTTATGGCGGATCCTCGCTGATAGTTAACCTGGCCGCCGTTGGCCTGCTCTTAAATATTTCCCGTTATCAAATAAATCCCAAGAAAAAATGATCTCCAAAAAAATTGTTTTAACCGGCAGTCATTTAACCCCGGCCTTGGCCTTAAAAGCCAAGTTGTCAGAACACGGTTGGCAGGTGATCGGGCTGAAAATATCCTCTCCCAAGCTTAACCGTCATCAGCCGATTCTGGCCGCACTTTCATTAATTAAACTGCCTTTCAGTTTTTTCTATGCCTGTCAAAGTTTATTAAAAATTAAACCGCAACTGGTAGTAAGTTTTGGCGGTTATGCGGCTTTCCCGGTTTGTATCGCCGCCAAGTTACTTAATCTGCCCTTGATTATTCATGAACAAACTTTAAAAGCCGGTTTAACTTCCAGATTAACCGCTTTAATGGCAAATAAGGTGGCCATTTCCTGGCCTTCCAGTCAACCCTTTTTTTCTAAAAGTAAAACTGTTTTAACCGGTAATCCCATCCGCCGGGAATTATTGGACCTAAAACCAAATAAGTTAAAGTCTCTTTATATTACAGGCGGCCACCAGGGTTCAAAAATTATCAATGAAAACGCAGCAAAAATCTTACCTCAATTGTTAAAAAACTTTACTGTTTATCACCAATTTGGTCAGGCCCAATCAGAATCGGCCTTTAAAAAACAGCTTCAATTTAAACATCCGCGCTATATTCTCAAGCGCTGGTTTTCTACGGCTGAACTGGCCGGAATTCTTAATCAGGCTGTTTTAGTCATCAGCCGCAGCGGAGTCAATACCATCACTGAACTGGCTTATTTACAGCTTCCGGCA
>JAZDKF010000037.1:0-14966 GCA_043803225.1 Candidatus Beckwithbacteria bacterium
GTGACAATGGACATTAGGCGCATGTCGTAATTGCCGACGTGGGACAGTTCGTGGCTGATCACCCCTTCCAATTCCGTCCGGTCCAGTTTTTGTAATAATCCGCTAGTGGCGCAAATCACGGCGTGCTGAGGATCCCGGCCGGTAGCAAAAGCATTGGGAGCCGTGTCTTCAATCACATACAGTTTGGGCTGGGGCAAGCCGGCAGCCATGGCCAAATTCTCAGCCACAGTGTAAAAGTTAAAGTCCTTTTTCCGGTCAGCTTCCCGGGCGCCGGACATCCCTAAAATTATCTTGTCAGAAAAATAATAGGAAGTGTAGGACATTAAGCCGGAAAAAACCAAAGCAATGCCGACCCAGGACAAGCCATAACCGGAGGCCTGGCCCAGAATATAAGCAAAGCCGGCGACAAAAATCGTGAAAAACAACATTACCAACCAACTTTTACGCTTGTTTCTATCTACCTGCTCGTAAACATTGAGCATATTACAAGCTGACTTGAGGCGTTTTGGTTTCCGCGCTGCTGACTTCCAACTGGGCCCCCTCTTCCGGTGTGGTTAAACCGGGCTTGGCCTGAAACTTAAACAGATTGGCAATCAGGCTGGAAGGAATAGTGGCAATCATGGTGTTGTAGTCAGCGGAAAGATCGATCAAGGTTCTCCGGGAATACATTAATTTATCAGCCGTATCCCGAACTTCATCCATTAACTGTTTGGTCGGACCGGCGGCTTGGAGTTCGGGTGTCGATTCAAAAACAGCGTTAATCCCGCCTAAGGCTCCTTGCAATTTACTGGCAGCATCAACTAAATTCTGCGCTCCACCGGATTTCAGAGCGGATAAGATACTTTTACGGGCATCAGTAATTTTAGTCAAGGCAGTTTGCTCGTGTTTAAAATAGCCTTTAACACTGGCGACTAAATTGGGAATCAAATCAGCCTGGCGTTTTAATTGGTTGCCGATTTCCTGGATGGACGCTTTAATCCGGACATCCATGGTTTTAAATTTGTTAAACACAGACAAAACATAAAAACCCAGAGCAATCACAAACAGTAAAAGTATTGTCGGTAAAGACATAAAGCCTCCTTTATTAATTAAGCTTAAGTATAAAGGCATTTTGGGGTAAAAATCAAGCGTTGTTCTCTTGACTGGATTAATTTTTGTTGGGATAATATCCGTGTTGGACTCGTAGTGTAGCTGGTTAACACGCTTCCCTGTCAAGGAAGAAATCGCCGGTTCGAGTCCGGTCGGGTCCGCCAAATCTGCCTGGAAAGGAGGAAAAATGATTAAAGAGTTTTTAAAGTCACTGCGAATGAATGAGCAGAAGATCAGCATGTTATTAGGTGCATTAGTTGTAGCAGTAGTTGGAATCCTAATTTACAACTACTTTGCCCAAGTAAATAAAGATAAACAGATTGCTGAACTTAACGAGACCTCTAAGGTCAAAACCCATACGGTCGCTAAAGGTGAATATCTTTGGCAGATTGCGATGAATTTTTATCAGGACGGTTACAAGTGGATTGAAATTGCCAAAGCAAATGAATTGGTTAATCCGGATATTTTAACTGAAGGCCAAGTGTTGGTTTTGCCGGAGTTAGAGACTACGCCTATGCTAGCTGGAACAAAATATGTAGTTCAACCAGGCGATTTTTTGTGGGAAATCAGCGTGAAAGTCTATGCTGACGGTTATCAATGGACCAAGATTTGGGAAGCCAACCAGGCTTTAATTGCCAACCCGAATTTAATAGAAACCAGCATGGTCTTAACGATACCCAGATAAACTGCTAAACTATTTGTTAGTAAAGCTTTAAGCAGGCGGGATTAGTTGATCGGTTCAATGCTACCTTCCCAAGGTAGAGAGAGGGGTTCAATTCCCCTATCCCGCTCAACTGTTTTTAAGAAGAAGTTTTATGGTAATTGAATGCTTTAACAACCTAGCAGTCAGATTTGCGTCAGAACGACTAATTTCTTTACTTCAAGAGTCCGGTATCAGTAGTCAGACCTTGGAAGCGATCAGAAAAACCCCCAGGCATTTGTTTGCTGAAGGTACATCGATTTCAGAAGCTTATAATGATGATTCCATTTCCCTATCTAATGAGAGCAGTTTATCCCAGCCGTCAGTGGTAGGGAGAATGACTGATTTACTGCCACTGGACAAAGAGCTAACTGTACTGGAAATAGGCACGGCTACAGGCTGGCAGGCAGCGATTTTAAGCCATTTAGCTAAACAAGTGATAACTGTAGAAATAATTAAGGCCTTAGCTTTGAAAGCTCAAGAACGGTTTAAACTGTTAGGCATAAATAATATTCAATCAATTATCGGCGATGGCAGTGATCCTTACATAATTGATGAAAAAGTCGACAGACTAATAGTCACGGCGGCGGTGAAGCCAAATAAGCCATATCCACCGATACTCGAGGTTTTAAAACCAGACGGGATAGCGGTTTTACCGTTAAGCGTTTATCATCAAAATCCAATCGAATGCGAGTTAACTGTTTATCAAAAAACTAAAACCGGAGTTGATATACTTGAAAGCCACAGTGGTTATCGCTTTGTTTTGCTCAAAGGCGCTTTTTCCTGGAAATAACTTTTTTAACGGCCGCGATAATACTCGGCGCATCCAATTGGTATTTTTTCAATAGTTCGGCCGGAGTTCCGGATTCACCGAAAGTATCTTTGATGCCGATCATTTCAGTAACCGGAGCCGCATAGGCTACAGCCAAAGCTTCAACAACAGCACTACCTACGCCGGCCATTAACTGATGTTCTTCAACCGTAACCAGGCAATGAGTTTTTTGAACAGATTTAAGAATAGTTTTTAAATCAAGAGGTTTAATTGTGTGCAGATTGATAACTTCAACGCTGATTTGGTCTTTTTTTAGCTGATCAGCAGCCAGCAAGGCCTGATAAATTAACGGACCGGTGCTGACAATAGTAACATCGTCGCCTTTTTGGAAAATTTGAGCTTGGCTGAGAATAAACTCAGTCGTTTCATTAGTCATTATCGGAGTTTTATCCCGGAACAGCCTTAAATAAACCGGGCCTGAATATTGGGCTGCGGCGATGGTGGCTTTTTGCGCCTGATAATAGTCGCAGGGAGACAAAATGACTAAATTAGGCAAACAACGGGTAATGGCAATATCTTCTAAAGCCTGGTGAGTGGCACCGTCAGGACCGGTAGTTATACCGGCATGACTACCGACAATTTTGACATTGGCTTGCTGATAACAGACACTGATCCGAATTTGTTCCCAGGAGCGACCGGGGGAAAAGACAGCAAAACCAGCGGCAAAAGGAATTTTACCGGACAAGGCCAGACCGGCTGAGACGCCGATTAAGTTTTGTTCGGCAACACCGACATTAAAAAAGCGTTTGGGAAACTTAAGTTTAAACTCGGTCATCTTAACTGATTCGGTTAAATCAGCGGTTAAAGCAACGACTTGGTCATTTTTCTCTCCGGCTAAAACCAAACCCGAGCCAAAACCTTCACGGGTGGCTTTTAACTCAGGATTGATCAGATCAAAGTTCATAAACTTTCCAACTCCTTTAAAGCTTGGATGGCTTGCTGTTCATTGGGAGTTTTACCGTGCCATTCAGACTTACATTCCATAAAAGAAACGCCTTTGCCGGGAATAGTGTGGGCGATAATGGCTACCGGCTTTAGAGTCGGCACTTTGGCCTGCATTAAGGTAGCGACGATTTCTTCAAGGTTATGGCCATCCATTTCTAGGACTTCAAAATTAAAGCTTTGCAATTTATCTTTTAACGGCTCCAAAGGCATAACTTCATCAGTTGTGCCGTCGATTTGAATGTTATTACGGTCAATAATGCAAATCAAATTGCCCAGTTTTTCTTTGGCGGCAAACATCAACGCTTCCCAGACCTGACCTTCATCCAGTTCACCATCGCCTAAAAGGCAGAAAATATGATGGCGTTGACGATCCATTCTGGCGGCTAAAGCCATACCCACCGCCTGGGAAATACCCTGGCCTAAAGGGCCGGAAGAGTTTTCAATGCCGGGCAGATCAAAACGGCTGGGATGGCCTTGGAGCTTGGAACCCAACTGGCGCAAAGTCAGCAACTCGGATTTTTTAAAATAACCGGCATGAGCTAACACCGTATACAGCACCGGACCGATGTGGCCATTGGAAAGAATCAAGCGATCGCGCTCGGGCCAATCCGGTTTTAAAGGATTATGGTTTAAAACGGAAAAGTATAGAGCGGTGACAATATCAGCCATACCCAAAGATCCGGCGGAATGGCCAGAGCCGGCCTTAGCGAGCATTTTTATCAGATCAATTCTGATTTCTTTGGCTTTTTGCTGCAACTGAGGAATGGACAATGAATGAATGGACATTAAGTTTAAGTATAGCAAAAATGCTAAAATATATTGTTGCCGAAGTAGCTCAGCTGGCAGAGCGGCTGTATCGTAAACAGCAGGCCGCCGGTTCGATCCCGGCCTTCGGCTCCAAATAGTGTAAAATGGATTTAAAATTATGTTAAGTAAAACCAGATTGCAGCGCAAACGGGAAAAAGACAGTTTAAAACAGGCGTTTAAATACTTAATTTTGGTGTTCGGTCTGCTGTTCCTTTTAATCCGCTTTGGATTACCCGGATTAATAAAAATGGCAGCGTTCTTCGGAGAAATCCGCCAGAGTAAACTGCCGATTGAACAAACTCAAATCCGGCCGATCCTGCCGCCCAGATTAAACCCCTTGCCGATGGCCACCAACAGTGCCGAGATTAATGTTTCCGGCTATGCTCAAGCCGGAAGTACGATCAGACTGTTTCTCCGTGGTATCAGCTTAGATGAAATGATCGTCGAGGCTAATGGACAGTTTGAGTTTAAAGCAGTTCACTTAAAAGAAGGCGAGAACGAAATTTACCTGAAAGCCTCTGATAATCAAAACACTGTCAGCGAACCTTCAATGAGCTATGTGGTGATCGTTGATAACATCACTCCGGAACTGGAAATATTTGAGCCCAGCGAAGGAGAAAGATTTTTTGACCAAGACAATCCGATTACGATCAGCGGCAAAACTGAGCCGGATTTAAATCTGTCAATCAACAGCCGGTTTGTATTAGTTAAAAACGACGGCAGTTTTTCAACTACTTTATCATTAAGCGAAGGCGATAATCCTATCGAAGCAGTAGTCAGAGATTTAGCCGGAAACGAAACTAAGAAGAGCTTAAAGGTCAATTACACGCCTTAGTTTATTGTTTGGTTACAGCTATACTATCTTATATTTCTTTCTTGCCAAGAGAAAGCAAAGCAAATAGCCAAATCAAGATTAAGGGATAGAAGAACGAATTTTGGAAGCAGCTGTGGACCAGAATAGCAATTAAGGACAGCTTGACGAGCACGGACTTAGACCAAAGCGAACGCAACCAATTTATATAAAAGCCAAAGCCAACAATGCCGGTAGTGGCTAAAACAAACAACAAACTGGAATCAAGCCCGGCGGCTGAACGGCTAATATAATCCTGGCGGTAAAAGCGCAAGGTATTAAAACCAAGACCAATAAGCGGTGATTTTTGAAATAGGATAATCCCCTCTTGATAATTGTCAAATCTTTGAGTAATGGAAAATAGACGCTCCAGCTTGACTCCTTCGCCTCCTTGGCGTGGAAGGAAAAAGAGCAAGCCGAAGATTAAAATAAATAATAAGTATTTAAATTTTTTCTTGATAATTGCCAAGGCAATAATTACTAGCAGTAAACTTAAGTAGCTGCTGCGCGAATAGGTTAAAAACAAACTTAAGAGTAAAATTAAACTGGGAAGCAGTTGAAAGTTAAAAAGGATTAAACCTAAGACCAGGACTAAACCTAAGTAACTAGGATCAAAGATAGTTCCGATCAGACGAAAGAAGTGATCGTCCCAGTTAAGTTGAGCCAAGAAACGGGTGTCAGGCAGAAAAAGGTATTGAAGCAGACCAAAAACAGCTAAAGCCAGACAAAGATATTTCAGCCAGGGTTTAAGGTTAAATTTGGCGATTTGGAAAACCGGCAGCAAACAGGCAATGGCAGTAAAACGAAATAAATAAAAGCTAGCGGTAATCAAATCCGGAAAAGGAAGTTTAAAAGTCGCTAAGATTAAGGAGAAAGCGGCTGAACCAATAAACAGTATTAAAGGTTTGGAGAGTTTAAGATTTTTCAGGTTGAAGATTAATAAGCCAAGAATAATTAAATCGTGTAAATAAAGCGGTAATCCAACCACTCTTTCCAGTTGGCCGAACGGCAAGATGAGAAATAAGCTGTAAATAAGCGGTTTATTAAGGTTCATTTAAGTAAAGTTTAACCCGGGTGGTCGGGTTTTGATAGATTAAGGGGAGATTAAAGTCCGGACCGTTATTACCGACCAGAATATGGGTATAGCGGGTATGAGGATTTTTCCAGGTTTCGTGGTCATAGGGAAAATTAACATAGTAAAGATTGTGAATATTGTAGATTAAAACTTTGTCAGTCGGTTTAATATTTTGCTTAAAGTAATTGTCCAGGTCATAAAAGTCACCAAAGTGGAATTTCAGATTTTTTGCCATGAATTCTGCTTTGGTTTGCTGATGAAACAATAAAGGCAGGTATTTAGAGTTAGCCACCAAGCGGCCGGAAATACCGACTATTGCCTGAATAATTATTAAGACATAAGCCAAACGGGAACGGCTTTGACTACAGGCTATAGCCAATAAAGCTAAGGGAAATAAGGCGAAACGACCAAAGTCAGTTCCGGGA
The DNA here is from genome assembly GCA_043803225.1 of Candidatus Beckwithbacteria bacterium. Classification (GTDB taxonomy): domain Bacteria; phylum Patescibacteriota; class Microgenomatia; order UBA1400; family CG1-02-47-37; genus JAZDKF01. The sequence continues at coordinate 6,724 of JAZDKF010000037.1, forward strand.
AATAAAAACCAGACTAAAAAACTTAAGACCAATAAACGGTTAAACTTAGGTTTTAGTAAAAATACTAATAAAATAAGCGGACCGACACGAAAAGCCGGATCAAAAAACAAACGTAAAGGCCGGGAAAGCCAAAAACCGAACCCGTTTAAAAACCACTCCGGTTCAAAACCAAAGTTTTCCCTAAATGGATAGATAGGATTGTGGGTAGAAAAATAGTTAATTAAAGCAAACGGCAGAATACCTAAAATCCCCCAGGGGATTAAAGTAATAATCAAACCATAAATTAATGCATGCAGTTTGGTAGCTGCGGCTAAAGCAATCGCCAATCCCCTTTTAATCCCAGACCAATAAACAGCTAAAAGCAGCCAGGCAGTCATGATTAAATCTATATAAGCAGTGGTAGAAAGCCAGCCAACCAGCAAAGTCGTGTAAAACAGCAGGGCGCTTCCTAAACCACCTAAGCGAAATACCAGAAAAGCCGAGAAAACTCCAAAACCCCAGTGAATCAATTTAGGTAAAAATTCCAGATTTAAACTTAAACCTACGCTATAGAAAATCTCGCCTAAACGCGGCAAACCAGACCAGTAAAGCAGATTGCCGGGAATCGGGGCGATTGAACGTCTTTGCAAAAACAATTTGGCTTCAGTTAGATGATACCAAAGAGCATCAAAACCCAATTCAGGCCCAAACACAGCAATTAAATTAACCAGAGCCTGTAGAATTAATAAACTTAAAAAGATTTTTTCAAGCAGGGTAAGTTTTTTCATAGGTTTTCACCCGAACAAATAATGAGTGCAAACTCATCAAAAAAGCCATTCCCAGGCCGCTAATACCATCAAGAAATCCCAGACGGAAAAAATAGTTTTGGCAGAATTTCAAACCAGGATAAAACAAGAGTTGAAAGAGCGAAAAGCAATTAAGCTCCTGGCTTTTAAGAGTTGAATACCAATCAAGTCGCTGGATAAAAGCTTCAAGTTTCAACCGGCGCTGGTGCAGAAGCGGCTGGGTTAAGGTTTTTACCGGCAGAAGGGAAATAAAACGTTCATGAACCTTGCCCTGCCATTGACCAGTACCGGGTTGAATTAAACGGATCAAACGGACTCTTCTAGTTTCGCCATGCTGTAACTTACGGCCTAAAAACCAATCAGAACGTTTAAACTGATAATTAAAGCGTTTATCTTTAACCGCCTGATTGATTTCCTGCTTGAGACCATCGGTGATGTTCTCGTCAGAATCTAAAAACATCACCCAATCGGTTTTAGCTTGGGACAAAGCTTGGTTTCTGGCTAAGCTAAAGTCTTGGATGCCAGCTTGATTTAAACTGATAATTTTCATAGTTTAATCAACAAGCTGGTAGGAAAGTGATAGATGGTGCTGTCTAAAGAAAAAACAGTCTGATTGGATTCAGAGATCATAAACCTTAATGGCGAAGCCGGAGCCATAGGCACCTGGTACCACCAAAGCAGATATCGGTAGTTGTCTAAGTATGAATCAAAGCTGATATTTGGCGGATTAACCAGCTCAACCGGAAGCGAGGAAGCTTGAGATTGAATTAAGTTAACCTGGCTTAAACGTTCGGTTAAGGTCGGACCATATGGAATAAATTGATGAGCGACCAGATAGTAAACACTGTAAACTACAAAGCCAAAAACAATAACCAGGCGAGGCAAAAGTTTAATGGTTTTTATGCCTAAGGCCAAACAGAGGGCAAAGGCAGGGAAAAGAACCGGAAAGTAGGCTTCTGAAGGCGAACCGTGAAGATAAAACCCAATTAAGTTAATCAGGATAAAACCGATTAGCAAGCGTTGACGGCGAAGACCAATTAAAGCAATCAAGCCGAGAACAATTGCTAATATCGGTTGATTCCAAAGTGTAAACTTTTGCCAGTATTCTAAAATGGTGTGACTGACAGTTTTGATTGACCAAAGGGAAGAGAAACTGATTAAGCGGTGGCCGGCCCAGGCGATAAAACCTAAAGTTTGGGTAAAACCATGGGAAAAATCATAGATAATTTTTGGTAAAAAGGGAATTAAAAAGACCAGAATTTTCGGCCAGAAAAAACGCTTAATTTTAAATAAATAGATAAAAGTAAAGAAAAGCAGAGGCAGAGTAGTCAGTTCAAATTGGAGCAGCAGACCGGATAAGAAAAAAGACCAACCAATCGATTGCTGCTGTAAAGCCCAAAGATACAAAACCGAGAATAAGGGAATTGGGCTGATATGATAAGCTAACCGGCTATGAACTACTGCCAAGGGTGAGACAGCCATGATTAAAGCAGCCATTAAATTCCGGCTGAGTTTAAAGATAAAATAGATCGCTAAAACACCTAAAACAGCAGTCATGACTGCCGGAGCAACCGGATGAAAATGACCTATCTTTAAAGCTAAGGCAGTTAACCAGATAAATAACGGACCCTGATAAAGCCAGGGAACTGAGGAAGCAATGCCGACTAAAGCCGGCCGGCCGGTTAAGACCATGTCTCTGGCCAATAAGTAGTCATGTCCCTGATCACCGATAAAAGTCATTAATTCCGGTAAACGGTAAAATCTAAGCCAAGTAGCCAGTAGCAAGATAAAGCCAAGGCAAAGCTGACTTAAGGATAGGCGGCAAAATAACTCGACTAAAATAGCCGAGAATAAATTAAAGTGTTTTTTAAAGTAATACCAGCGGCTGGCTTGAAAAATTGTTTGAATTTTTGTAGATTTAGGGGTTAACCGGCTCCAATGGTGAATGAGTTTGGCTTGGGGAATTAAGTAAAGCGGTTGGTTAATTCTTCGGCAGAGGTCAGACTCTTCAAAGTATAAAAAGAAATTTTCGTCAAAACGACCGGCTTGATTAAAACTTGAGGTTTTGATTAAAAAGGCTGATCCAGGAACGACTGCTACCTGAGTCGGTTTAGTTAAAGTTCTGGCTTTAATCCAGTAGCTTTGACTGATTGGATTTGAAGGCCAAAGCCGATGCAGAAAAGATAAACTGAAAATAGCTTTAAGCGGGGACAGGAGCGAGGTTCCCTGAAGCGGATAGATTTCTCCTTGAGAATTGGATAAAAGCGGAGCCGCCACCGCGGCTTGAGGATGAGTGTTTAAAAACTTAATTAAAGGATTAATTGAGTTGGCTAGCAACTTAGTATCCGGGTTTAAAATCAGTAAATACTTTCCCTTTGCTTGTTTGGCACCAAGGTTATTACCGGCGCCATAACCGATATTCCCAGGGCTTTTTAGATAAATAACCTGAGGATAATGACGTTTTAGCGCTGGTTTTATTTTTGGTTTTTCATCATTGTCAACCACAATAATTTCATAGCTGGTTTGAGGAGGATTGGCTTTAATGGAGTCAAGACAGTCAAATAAAACCGATTGATGGTGATAGTGGACTAAAATAATTGAAAGAGTTGGTTTCATAGATTTAAGATTTTAAAATGATTAGCCCAGGAAAACTTAAGTTTCATTTGCTGTCTTCCTTGCTTTCCCATTTTAGCTCTTATTTGTGGATTTTGAATTAACAAATTTACTTTAGTCAGCAAAGTTTTAAAGTTTTGAGGAATTAAAAACCCGGTTTTTTGGTCAAGAACAGTTTCTTTATAACCGCCTTGATTAAGGGCAATTACCGGAGTTTGGCAGGCTTGGGATTCCAGACTGACTAAGCCAAAAGGTTCTCTGTGACCTAAACAAAGAGTGCAAAAACTTTTGGAATACTCTTTGGCTAACTGTTGGTCAGTTAAGTTTTGCTTGTCAATAACTTTGAGTTTAAGAGGCAGCTTTGAGGCCAAGCTCCAGCCGTTAATAGGGGCTTTTTCCCCGATGAATAAGACTTGGCAGGGTTTAATTTTTATTGGCTTAAAAACGTTGGTATCTACTCCCGGCGGACAGATTTGGCTTGAGCGATGATAATGAGTGTAAATTAGATTTTGAATATACTTAGAGCTGGTATAAATCCGGGTAGCTTTTTGGGCATTAGTTTTGTCGATATACTGGCGTAGTTTTCGGGTTAAGATTTCGTAAACCCGTTTGTAGCCAGTTAAACTTTCAGGAATTCCCAACTCTGGTTCATAAGCAATTCTTAATAGTTCTTCACAGTAGTAGATCGAGGGCGTCTTTAGATATTTTAGTAAATATGGAGCTTGGGTAAGCCAGTCGGGGTGAACTAAGCATAGATTAAATCCCTGTTGATCGATGGTTTGAGCTAATAGGCGATGATAGCGGGAAAGAGAGATAAAGTTTTGCAGATCTCGTTTTAAACGGTTACCAGTTAAAGGCAAAGATGAGTTAAAGACTTTTACAAAATGATGCTTTTTTAAATAGGTAATCTGGTTCTTAACTACCCTTAAAGCACCACCAATCGGCAGATGATAATAAATAGCTAGTTTCATTTTGATTGCTTAACGGCTTTAATAAAGAGCCAGGTACCGTCTTGGTTAAAGGCAGGATAATAATATGGTCGAAGCAGGATTTGAATGAGTAATGAGGTAAGTTTTTTCGGCCAAATCGGAGTTAAAAATGAAACCTGCAAATATGACCAGAGTTCACGTTTATATGGTTTAAAGGTTGCCAGTTTAAACAGTTTCAGCCAGAGTTTCATAGCAGAGGGGGGAAGATAATATCCAGACTTGATTATTTTTAAATTATTGACTTTAAAGATTTTTCGCCAATCAGCTAAGCTTCGATAATGAAAGTGGTAAACCCGCTGATTAATTTTCTGATTCATCAATGGCTTTAAGCGGCTGGAAACTACAGTTAGAATGAAAACCCCTTTTGGTCTTAAGACCCGGCTAACTTCTTTAACTGCCAGTAAATCATTTTTAATATGTTCGAAGGTACTGTTACTGATTACAGTTTGAAACTGATTAGACTTAAATGGTAGTTTGGCAGCATCAGCGCAAACTACTTTTTTATAAATCCTGGTTTTTAAGGCTTCACTGAGATGATCAGGATTAATATCCAAACCATAATTAATCGGCTTAAGCTGAGAGAAAAACAGCTGGCTGATACTACCATCTCCACAACCAATATCCAGGCTGGGAGAAGAAATTTTTTGGTTTGACCAAATTAAGCCTTCTTTGGCACGGATTAAGACATCGGCTGGGGCATACCAAAATTTTTGGCTGAAAAGAGTTAAAAAATCAATCTTTTTCATGCTTTAAAGCCTTAATTAAACAAAATCCGATTACCGGAATCGCGGTAAGGGAACCGATTAATGCCGCCAGACCAGCGCCTAAGATCCCGAATTTAACGATTAAAGGATAAAGGCTTAAAGCCAAACCTAAGATACTGCTTAGAGTTAAAGCAGTGACATATTCCTGTTTATTTAAGGCTAAAAACAGAGCTGAAGCTGAACCAGTAATCGCCCGGATAACCCCAAAAACAGTCAGGATTTTAAGCACCGGTACAATTACTAACCAGTTAGGGCCTAAAACCAGATTAACAATCGGTTGGGTAAAAAAGAACAGCCCCAGCCCAAAAGGTATGACCAAAAGGCTAATTATCGCCGTCACTTTTAAATAGGCCTGTTTGATTCTGGGTTTATCAAGGGCAATCTTAGCATAAACCGGAAAAGTGATTTTACTGATGGTATCAGCCACTTCAGTAATCGGCAGAGTCGAGATTTTATAGGCCATTTGGTAAAAACCTAAAGCCGAGGTGTTTAAAATCCTACCGACTAAGATGTCATCGCCTTGTTGGAACAAGTAATTAAACACACTAGCAGCCGTTACCCATTTACCCCGGTTTAACACCTTTTTAAGCCGGAGTAATTCAAATGCCAGTTTAGGCCTTGGTTTAACAAAGACAAAAGAGAGGATAACTTCTAAAAGGGCGCTGATGATTAAACCATAAACCAGACTGCTGGCTGAACGGGTAATAAGAGTCAGAAGAACCGTAAACAGGGTTTCAACAAAAATTAAACTAGAGCGAAAATAGAACTCTTTATGGAAAGCTAATTGTTTTTGAAAAAAGATAATTGCCGGATTGATAAAGCCGCGGATTAAAGGCACTAAACTCATTAATTTCAAGATCGGCTGAGCATCAGAGGATTTAAAAAAGTGAGTAATGAAAGGAATAGAGAAAAAAATTAAAGCACTGATTAGGATTCCCCTGGCGATAGAAACAATCCAGGCAGTATTAAGATAGTCCTTAGCATCGTCAGTTTGCTGGATTAAAACCACATTAACCCCGGTTTCAGTAACCGTTTCCAAAAATGCCAGGATTAAACCGGCAATGCCGAATAATCCGAATTGAGCCGGTAAGAGCAGTCTGGCTAAGATAGCGATTTTAATAAAGCTTAAAGACCGAATTAATACCCGCAAGGCTCCCAGCCAAGAAATACCTTTAAATGCCTGTTTCGAATAACCCATATCTATTTATATTATATCAGCCGTTCCAGGCGAAGTTTAAGCCCTAAAAGAGCGCCGCGCATAACCGCTACATCGGCCACGACTTGAGCTAAGGGTAAATAAACCCAGGATTTAACAGAATTTACATAACGATTGAATTTAATTATTGGCCAAAACAGATAAGCGAAAAACAAAGCCGGAACACCAAAAAAGATTAAATATCTTAGATAAACTGAAATAATTTTTAGAATATGCGGTTGAAAACCAGCCAAAATATCACCGGAACTGTAATTTTTTAACTGCTCATAAAATGAATTTAAATTTGAAGGAGTTTGCCAATAAACAATCGCATCGGCTTTAATAGCCATTCGGAAATTTTCTTTTAATGTTTTGGCAAAGATTAAATCTTCACAGTAGGGTAACTTTTCCGCATAGCCGCCGACTACAGCCCAAGCAGATTTTCTTAAAGCCAAAGACCGGGAAGAAGGCAGATAAGTGTCCGGATTAAACTTGTCGGGCATAGTCGCCACATATGGGGCTAAACATTTGGCTAAAACACTATTGGTAGTGGATTGATAATAACCGGCAACGGCTTTAATTGATGGAGTGGAAAAGGCTCTGGTAATTCTTTCCAACCAGTGAGAATCTAAAACACAGCCGGCGTCAGAAAGAACAATAACTTGGTGTTTGGCAGATTTAATGCCTAAGTTTCTACCCTGAGAGCGATTAAGGCCGGTTTGTTTAATTAAGCGAATTGTTAGAGTTTTATTAATGGCATGCTGCTTAATTAATTTAATGGTTAAGTCGGTTGAGCCAGCATCAACTATGATAACTTCATCAGGCAATTTAGTTTGTTGAATAATTGAGTCGAGCAACTGATTAATCGTGTTAGCTTCATTAAAGATTGTGGCGACAAAACTGGTTTTCATTTAAGTTTTATTAATTCCAAAAGTTTCGGTAACGAAAAAATCAATTCCATCTGATTGAATTACCGCATAGCCTAGATTATTTATTGGCGGCGCTTTGTCCGGATCCCAGCGAAGTTGATTAAAAGTGGCAAAACCAATACGGATCAGAAAGTGGCGAATTACAGCACCATGGCTGACAATCAGGACAGTTTTTCCGGGGTAAGCAATGGCAACTTCTCTTAAAAAATTAATCAGCCGGCTGACAGTCATACTCAAGGTTTCAATACCATGAGCAAAGTCATAGTTAAACTTAGCTTCATCAGAAAGCGTGGCAAAGTGATCCAGCTGAGTTTTAAGCATTTTTTGAAAATATTTGGTTGGCTTGCCTTCAAACTGACCAAATTCCCGTTCCCTGATTGCCTGGCTGGTAGTCACGATCAAATGATGCTGAAGACTGATAATTTCAGCTGTTTGCTTAGCCCTAATTAAATCAGATGAAAAAGCCGCACAAAAAGGGATTTGTTCAAGGAGTTTGGCAGCCTCTCGAGCTTGTTTTTCACCGCTTTTATTTAATGAACTATCAATTCTGGCTCCTTGGAGAATATCATTTTTGTTATTATCAGTTTCACCGTGGCGAACCAGATAGATAGTGCAGTTTTGGTTTATTTTTTTTGCCATAGGTTCAAGTATAGCTGGCTGGCTGATTTCCAGTCAGGGATTGACGGACAAGGTGGTAAAACCTGATCAAGTTGGCTGATCAGTTCTTCGGCCGAACCGACAAGATGAAGATATTTTCTAGCCGGAAAGTCATTAAGATAGTCAAACTTTAAAGGATTTTGATAAAGGCAAAAAATCTGGCGCTTATAAGCCAAAGCTTTCCAAATAGTTAAATATGAAGAGCAGAAAACCGCATCAGCCTGAATTAAATACGGCTGAATATCTTTGACTATGCCTGTAACTAACCCAAGTTTCTTAGCTTTAGTTTTTAAGGGACCGTCGCCGACAAA
>JAZDKF010000038.1:0-2073 GCA_043803225.1 Candidatus Beckwithbacteria bacterium
AGCATCAACATCTCTTGGAGAAATAAAATTTCCAGACGAGAGAGTAACTTTATGGACATCAGCATACACCGGAACCACGCCGACTACTTGAGTGTTGGTATTATTGCTGCCAGTGGTTACCTGGCTTCGGCGGGAAAGTTCAGGTGAAACATTAACAACAGTGGTGATTTGAGGAGAAGCGGCAATAGCGCTGGCGTCATCATTAGTCAGAGTCGTAGAACCGCCGCTGGCTCCCCTAACCGCGCCGCTTCTTTGAGAACCAGGCATAACAGTTAATAAATTAGCGCCTAAGGATTGAATTTGGGACTGAACGGCTTGCTGACTGGCTCGTCCCAGAGAGACTAAAGCAATGACGCTACCGATACCGATAACGATACCTAAGATGGCTAAACCGGTCCGAAGCTTGTTGACCTTAAGGGTAGTTAAACTTTCTAAAAAGAGTTGTAAAAAATCCATAAATTAGCGGCTGTCCTTGATAATTTTACCGTCGCGGATCAAAATAATTCTTTTAGCATAATTAGCAATATCCGACTCATGAGTAATCATGACGATCGTATGTCCCAGGGCGTTTAATTTTTGAAAAATTTCCATAATTTCTTCAGCTTGATTCGTGGCAATATTACCGGTCGGCTCATCAGCTAAAATCATCGCCGGGTCTAAAACCAAGGCACGGGCAATTGCGACGCGCTGTTGCTGGCCGCCGGATAATTGATTTGAAGTATGGTTTAACCGATCGCTTAATCCAACCATGGTTAAGTATTTAGCTGCCTGGGAGGAGCGTTTTTCTTGGGTGACACCGGCGTACATCAACGGCAGCATGACATTTTTCAAAGCCGTGGTTCGAGGGAGCAAGTTATAAGCCTGAAAAACAAAACCGATTTTTTGATTGCGGATATCAGCCAATTCATCGTCAGTTAATTTAGCAACATTAATGCCATCGAGCAGATACTCGCCGCTAGTGGGTTTATCCAAAGCGCCTAAAATATGCATTAAAGTTGATTTGCCTGAACCGGAAGGACCCATGATGGCGACAAATTCTCCTTTGTTAATGCGAAAAGAAACATTATCCAGAGCAATAGTTTTAAGCGTATCAAGCTGATAAATTTTAGTAAGATGGCTGGTTTGAATAATCGGACGAGTCTTTACCATAGGGCAAATTTATTAGCGTTCACCGCTAGTCATAAAACCCCGATTAGCACCGCCAAGACTAAAGGGCGAGGTAGTTGTGGTTTGAGTTTTACGGGCAGAAGTTGAAGTAATCGTACTGGTAATAATGGTGTCGCCTTCAGCTAATCCAGAAGTAATTTCCGTCTGGGTGCTGGAAGATAAACCAGTAACTACATTAACCTGGCTCACTTGATTATCTTTCATAACTTCAACATAAGTTTGGCTGTTTTGGGTATGAATAGCGGCAGCAGGAATCAGAAGAATGTCGTTTTTTGTCTGGGAAATAATATTAGCCTGAGCAGTCATGTTGGGGAAAATTTCATCCGCCCTTACATCAAGTTTGATAACGGCCGGGTAAGAGGTAACGCCGGAAGTGACTGAACCAGTGGTGTCGATGCTGACAACCTGGCCGGTATAGGTTTTCCCGGGAAAAGCGTCCAGAGTCAGAGTAGCTAAATTGCCGGGCTTGACTGTCGGAACGTCAATTTGAGTTAGCTCCACCGTGACTGTCGGTGCGGCGTCAGTCTTAATGTTAGCAATCCTTTGCGAGGTGGAACTGCCAGAAGAACTGGTTTGGGCGGTCAGAACTGAACCAACCTGAAGCGAAAGGCCGCTAATTACCCCGGAAATCGGGGCATAAATTGTCGGGGAAGCCTGCTGATAGGCAGCCCAAGCGCTACTGACAGAAGTCTGGGCTTGATTAATAACGTTTTGCTGATTTTTATATTTAGCTTCAGCAGCCAGCCAATCATCCTGGGGAATATAAAATTCGGGAAGATTGCGGTTGCCTGAACCAGTATCTTTATAGGTATCGCTTTCGGCCAGTTCTTTAAAAGAATCCCATTTTCCTAACATATCTGACTGAAGGCTGTAAAGAGTATATTTGGCAGATTCAAGGTTATTTTT
>JAZDKF010000039.1:0-2306 GCA_043803225.1 Candidatus Beckwithbacteria bacterium
CTTCCCGATCATAAACTTCCCCGCCGGAGTTTGATTCCGGGGAAAGTCCAAGCTGAGGCGAACAAATCGTTATGGCCATTAAGTTATATTTTACCCTACCGGAGATGATATTATTAGGGAGAGCATGAAAAAATTATTAATCGGGTTAATTTTATCAGTAATAGTGATTTGGCCTTTATTTATCCCTGACTTTTACCAAAGCCATGACGGTGAACTGCATTTAGCTCGAATTGCGGCTTATTCTCAAGCTTTAAAACAAGGTCAGTTTCCGGTCCGCTGGGCAGCCAACTTAAATTATAACTATGGTTACCCGATTTTTAACTTTGTTTATCCTTTACCCTACTTACTGGCCAGTGGCTTAAATTTGCTTGGTTTTAGCGTAATAGTCAGCTTAAAAACGATTCTGGGCTTGTCGTTGGTTTTGTCCGGGATATTTATGTATCTGGCGGTTAAAATTAAGCTTAAAAACGATTGGGCGGGGCTGGCGGCGGCAACGGTTTATGTTTTGGCGCCGTACCGGATTCTAAATGTTTATATCAGAGCGGCTTTGGGCGAAACAGTCGCCTTTATATTTGCACCGCTAATCTTGCTGGGATACTGGAAGAAGAATTTTTGGTTGATGATTTTAGGAATGGTGGGATTAATCTTGTCCCACAATGCTCTGGCTTTGGTCTTCTTGGGATTTTTGGGACTGTTAATGATTAAAAAAATTAAAACGTTTATCTTGCCTTTGGGTTTAAGCTTGGGTTTGACTGCCTGGTTTTGGCTGCCGTCGCTTTTGGAGCTTAAATATACTTTAGCCAAAGTTTATCTGTCTCAAAAAGATTTCCATGATTATTTTGTTTCTTTAAAAGATTTAGTCTATATGCCCTGGAGTTTTAACGGTGAACAGATTCCGACTTATATTGGCTGGCTGAGTATAGGGATAATGGCTTTGTTTATTTATCAACTGATTAAAAAAAGGGTTAACCGCTTCTTTGGCTGGGTATTAGTAGCCGGCTGGTTTTTCAGCCTTTTTTTCTGTACCAAATATTCAGTTTGGTGGTGGGAACAACTACCGCTTTTGGCTTTTTTCCAACTCCCCTGGCGCTGGTTAAGCCTAACGGTTTTAATCACGGCCATAGCTGCAGGCTGGATAAGATTTAATAAATTAATTGTTATTTTAAGTATTGTCCTGGCTTTACCGATTATTAAGGTAAAACCGTCCGACCTGATTAACCAAATTGACTTTCAGAATTACCCAAAAACTACTACTTGGCATAATGAAGGTTCGCCGGTTTGGACAGCCGGAGAAGCGGATCACTATCCAACAGCGCCTTTCGAAGTAATCGGCCAGGCTGAAGTGACTGTATGGCAAAGACAAGATTTAAAGCATGAATTTAAGATTTCCAGCCAGGAAGAAAGCAGATTTATCGACAACACAGTTTATTTTCCCGGCTGGCGGGTAATAATTGACAACCAGACAGCGGAAATTCAATTTCAGGATCCAAGTTACCGGGGTTTAATTACTTTTAATATTCCTCAGGGGAACCATCAGGTTGAAGTTATTTTCACCAGAACCAAGGTCCGGCTGATAGCCGAGTTGATCTCAATTTCCAGCTTTGCTGTTCTTCTTTTAATCTTTAAACGTCGCCGCGGCATCACCGTATAAAACCTGACTTTTATAATTACTCCAAAGCCAGCGGGCAACATATCTTTTCCGGTACGAAGCAGTAGTGCTAGTCATTTTCCGGTAATTTTTCAGCATCGCTTGCCTGGATCGGTCCTGCGCTTTCCGGGCGGTTTGCCCTTTTATTAGAGTAGTAACTACTAAGTTTGACGGGGCGAGAAATAACTTAGCCATTGAGTCAGTTAATGGCCGAGTACGCTTCTTGGAATCATAGCCTAAAATAAATTTTTGATTATAGCCGATAAAAGCTTTAACGCCGTCTTTAATCAGCGTTTTTCCTAAAATTATTCCGGCATCACAACTTCTGGCATAAATGATTGTTCTGGAAACTGCCGATTTTTTACCAGTTTACAAAAGCGGTTCCAATCCCTGACCAGTAACGGTCGTAGCATTACCATGGCCGTTCAAAAACAGAATCGCGGGTTTTTTAGATTTAAGATAACTGTCAAAATTCTTTTTATTGGCTTTCTTTCCAGCCAAGTCATAAACTGCGAATAATTTCTGTTTGGCGGCTTTGATTACCAAAGTTGACCAATAATATAAATAGTTAGTCGCCTCATCATGATTCGATCTTGTTACCAGAAGTGATTTACTCATTTTGGTAAATTGCCCCGGATACCAAATCTTTCAAATATTC
>JAZDKF010000040.1:0-3505 GCA_043803225.1 Candidatus Beckwithbacteria bacterium
TTTGGGGATTAAAACACTATGTCAGAAGATTTATTTGAAATTGAACCGGAGTTGAACACGGCCACTATCAGTCAGCGGGCCGTTTCCGGCGTTTTGGTTTTAACTTTAAGAAAATTTGCCCTCAGGGCCGTCAGTTATTTAGGCGGCATCTTTTTGGCCCGCTTGCTGGCCCCGGAAATTTTCGGCATTTTTGCTATTATCAGTTTTGTCATTAATTTTTTTGCTTTTTTTTCTGATGTTGGTTTAGGCGCCGCTTTAATCCAGAAAAAAGACCAGTTAACCAAAAAAGATTTAGCCGTCACTTTTACCCTTCAGCAAATATTAGTGGTTGCCGTCGTCTCGATTATTTATTTATCGGCTCCCTTTTTCAGCCTTAAATATCACTTAGGTTCTCAGGGGATTTGGTTAATCAGAATTTTTTCCCTATCTTTATTCTTAACCTCTTTAAAAACCATTCCTTCAATTCTTTTAGAGCGAAAGTTAAAGTTTAACCGCTTGGTCTGGCCCGAGATCGTTGAAGTGATCTCTTTCCAGATCATTGCTGTTGGACTGGCTTGGCTAGGTTTTGGCGTCTGGAGTTTTATTATTGGTTTGCTGGTTCGCAGTTTATTAGGAGTTATCGTGCTTTACTTAATTTCCCCTTGGCGGCCCAGTTTGGCTTTTGATCTATCCATTGCCAAGCAGTTGGTATCGTTCGGTTTGCCGTTTCAACTTAATGGTTTTATTGCCACGATTAAAGACGCCGTTATGCCGATCTTTGTCGGGGCAGTTTCCGGCGTTACCGCGGTTGGCTATCTAAACTGGGCTCTGACTTTTTCCAAACTGCCGATTTTATTTATGAGCGACATCTTCCGGGTAACCTTTCCGACCTATTCCCGGATCCAGCACGACCCGCTGTTATTAAAAAAAGCCATTGAAAAGACCATCCGCTTTACCAACTTATTTCTATTTCCAGCTGTTTTTATCTTGGCCGCTACCGCCAGGCCGATCGTCACCATTATCTTTACTGATAAGTGGCTGCCGGCCCTGCCGGCTTTCTATATTCACTTACTGGGCATCTTGGTCGTCGGCATCACCAATACCTTTATGGACAGTCTTTGGGCCTTGGGCAAGACCAAGATTGCCGTCAAACTCTTAATCATTCTGACTGTAGTGAATTGGGCTGCCAGCGTCCCCTTGGTTTATCGCTTCGGTTTTAACGGCGCCATGATCGGTTCAGTCATTGTTTTATATGTCAGCCTGCCTTTAACCTGGTACTATATTCAGCGTTTGGTTAAAATCTCGGTTATAAGTCAAATCTGGGCTGCTTTTTTAGCCGCCCTTATCAGCGGACTATTGAGTTTAATCCTGGCTAACCAGTTTGCCCATAACTTAATCAGCCTGCTTTTAGTAATGTTTAGCGGCGGTTTAATCTATCTTAGTCTGCTGTTCTTACTGGAAAGACAAAAAATCTTTAGCGATGGCCGTTGGTTTATTAAAAAAATCTTCCCTAAAGGTCTATAATATATCGTTATGCTATCAGATAAACCCAGTAAAATCTGCACAGTTATTTTAGATTATCAAAATTCCCAGCTTACTTTATCAACCATTGCTTCAATCCAAAAAGCCGTTATTCCGAAAGGGTTTGTTAACCAGATCTTGGTGGTTGATAATTCGCCGGTACCTGATGGTAAATTAGTCAAAGCCTTAACCGGCCGGCCGGAAATTAAATTAATTACCACTTTGCAAAACACCGGTTTTGCCAAGGGGAACAACCTGGGTATTAAATATGGCCTCAAGCGCGGTTGCGACTACTTTCTGCTGATTAATAATGATGTTAAAGTTGACAAACAGCTTTATGTTAATTTGCTTAAAGCCAGCGATCAGGCAGATATTATTGTCCCGAAAATCTATTTTGCCAAAGGTTATGAATATCATCAAAGCCGCTACCAGCCGCAGGATTTAGGCAAAGTCATTTGGTATGCCGGCGCCCGGTTTGACTGGAATAATGTTTATGCTCAGCATCTTGGGGTTGATGAAGTCGATCATGGTCAATACGATTGCTTAAAACCGGTTGAGTTTGCCAACTTTTGCTGCGTTTTAATTAAAAAGAAAGTGATCAAAACCATTGGCCTTTTAGATGAAAACTACTTTCTTTATTGGGAGGACGGTGACTACTCAGTCCGGGCTATTCGGGCCGGCTTTACAATCGTTTATCAGCCCCAAGCCAAGGTTTATCATAAAAGTTCTTCAAGTTCCGGCTCCGGCTCCAAACTTCATGACTACTATCTGACCAGAAACCGGCTTATCTTTGGTTTTAAGTATGCCCGTAACCGCACCAAACTTGCCTTAATGAAGGAAAGTTTAAAGAAACTTATTACCGGCCGGGAAGGCGAAAAACAAGGTATAATTGATTTTTATCTACACCGTTTCGGTAAAAGTAAGTCATTATGAAACAGTTATCAGTCATTATCTTGACCCATAACAGCCAGGAACTAATTTCTATCTGTTTAAACTCGGTTAAGTCAGCCGACGAAATTGTGATCATTGACGATTTTTCCACTGACCAAACTTTAGGCCTGGCCAAACCATTTAAAGCCAAAATAGTTCAACATAAATTAACCGACTTTGCGGCTCAAAGAAATTTTGGGATGAAGCAAGTCACTTCTTCCTGGGTTTTATTTCTTGATTCAGACGAACAAGTGCCGCCAAAACTTTTTGCTGAAATTAAGCTCGTAATCAGGGCTGCCTCCCATTCTGCCTACCGAATAAAACGCCTTAACTATTTTTTCAATCAAGCCGTCAAGCATGGCGGTTATTGGCCGGATTGGCAAACCCGTCTTTTTAAAGTTGCCGACTTTCAAAAATTTACCGGTGCTGTCCATGAAACTCCCCACTATTCCGGTAGTCTCGGCAGCCTTGAAACTCACTTAATTCATTATTCCCATCAGAGTTTAGCTCAAGGGTTGGAAAAAAGTTTAGTTTGGACAAAAAAAGAAGCCGAAGAGTTTATTAAAGCCGGCCATCCGCCAATTACCTGGTGGCGGATTATTAAAGTCATGGTTTGGGAATTTTGCTCCCGGTATTTTAAAAAGAAAGGCTTTCTTGACGGTTATGTCGGTTTTATTGAAAGCCTGATTCAGGCAATCAATCGTTTCTTTGTTTACCAGCAGATTTGGGAGCTGCAGCCAAAATGAAAATCGGTCTTTACAGTCCGTTTTTAAGAGACAATATTGGCGGTGGCGAACGATACTTGTTAACTGTGGCTCAGTGTTTACTGCCTAAGCATCAAGTTGACTTAATTATTGGTCAAGCCAAATCTGGTTTGATCGACAAGTTCAGTCAAAACTTCAATCTAAAACTTGATGGTTTAAACCTGGTCACCGGTCCGTTTACTCCGAAGTTTTCCGGCCGGGAAAGAACCAAATTCACTCGTCAATACGACATTTTTTACTACATGACTGACGGCAGCTTTTTTATCTCTAAGGCCAAACTTAATGCGGTTCACTTTATGATTCCTTTAAAC
>JAZDKF010000041.1:0-3189 GCA_043803225.1 Candidatus Beckwithbacteria bacterium
CATCTTTTCTCTAATTGCAATCTATAGCCATTACCTGACAATCTTTATTTTCCCGGCCCAACTTTTACTGATAAAAAGACACCAGCTTAAAAAACTAATTCTCGCTTGGTCAGGCATTGCTTTAGGTTTCCTGCCTTGGCTACCGATCTTTATCCAACAGCTTAATGCCGGCCAAGCTGCAGCCGGAACTAGTTGGGGTAATGTTGTTGGCGGTCTAAGTTTAAAGGCTTTACTCTTAATTCCCGTCAAGTTTTTAATCGGCCGGATTGCCCCGGCTAACAATCAACTTTATTTACTGATTATTATTTTCCCCTTACTGCTGACTGGTTGGGTATTATTTAAGTCAATCTTAAATTATAAAAAAAATCTTTTATTTCTTTCCTGGCTCTTGGTACCTTTATTATTAATTATTTTAGTTTCCTTTAAATTGCCGGTTTTAGCCTACTTTCGCCTATTATTTTTACTCCCGGCTTTTTATCTATTAATCTCTTCAGTTGCTTCAAAAAAAATGCTCTTTAGTTTCTTAATCTTAAATTTAATCTCCAGCGCAATTTATCTGTTTAATCCTGTTTTTCATCGGGAAGACTGGCGGGGCTTAGCCAATTCATTAAAGCAGATCAACCAGCCGGTAGTGATAATTCCGGCCGTAGACGCCGCTTTAAAATATTATTATCCCTCAGGAAATATTTTAACTTCAGCAACAGTTCCGAATAAAGATTTTTGGTATGTTCCTTATGCCGAGCCGATTTTTGACCCGCAGCTTAAATTTTGCTCCCAGGCAACCGCTGCCGGTTTTAAAGAAAGTTATGTTCAGCACTTCCGTGGCAACCTGACTTTGATACAATATAAGCGATGAAGATCGGCATCGATATTTCTCAGATTGTTTATCAAACCGGCGTTTCCCGTTATTTAGTCGAACTGGTTAAACAATTAGTCAAAATTGATTCTGATAACCAATACTGTTTTTACGCTGGCAGTCTGCGACAAAAACCAACCTTAAGGGCTTTTGTTAATCTGGTTAAAACCCCGCGCACATCCGCTCAGCTTACTTCTCTTTCTCCAAAACTGGCCGCTTTAGCTTGGAATCAGTTAAATCTTTTTAAACCTAAGGGTGACTTTGATCTGTTTCATGCTTCAAACTGGGCCCTGCCGCGTTTAAAGACCCGCTTAATTACCACCATTCATGATCTAAGTTTTTTAAAGTTTCCTCAAACTCACACTGCTTATCTTAACCAAGTTCATCGCCGCCATCTCAAGCTGGTTAAAAAACACTGCCGTCAAGTAATTGCGGTTTCCCAGTCAACTAAACACGATCTGTTGGCTTATGGTTTTAAATCTGATCAAGTTAGTGTTATTTACGAGGCCGCCGATTCAATTTTTCGTCCCGCCGATCCGGCTGCAGTGAAGCTTAAATACAACTTAACCAAACCCTATCTTCTCTGCGTGGCGACCTTGGAACCACGAAAAAACTTAAAAAATTTGCTTCAAGCCTTTTCCTTATTAAAACTTTCTGATTTAGAACTGGTTTTGGTGGGCAAGTTTGGTTGGGGAGAAACATTGCCGGAATTAGCCAAAGTTAAAACTTTAGGTTTTATCCCTGATGAAGATTTGGCCGGCCTTTATTCCGGGGCTAAAGCCTTTGTTTACCCTTCTTTCTATGAGGGTTTTGGTTTGCCGGTCTTGGAAGCTTTAAGCTGTGGCTGTCCGGTAATTACTTCCAACAATTCCAGCTTACCGGAAATCGGCGGTGAAGCCGCTATCTATATTAATCCTCAATCAACTGAAAATTTGTCTCAGGCAATTAAACAGCTGATTCAACTCGATGATTCGAATCATCAAACTATTAAACAAAAATCTCTTTTACAAGCCAAAAAGTTTTCCTGGGAAAAGACTGCCCGGGAAACTCTAAAATTATATCAGGAGGTATCCAGGTGTTAATCGGAATTGATGCTAACGAAGCTAATGTTCAAAACCGGGTCGGCAGTAATCAGTATGCTTTCCAAATCTTAACTCAATTATCTCGTCTGGATAAAACCAACTCTTATAGAATATATTTAAAAACTGCTCCATTACCGGATCTGCCTTCGGCTTCACTCCGTTGGCAGTATCAAATTGTACTCCCTAAGTTTTTATGGACCCAATGGCGCTTACCCTTACAATTATTCTTCCAAAAGCCCAGACCTAATCTTTTTCTGACTTTAGGTCACTATGCGCCACGATTTTCTCCTGTACCGAGTTTGGTTTGCATTATGGACTTGGCTTTTTTAAAGTTTCCTCAAACTTTTCGGCGCTCTGATTTATGGCAATTGAAATTGTGGACTGCCTATTCCGCCAAACAAGCCAAACACATTTTTGCCATTTCCCAGGTTACCAAAAATGACCTTGTGGCCAGTTACCAAATTCCGGAAAATAAAATCAGTGTTGTTTATCCCGGGGTTGACCGGCTCAAAGCAACTGGCAAAAGCCCAGTTAAAGGTAAATATTTGCTTTATGTAGGCACACTCCAACCTCGTAAAAATCTTAATGCCTTAATTGAGGTCTTTTGCCGGCCTGCGAGATCGCATCTCGCCGGGATTAAATTGGTTATTGCCGGTAAAACCGGTTGGCTTTACCAGCCACGGCCGCTAAAAAATGTTCAGTATCTTGATTTTGTACCGCAAACTAAACTTCCTTCCTTAATTAAAGCCAGCCTGGGATTAGTTTTACCCAGTTTATATGAAGGCTTTGGTATTCCCGTGGTCCAGGCAATGGCTTTAGGTACGCCGGTCTTAGTAAGCCGCAACTCGTCTTTGCCGGAGATTGTCGCTGACTGCGGCCTGTACATTGAACCGCCTTTTGGCCACGAAGAGATTAAACAGGGTATAATACAGCTATTATCTTTGCCCAAGGCGGCGAAACAATCACAATTAATCGCCGCTAAACAAAAAAGCATGAATTTTTCTTGGAAAAAATCTGCTCAAAAAATTCTGGAGGTAATTAATGAATTCACCTTTTAAAGATCGAAATAACCAGTCGCTTAATTGGTGCCAGGCTGGCTATAAAATTCTCAACCGTTTTTATAATTACTATCTTGATTTAAAAGTGTCTCTGCTTTGGCTTTTAGGATATGTTCCCTGCCACTGTTTCCGCCGCTGTTTGTTTAAACTAGCCGGAGTTAAGATCGGCCGCGGCTCGACGATTCATATCGGC
>JAZDKF010000042.1:0-2872 GCA_043803225.1 Candidatus Beckwithbacteria bacterium
ATAGCATCGGGCTGCCTGTTGTCTTAATTTCAACAGCTGGTCTAATTTTTTTAACTGGCTTCTGCCCAAGGCTGCGGCCATTTCCGTGATCCGATAGTTGTAACCCAGATACTCATGTTTTAGCCACTGGATATCCGGCCCCCGTCCCTGATTAGCCAAGCCCTTGATTAGTTCATAAACTTTTTTATCATTAGTAGTTAATAAACCGCCTTCACCGGTAGTCATCTGCTTATTGGGGTAAAATGCAAAAACTGTTGAATGTCCCAAACTGCCCAATTTATTACCATGGTATTCGGCGCCTAAAGCTTCAGCCGCATCTTCAATAACGGCTAGGCGATATTTATTAGCAATTTTTAATATTTTTCTCCATTCAGCCGGATAGCCGAAAACATCTACCCCCAGAATTGCCTTAGTTTTATGAGTCACAGCTGACTCAATTTTATTAATATCAATATTCAAGGTTTCCGGATCAATATCGACAAATTTTGGAATAGCTTTTTCATATAAAAAGCAGTTAGTGGAAGCGACAAAAGAAAACGGGGTAGTAATGACTTCATCTCCGGCTTTTATTCCGCTGGCAAGAACCGCTAAATGTAAGGCCGTAGTGCCGCTGCTGGCAGACACGGCATATTTTGCTCCCAGCCATTTAGCCATTTCTTCCTCAAACTTTTCTGTTTCTTCACCCAAGCTTAAATTCCCGGACTTAACCACCCTGCTCACTGCCTCGACATCTTCATCAGTGATATATGGCGGTCCCAGAAGAATCTTTTTCATTTATTAATATCCTTTACCGGTATTCCGGCCACAATAGCTTTATCAGATACGTCATTTTTAACCAAACTATGGGCCCCGATAACTGCTTTTGCTCCGATAGTTACTCCGGGTAAAATCACTGTATGGCTGCCGATTTTCGCACCCTGTTTAATAATTACTTTTCCCTTAGTATTGTCAATCGTATTGTGGGAATAAATACTGCAATGGCTGCCGATTTGCACATTAACTTCAATTATGACTCCAAACTTGGCATTAATATAGGTAAAAGCGCCAATGTCGGTATTTTTTCCTAAAACCAAGTTCTCCTGATATTGGCACATCCACTGCCACTTTGTCATGCCGTTTTGATCAAATTGAGGTCTTTGCCAGTCAGTAAATCGATTCATAATCTTTTTAAGAATTTTATCACTCTTTGGCTGGTTTGCCCATCGCCGTAAGGATTTTTAAGCCGATTAAACCGCCAGCCTAAGGATTTACTGACAGCCCGGGAAATTTGCTTTCGGTTATAGTCCACATTAACCACATTTTTGGCCTGTTCCCGGCCTTTTTGCCTTGGCCCGATGTTGACTGCTGGAAGGTTAAAGGCTGGGGCTTCAATTAAGCCGCTGGAACTGTTGCCGATTAAGACCCTGGCCCGGTTCAATAGTTGTAAAAACTTTAGCCTTTCAATACTGGGAAAAGTTTCTATTAATTGCGGATATTGTTGCTTAACCTCTTCAATCACGGCAATCATCTTCCGGCCGCCGGCATCGCTGTTCGGGTAAATTACTTTCACCGGCAGCTTAAATTCCACCACTGCTTCCAAGGTTTGTTGAATTTGCCAAGCCGCATCCTCTTCTTTTTCATCAGGATGTTGCAGAACTATCAAACAATCTTTTTTCAAAGCCAGTGGCAAGTTTTTGATTTGATCTAAACCCGGGGCGCCAACAATTTTTATCCGCTGTTTATCAATTCCCATCTGTCTCAATTTTTTCGCCGCGCTATGACTTGCCGCTAAATGCCAATCACTTAACTGGGAAATCGCATTTCTAGCCTTATTGTCTATAGTTGCAGTTTGCTCGCCGCCATGAAGATGGATAACCGGTATGGCTAGATAAGCAGATGCAATGGCCATGGCCAGTTGTTCGCCCCGGTCGCCCAGGACTAAAACCAAATCTGGTTTAGCTTCGGCCAAGGCTTCGACTAATTGACTGAAAGCGCGGCCGACGAAGCGAGCCATGGATAAACGGTTGTCTTCTTCATAGGTAGCATCAATAATTTTTACTTGGGGAAATTCAACCTTAACTTCATTAATCGTATTGCCAAACTCTTTCAGTAAGTGCATTCCTGTAGCCAGTAAAATTAATTCCAGTTTCTTATCCGCCTCTATTCCTTGGAGAATTTTTTTCATCAAGCCGAATTCCGCCCGAGTTCCGGTCAAATAACAAATTTTCCTCATGAAGCTATTTTAGCACACTAGAAGTCGGTTACTTGGACTTGGGTATCGGCCTGAATATTTCGTTTTGCCACCTTACCGATAATTTTTTCTAGTTCTTTGGGATGTAGGCCGCCTTTAGCCGGCCGTTTTATTGTCAGCATTTTTTCAGTAATTATTGTGCCAACAGGTATATCAATGACCGCAATTACTGCTTTTCTGGCCATTTCCGCCATCACTAATTCTGATTTAAAGGGTTTTTTAATGCCCGAGCCGCGCAAGATTTCCACTAAGCGGATTTTTTTCACCATTTCTTTTAATTCCGCCGGCTCCAGTGAATTTTGCTGGTCCGGCCCAGGCATGCTTCGGTTCAAAGTAAAGTGTTTTTCAATCACTATAGCGCCGTAGCCGGCGGCAATTAGCGCCGCCTCAATTCCTAAAGTGTGGTCAGAGTAACCGATAGGGTATTTAGGAAAATGTTTTTGTAAATCCATCACTGCCGCCACATTAGCTTCTTCAGGCGGGCAGGGATAGTTGGTAGTACAGTGAAGAATAATAATTTTTTTATTGCCGGTTTGTTCAATCGTTTCCACCGCTTCTTTGGTTTCGCTGATCGTGGCCATGCCGGTAGATAAAATTATTGGTTTACCGGATTTTCCCAGCCATTTTAAAAACGGTAAATTA
>JAZDKF010000043.1:0-3082 GCA_043803225.1 Candidatus Beckwithbacteria bacterium
TGGCCAAAGATTTAAGCCTGGAAGCCTTAACTCAGGAATTGGAATCAAACTCTTTGTTTAATCTTCAGAAAGCTTTAATTATTGAAAATCTATTTTCTCTGCCTGGTGCTGCCTTAAGAAACTCCGTTATTAACCTAATTGTTAAAAATCAGCATCAAACTATTCTCCTTTGGGATAAAAAGCCGCTGACTAAAACCAGCCTCAAACCCTTAACTTTAGCTAAAACAATTAAGTTTAATGAATTCCCACTGCCTTTAACCGTGTTTAAGTTCTTAGACTCAATTGTCCCCAACCAGGGTGGTATCAGTTTAAAATATCTTCACCAAAGCCTTCAGACTAATCCGATCGAATTGGTCTTCTATTTTTTATCCCGTCGCGTGACACAGTTAATTCAGGCGGCCAGCGGGCCTCAAACCTTAAAATCTTCTCCCTGGCAAAAAAATAAACTAATCAGCCAGGCAGCCAACTTTACCCTTAACCAATTAATCCAGCTTCATCAGCAATTGCTTCAACTGGACTATCTTAACAAGACCGGTCAAACCCCTTTTGATTTGTTGACTGAACTTGATCTATTATTGGTTAATCTTTAGAATGACTCTATGACTTTAGATCTTAATATCTTTAAAGATTACGATATTCGGGCTTTGGTTCCTGATCAACTTGACGAAGCCGGCATCAAACGTATTGCTCAAGCCATTGTTTATTACTTTAAACCCAAATCTGTTCAAGTTGGCCGTGACATGCGTTTAACCTCGCCTTCACTTCAAAAAGCCTTGATCAAGGCTTTTTTAGATATCGGAGTTAATGTTGTCGATCTTGGTTTAACCGCCACTGACATGATTTATTACGCTAGCGCTACTTATTCTGAAGATTTGGCTATTACCGTCAGTGCCTCCCATAATCCGCCTGAATACAACGGCATGAAAATGGTTAAAAAAGGGGCGATTGCCGTTAGCGGTGATAGCGGCATTTATCAACTGCGTGATTTGGCTGTTTCCAATAAAGATTTATCCATTAAGCCTATTCAAATAGCTAAACTAACTCAAAGAAATCTTCTTCCTGGCTGGGTAGATCATGTCTTGAAATTTATCGATTTAACCAAAATGAAGCCTTTTTCCGTTGTCATTGACGCCGGTAATGCTATGGCTGGTTATTTTATGCCTGCTTTTGAAAAACAATTACCTTGGCGGGTCACTCGGCTGTTTTATGATTTGGACGGCCGGTTTCCTAATCATCTTCCCAGTCCGATTGAACCAAAAAACATGCAAAGCTTAATTGATAAAGTTAAGGCGGTTAAAGCTGATTTGGGCATGGCTTTTGATGGCGACGGCGATCGGGTTTTTCTGGTTGATGAAACCGGTAAAATTATGTCCGGCACGATCATGACTGCTATGATCACTGAAAATTTACTTCAAAAACATCCGAAAGATTCTATCCTTTATAACGCTATTGTCGGCCGGATAGTCCCGGAAATTATTAATAAACATCAGGCTAAGCCTGTTCGCGTCAGAGTCGGCCACACCTTAATTAAAGAAGCCATGCGACAACAAAATGGTCTATTTTGCGGCGAACATTCCGGCCATTATTATTTTAGAAACAACTTCTATGCTGACTCGGCTATCATTGCCGCTTTATTAGTTCTCGAGTTAATGTCTGAAAAAAATCTAAAACTGTCTCAGCTTATTAAGCTATATGATAAGTATCCGAATTCCGGAGAAATTAACTTTGAAGTCAAAGATAAACAATCTGTGATGAAGCAAATAGAAGCCAATTATAAATCTAAAGCTGAATTAACTGACTGGCTTGACGGCATTACCATTTGGTTTTCCGATTGGTGGGTTAATGTCAGACCTTCTAATACTGAGCCTCTTTTAAGACTTAATTTGGAAGCTGATAATCAAACAATTTTAAAAGAAAAACTGGCTGAGTTGGTTAAATTGATAGAAACATTAGGCGGAGTTAAAAAGCTATGATTGATTTGATTAAAGCTTTAACTGTTGCCGAAACTGCCGCTGTTAGCGCCGGAGATTGGCTTAAAAAACATCAATCATCAGTTAAAATAGTCAAACGCAAGGGCTGCATTGATATTCAAACCGACGCGGACTTGAAAGCTGAAAGCCTGATTATAAACAAGATTTCCAAAGTTTTTCCCTCTCACAACATTTTATCCGAAGAAGCGGGCTTAACCGATCATCAATCTGAATATACGTGGATCATTGACCCCTTAGACGGTACGGTTGAATACCAAAAAGGCCATTCTGATTATCTGGTTTTAATTGCTTTGGAAAACAGTCATGAAATTCTAGCCGGATCTGTTTATAGTCCCAGCCTTAAAAATCTTTATTCAGCTTCAAAACTGACTGCTTCAACAAAAAATCATCACCCTATAAAAGTTTCCCAGACTAAAACTTTAAGTCAATCTGTTATTACGATTAAATTGCCAAATTTAAATTCTTCCCCGTCTGACAAAGTTCTGGCATTATCGGCTCTAAGAATACTTTTAGATAAATTTTATCGGGTCAGAAGTTCAACCTTAGACGCTTTAAATATTTGTCTGGTGGCAGAGGGAGTCATCGAGGCTTTTTGCTTAACCGGGGACTTCGGGCCTAAATGGTGGGATCTAGCTCCCAGTTTAATAATTGCCAAGCAAGCCGGCGCCAAAATATCTGATTGCTTTGGCAAACCAATTAAAAATCATAATTTGTCTCATGGTATAGTAGTTACCAACGGTTTGATTCATGATCAATTATTAAATATCTTAAATCATTAACCTATGTCCGATATTCTCGATGATCTTATTGCCCAGCAAAAACTGGATCAATCGCGTGTCTATGATTCAGTTGTCTCCTTACCTCAACAATGCCGCCACGCTTATCAGGACACTCAACCCATCACCATTCCTGCCTCATACAAACAAGTTAATAAAATGGTCATGTGCGGGATGGGCGGTTCCGGTTTAGGTGCCAGGGTGATTGAATCAGCCTGCTTTGACTCTTTAAAACTGCCTTTAATCCGGATCAATAATTACCGCCTGCCTTCATGGGTTGATTCTCAAACTTTGGTTATTTGTTCCAGTTTTTCC
>JAZDKF010000044.1:0-8596 GCA_043803225.1 Candidatus Beckwithbacteria bacterium
ATAAAAACTGCGGGTCAAAATATGAAGAATAGTTTATCAGGAATTTTTTAATTTTAACCGGCTTGCGCTCGGTGGAGGTAATTAAGTTATCATTGGAAAGGCGGTATTGTTGGCTGGCCGCATAAAAGGGAGATTTAACTAAGATCATTATGCTCAGACCAATTAAAGCTAAACCAAGCAAAAACTGCTTTAGTTTAGTCCGGCTGTAAAGCAAAAAAGTGAGAATAAATAAAGAAGGAGCTGAAAATCTAAGACTAACATAAGTATAGATGCCCAAAATCACTGCAAAACTGGCTAAAATAAGCTTTTTGCTGATAACCAGATAAATGGCCAGAACCAGCCAAAATAAAGACAAGTGGGACTCAAAGCCGATACGGCTAAAAAGAAGACTCCACGGCATAATCAAATAACTTATTGCCACAAAAGGACCAAGCCATTTAAATAATAGCCAAGCAACCCCGAGTGAAGCTAATAATGACGGCAAACGAACAGTTAATTCAGAAACGGATAAAAATTTCCCCAGTAAAGTGGTGAGCCAAATATAAACCGGGGCTTTGTAGTCGCCGTAAGAGATGAAAAGCGGCTGGAGCCAGGATTGGCCGTTTAAGTCCTTACCGGTGGTTAATAAAGATCGGGCGTCTAAACCAATGGCGGCTTCATCCCAATAAAGACTGACAGGAATGTTTCCAAACTGCCAAAAACGAGCGGCTAACCCCAACAGACCTAAACTAAATAGAAAAATAGTTAGGACTTTTTTCATTTATACTATTATAGTATGTTAGTCTTTTTATTGCTTTTTGCTTTAGCGACGAGACTGCCTTATCTTTTCGGTTATAACATTCCTTTTAGCTTTGACCATGGCCGGGATGCACTGGCAGTTTTACATTTAATTAAAACTTTAAGCTTAAAATTTATCGGGCCCTGGACCAGTATTCAAGGTTTATTTTTCGGGCCGGGCTGGTATTACTTATTAGCCCCTGCCTATTTTTTGCTTAAGGGCAACCCCTTAGCCGGACCGCTAACCATGCTGCTGCTTAGCCTGATGACTATCTGGTCGGCTTATAAATATTTTGGTATGATTGAAGCGATTATTTTTGCTTCGGCGCCGGTGTTTACGATTATCAGCGTCAGTGCGACTAATCCGTTTCCGATGGTTTTGATAGGCTTGCTGATTTTCATTTGCTTAAAAAACCCAAAACGCCACCCATTAAACTTGGGTTTGCTAATTGGTTTAGGGTTTCATTTTTCTTCAGCCCTGGCAATTTTTTATTTATTCATCATTCCCTTAATTTTATTAATCAAAAAAATTAAATTAAGCCTAAGGAAATTAATCGTGGGAGTTATCATTCCTTTTATTCCCCAAATGCTGTTTGAAATTAAAAATAATTTTATAGAAGTCAGGTCGCTGGTTAATTATTTTATGGCTGGAGAAAGCCAGCAGATTACGCCGGGGAAGATTAAAATTGTAACCAGTTCCATCATTCATGAACTCGGCTTGGCTATTTTGCCGGATGTTCTTTGGTTAAAATATTTAAGTTTAGGGTTACTAATAGCAGGAATTGTTTATTTAATTACAAAAAGAAAAGTTAAAGTTTTCTGGCCGGAGATTAGTTTGTTTTTGCTAATCCCGACTATTGGGTTTTGGTGGCTCCATTATAATGTCTGGTATGTCTATGGCTTGCTGCCGGTGATAGTAATAGCGATCGGCAGGGTTTTACGATCAGCACCAAAGATAATTACGTATAGTTATTTAGGCTTATTAATTATTAGCGCGATTAAAGTTCCTGTTTTGCAAACCAAAGCGGCTTTTTTACCAATTAAACTTCAAGCTATAAATTATATTTACGATCAAGCCCAGGGAAAGCCGTTTAATTCTTACCAGTATTTACCCAATATTTATGATTATGCTTACCAGTATTTATACTTCTGGCAAGGGTTTATAGGCCGATCTCTGCCGGTAGAATTTTCTTATAAACCTGGAGAGGTAAGTTATGTAAGCGAGAAACCTGATTTATTAAAAAAATTTCCTTCTCCGGCCAGCGAAGCTGAACTAATTTTTCTAATTATTGAGAAACCGGAAAATGTCTGGCACTATCCGCTTGATGCTTGGCTGAAAACAATCAGCTATAAAGAACTTGTCAGCCGAAAAGAGTTTGGTGAGGAACTGGAAGTCTGGGAAGTCAAACTTTAACCGGGAGTTTTTTCAAACAAGACAAAGGCAGGCTGATTATCGTCAAAATTAATCGTATCTTTAAATTGGGTAAAACCGGATTGGGGATGATTTTCCTGGGTGCAGACATACAGGACTCTGTCTTCAGGCACTTTAGCCGGGCAGGTTTCACCAATAAAGTAGAGATTATCTAAATGATTAATTGAAGAAAAACCAAATTTATCCGACGTGGTCATGGCCTGACCGGATTGAGTCTGCCATTTAGCCGGATCGTATTGATTGTAAAAGAGAAAGTAAATATAGGCGGTGCCGCGGGAGTCAGTAATCAAAGCTTTATCATACTGGGGCATTAATTCATTAACCCTTTTTACCAATTCTCTGTAGCCACCCTGCCATTCGTAAGGCTGATTAACAGGCGAGTGAATAAAATAGGCATCAAGATAGGCAAAAAGATTAAAACCAAAAATTAGCGCCAAGAGCAAACTAATCTTAGGAAATCGTTTGACAGTCTGGCTAATCCCCAGGGCAATTGCCACTGATAAAGGCAAAATCATTAAGATTGCCCGAATAGCGCTGGGGGTTTCAAAAGTTATGGCTGCCGGGATGGGAGCTAATATAACCCAAGTTAAAACAGGCCAGTATTTATTTTTGGCGAGAAAATACAGCCCCAAGAAAAAAAACGGCAAACTAAACCATAAAAGCTGACCAATGTCCGGAGAGCGGTAACGCGGCCGGTTTGGATCGCCCTGGAAAAACAAAAAGTCAGAATCAAAATGAGAAGCATAACGCTTGGCTACATCCCAAGTAAATTCCATTGGTTTATTGTGAAGCGCTCTGGTTAGCCACAACGGCTGATGGCTGGTTTCTCGGAATTTTTCCTCCAAGCGCTGCATCACGCCTGATTGAGGATTAAAAATGCTGATGCCGCTAAAGCGATTTGAATTTGACTGTAAAAATAATATTAACAACCAAGGCAAAAATATTAACAAAATCTTTTTTTGTTTTGTTTTTAAGAATAGGTAAATCAACCAAAAAGGCACAAAAATAACAGCGGCACTGTAAGTAAAGATAGCTAAAGTAAAAGCAATGATACTGCTAGTAAAGCGTTTCTGGAAAAACAAAAGACTGGCGAGAGTAATTAAGAATAAACTGATATTAGCTTCAAAGGCTGCCCGGGAAAAATGAATATGCCAAGGCATAATCGCTAAAACTAAGGCGCTTAACAGCGGCCATAATTTATCAGGAGAAAACTTTTTAACAAAAAAGTAGACCAGCAGAATGGTTAAACTGCCAAACAAAGCCGAAGGAAAACGAACAGCAAATTCATTAAGGCCGAAAATTAAAACTGAAGGCATGGTTAAGTAAAAATAGACCGGCAGTTTACCTTCACCAAAAGAGCGGAAAATTATTGGCCAGGATTTGCCGAACTCATCTTTACCGGTTTTGATTAAGGAATAAGCATTATAACCAAAGGCGGCCTCGTCGTTAACAAAACCGGAAGGCACCTGCCCCAGCTGATAAAAACGTAAAACCACAGCCAGTAAAAAAATAAGGATTAACCAAAGTCTAGTTTTCATAGATTTTAAATTTACCTGATTCTTCCGCCACGATCAAACTGCCAGGTAAATAGTTTTCATCCTGAAACTTAATCTTACCAAATTCCAGATACTCACCCTGATCTTTGGGGACAGAGTCATTAATAGCCTGAACTAAACGGGGGTCGGTTTGAGTGTAAAACCAGTAATAAATCGAGGGCCGGCCTAATTGACGAGTAATGTAAATTTGATTGTAATTAGCCTGATTGGCATTAACAGATTGAACCATTTCCTGATAACCAGACTGCCACTGAGATGACCACTGCAAGGGATAAACCTGATGATAAAGATAAAGATAACGACTGGCTTCAATAAACAAAATAAGCAAAAAAATCTTTTTAAAGCGAATTACTCCTTTGGCGGTAAAAACCGTTAAGGGAATCAATAAACTCAAGCTTCTTAGAGCATGCGGGCTGGCTAGGGTTAAGGCGGCCGGAATTGGCGCTAATAATAACCAAGCTAAAAGCATTAAATCGGTTTTCGTTCTCTTTTTAAGGCTTGATAATAAGCCGTAAAGTAAAAACGGCAGTTGGATTAAATAAAGCTCGCCGATGGTTTGAATAGAATGGCGAGGATTAGAATCTCCTTGTAAAAATAAATAGTTAAAGTTGAAGTGAGAAAAATAATTTTTAAGAAAAATTTGCGAGTACTGCCAAAAGCGATGATGAATTAAGCGGGCAACAACTCCTTCGCCGTCCGAGGCAATTAATTGATTTGATTTAATAATCGGTTCGAGCGCGGCAAAAGCACTGGTTTCAGCAAAGCGCTGTTTAACAAGGGGAGAGTTAAGATTAATAAAAATAGGTAGGGCAAAAAGGGCGACTAATAAACCGGTTAGAAAAGCTTTTTTTTGGCGGTTAATTAAAAAGACAGCGATTAAAAACAAGGGGATGAAGACCCGATTAGCATGGTAGCTATACATGGACAAAGCTAAACTGATTGCCCCGAAAAGAAGTTTATTTTTCAACAGCAACCAAGCGCCTAAACTCACAAAGAATAGACCAAGATTGGCTTCAAAACCAGCCCGGGAAAGTTGGAGATGCCATGGGGAAATCGCCAGCAGTAAGGCAGCGATTAAGGCAGTCTGTTTTTCTTTAACTAATAGATAAATCAGCAAGACCGTTAAAGTCCCAAAAAAAGCTGAGGGAAAACGGACAGCAAAAGTATTCAAGCCAAAAACAGCGATTGAAGGAACCGCGGCATAGAAATAAAGACTGGGCTTGTAATCGCCAAAAGATTCAAAGGCCACCAAGGGAAGCAAATGACCATGAAAGTCTTTGCCGGTTTTTAAGATCGAGTAAGCATCGTAGCCAATAGCGGCTTCTTCCCAATAAGGCGCCGGCGGATTGGAACCTAGATGATAAAACCGTAAGCCAAAGGCCAATAATAATATAATGATAATTAAATATTTCTTCATTTATCCGGCAGTTTAAATGATAAAACTAACAATGAAGCCATAGGGATATAGCGTAATAATAAATAGCTGAAAAACTTTAAGGGCAACGGATTTAAAACCAGCAACTGTTCATTCAGACGAATCCAAGGGGTAGTGTCAACGATTAATAAAAGCAGGGCAAGACTGATCATCGCCAATTGATGCTTGATTGATTTAAACGGGTACAAGGCAATCAAGGGGACGTACCACAAATGAAATGGCTGAGAAAAAATCTTGGCAGTAAAGAAGATTGTCAGGAAAAAAATTAAACTAATTTTGATTCTACCGGCATAAGTGTCAAGTTTCTTTTTCTTCCCATAAAACAAAACTAAGAGTATGGATAAGGGGAAAATCACCGAGACGGCTTTTTCAGCAGTTTTAGAAATTGGCCCTTGTAATTCATAATCCGGAGGCTGATTGCGCCGGATTTCAGTGTGAGTAAAATAATTAATGGTTTCGACGACAAAGCTGGGGAAAGCGGCATATTTAATTCCCCGCTCGTTATTGTAAACAAACATTACTCCCAAAGAAGAACGAAAGATTAAAAGCGGCAGACCCCAAACTAAGAGAAAACCGAAGATCATTTGCTTGAAGTCTTTTTTTAAGAAAACTAATGCCAGGGGGGCAGTTAACAGCTTAATTCCGGTAGACAGCCAAAATAAAATCCAGAAAAGCAATTTTCTAGACAGATAAATAATGGCTAAAGCTAAACTGGCCGCAAAGATCCAATCAATCCCCTCGTAAAAAAAGTCTTTGGCGATCATCGGGGCAATCAAATAAAACCCCAAGCTTAAATATTTAGATAAGGGTTTAGTTTTTAATCTAATTAATGCTTTAAGAATAAAGATAAAAATAACTACCTCTAAAATAAAAATCTGCAACCGATAGTTTTCGTAATAGTGGCCGATACTATGTTGATTTAAAGCTTCGGGCAGATAAAGCAAAGGAATAGTAAGCGGCGGATATTCATAAAGATGTTTAAAATAAGGAGTGATTCCGCTTTGCCACATGGCAGCATAGCGGCGGTAGTCATGAAAAACATCCGAATAGTTCGGTGGAGGATTTTTTAAGATAAAGATCCGGCTGATTAAGAATAATAAGAAAACAATGATAAAAAAACGTCGATTAATCATAGAGTTTTAACAATTCTAAAGGCTACCTGGCCATCGGGAAAAAGGATTTCTTTAATTATACCAGGGCTATCAGCCGGAATTTCTTGGGAAGAACCGATAATTAAAGTATTATTTTTCTGCTGATCTTCCGGCCAATTAATGCTTCTAAATAAATATTTTCCCATTCCTCCCCAAAATACACTTAAAGGGGCTCGATCTTGATAGAAGTAGGCAAAGATATATGATTGACCGTAATAACTGGTAAAGATTATTTTATCCACCTGATCCTCATATTGACGGGCAGTTAAGGCTGCTTCCTGGTAACCATACTGCCAGTCCGGAGCAGAATAAATTGGGTAGGCTGAAAAGTAATGATTGATAAAATAAACAGTATTTAAGAAAAGTAAAATAACCAATATGGATTTAGCAATTGGTTTTAATAATAATTTAGTTTGTGCAATGCCTAATGAAGTAATAATAATTAATGGCGGCAAAAGAGTATAAGCACGTAAAGGATGAGGGGTTTCCCTGCCGATCATAGCCGGCATTGGCCCAATTATTAACCACCAAAATAAAAACTTGGCCCATTTTTTTTGTTTATTTTTTAATAAATACAACAAACCGAGAAGCAAAAAAGGCGCTTCAATTAATAAAAGCGGTCCGATTTCTTTAAGCTGTAAACGGGGTAAATAACTACTGCCTGAAAATAAATACGAGGGGGTGAAATGAATAAAGTAATTTTTAATTATTTGAGTAATTAAAGGAAGTTTTAAAGGTAATTTGTTTTCCTGCTCGTCATAAAAAACAGATGTCCCCTGAAAACGGATAGCACTTTTTGATAAAAATGTTTCTTTGAGCAAGGGAGTTAATAATATCAAGCCTAAAAAGGAAGAGATCAGCACCCATTTATTTAATTTTTCAGAGACAAGTTTACGGCGATAAATAGAGCTTAAGCCTAATAAAAAAAGAGGCACAAATATTTTTGGACTGTGATAAGTGTACATCGAAAGTACAAAACTGATCGCGCTAAGAGCTAATAATTTAGGTATTTTTAAGGCTTTTAGAAAAAAATAAGTCCCGAGCAAGATGAAAAACAAAGCCAGGTTTGGTTCAAAGGCCGGTCGGGACAAGATAACGTGCCAGGGAGTAATTGCCAATAATGCGGCCGCGATAATTCCCAATTGTTGGTTTTTAATTTCTAAACCGATTAAATAAATTAAATAAACGCTGGCAATACCGGCTAAAACCGAAACTAATCTAACAGCAAAAGGATTTGTGCCAAATAAACCGACCATCGGAGCGGTCAGGTAGATATAGACCGGGGATTTGTAATCGCCAAAAGATTTAAAACTTAGAGGCAAACGGGTGCCGAACTCATCCCGACGGGTGTGGAAAATCGTGTTGGCATTCCAGCCAATAGCGGTTTCATCCCAGTTTAATGAAGGCGGGTTTGAAGAAAGATGATATAAGCGTAATAAAGCGGCAGTTAAAATGATAATCAGCAACCACCACTTATTTTTCATGAAATCTTCCTAACTGCAGAACTAATTTAAAACAGATGAAGATCGGTTCAAAAAAATCTTTCCAGGAGAGTTTGGACTCGCCAACTTGACGGTCGGTAAAGACGATCGGGACTTCTTTAACCCGATAGCCATTCTTAAGAACCCGAAAGATTGATTCCATGGAAATAGCTAGGCCTTTCCGGGAAAAAAGCTGATCCGGTTTAATGGAAGCTAAGGCTTGGGATTTATAAGCTTTAAAACCTGACCCCATATCGGTTAACTTTATTCCTAATATAATTCTGAAAACAATACCTGATAGGCGGCTGATAAAAGTTCGAAAAGCAGACCGGTCAGAATCACTGGCACCAGGCAGAAAACGGGAGCCCAAGACTACATCGACTTGAGAATTAACCAGTTCATTTAACATTGAGGGCAGATAAGCAGGGTTGTGGGAAAAATCTGCGTCCATTTCGATAATAACGTCAGCTTTTTGCTTTAAGCAATAACTAAAGGCGTCTTTGCCGGCTATGGCCCGGCTACTGGGGCCAGGATGCTGCCAGAAAACGACTTGATCGGGATATTGCTTTTGGAGTTTAAGGGCAATAGCTTCAGTGCCATCGGTGGATTTGTCAACCACGAGTAAAATATGCAAAGAAGGAATTTTTTGCTGTTGAATGGCAGTGACAATTCCGGCTAAGTTTCCGGCTTCGTTTAAACAGGGCAGAAAAAGCCAGATGCGGTTAAAAGCTAGTTTGGCCATCCTGATAGTCCTTTCTGACTTG
>JAZDKF010000045.1:0-2733 GCA_043803225.1 Candidatus Beckwithbacteria bacterium
TCAAATTTAATGATTTTTTTTAAGGCTTCCAGCCGCTCAGCTAGTGTTTTCATAAGTTTTTCAACATCCAGGGCTGTCTTTTTTTCACTTCGCCTTTAAGAATTTTTTCGGCAATTACGTTAGCCACTCTTTCCTGGATAATTCTGTCTACCTGCCGGCCGCCCCATTTAGTGGAAAATCCTTCCCGGCTTAACTGTTTAATCACCGCTTCATCAAAACTAATTTCTAACTCCTGTTTTAATAATTCCCGGCTTAATTTATTTAGTTTTAGTTTAACCACCGCCTCTACCTCTTTTTCACTTAATGGGTCAAATACAATCAGGCCGGTAAACCGGTTTAACCACTCAGGCGGAAAATGCGCTTCAATCTTTTCCAACACCTCCGCTCCTTTTGGATTATTTTTCAGGCTCGTTCCCACATTGGTCGTGGCAATAATAATCGTGTTGGCAAAATCGGCGGTCTTGCCGTTTAAGTTGGTTAAGCGGGCATCGTCTAAAACCTGCAGAAAAAGATTGATGATTTTAGCATGGGCTTTTTCAATTTCGTCCAACAAAATTAGGGTGTATGGTTGGTGGCCGACGGCGTCGGTCAAAAGTTCCAACAGCCGGTCGACGCTTTCCACGGTTTGGAACTCGCTCATATCTAACCTG
Organism: Candidatus Beckwithbacteria bacterium; assembly: GCA_043803225.1. Taxonomy (GTDB): domain Bacteria; phylum Patescibacteriota; class Microgenomatia; order UBA1400; family CG1-02-47-37; genus JAZDKF01. The sequence continues at coordinate 651 of JAZDKF010000045.1, forward strand.
ATCATCACTTTTTCCGATCCGAAAAATTCACTCGCCAAAGTTTTGGCTGTTTCCGTTTTACCCACTCCGGTCGGTCCGGCAAACAAAAAGCTGGCAATCGGTTTATGTTGATCTTTCAAACCAGTCCTGGCCCTTCTGATGGCACTAGCAATTGCCGTAATCGCCTTATCTTGGCCGATCACTCTTTGATGCAGTTTTTTTTCTAAGTTCAACAGCAGTTTAACGTCATCTCCGGTTAATTTATTTAAGGGCACCTTGGTTTTTTTAGTTAATAACTGTCTCACTTCAGCAACAGTGACTAAATTTAAATCTTTGCTTTTCACTACTGCCACCGCTTCATCCAGTATATTTACGGCTTTATCCGGAAGAACCCGGTCATGGATTAATGCCTGGCTTAATTCAATGATCGTTTGCAAGGCCATTAGGGTAACCGTGACTGCCTCAGTCTGTTGTTGTTCCCAGGCCAGATATTGCAGTATTTCCATGGTTTGCCGGGGAGTGGCTTCCGCTAAATCAACCACCTCAAATAGCCGGCTGAAGGCCTCATTCGGTTCCAGATATTTTTTATAATTATCAGTGGTCGTGGCACCGATAAACTGAAACTCGCCTTCAGATAAACTCGGCTCCAAGGCCATAAAAATGTCACTGCTTTCTGCCGAATCTTGATTAATCATGGCTAAATTATGCACTTCATCGACAAATAAAATAATATTGCCGGCGGCCTTGATCTCCGCAATGATTTCAGTAATTCTTTGATTCAGTACGGCATCATTGGCCCCGGCCGCCAACCGGCTGATATCCAGAGATATTAACCGTTTAAACCTTAAACTTTTCGCTTTTACTCCTCTGACGATTTCCTGGGCCAGGCTTTTTACTAAGGTGCTTTTACCACTGCCTGGTTCGCCGATAACCAAAACATTATTTTTTTCCCGCCTGGATAAAATCTGGGTCATTTGGTCAGTGACTTCTTCTTTGCCGAACATTTCCGGCAGTTGGTGTTTTTGGGCCATCTTGGTTAAGTCAAGGCTGAACTTATCTAAAGTCGGCGTGGGAATGCCTGTCCACGCCCGGTCAATTCCGCCGATCGGCCGCGGTTCATAACTTTTATCCCAGATAAAAGGCGTCTTGCCCCACCGGCTTTGCGCTTCCAGCCACTTCACCGTTGACTTGGCTTCCTCATACCGCCAATCCTCTTGTTTTAATAAGGCCAGCAATAAGTGTTTAGTTCCTACATATTCTGCCTTTAAAGTTAAGGCCTCTTCTTTGGCTTTAACTAACCAGTCAGACAATTCAAGGTTGACAGATAAATCTTCAGTGATTTCTGTCAGTTTCAGGATTTGCTTTACCGCTTGATCTTGCCATAAAAGTTTTTTTAAATTTTCGCTGTTTTTGCCGGACAACCGCACGATTTTTTTTACCTCTGAATTCAAATAGTCCTGGCGCCATTGTTTGATGGCGTCTAAGAATCCCACCAGCAATAAGCCTCCGGCTCCGAACCAACCCGTGGTTATTATCAAAATTATTGGCAAGGCCAGCCAAACCAAAAACCAAAATACCATTGATACCAATGTCAGAATAATTATTAAACCGCCCACTATCACCCTGACCACTCTAAAGATAAAACTTAATATTCTGCCCAAAAAACTAACATCATGGAACAAAGGGATAAACAGCATCCTGAGCATCAAGCTGACCGCCAGTTTGTTATCCAAAAATATCAGTAAATTCTTGAAAAATCTTTTCCACCAAAGCAAACTGTCCCGATACCACCAGAGCGGGAAATGCAGGCTTTTGGTCATGATCATTGTCATATTATTCGATGACTTCCTCTAATAAAATTACTTCGTCATCCACAGAGGTTGGCTGATTAATAAATACTGACTGGTCAAATTTTAAGCTCGATAAGATTGACTCTCTTATTTTATCCCAATAACCATTATCTGCCGGGGCTTCTAACTCATAAATTACTTTACTGTCCACCGCCGCGGTTTTTCTTAATTTTGGCGCGCCATAGCTGAATTCGACTGCAGTTAAATCATCCCAGTTAACCGGTCTGACTTCATTGATAACCTCTTTGGTTTCC
>JAZDKF010000046.1:0-3024 GCA_043803225.1 Candidatus Beckwithbacteria bacterium
AAAGCTTGGTATAATAAAAAATAATATGGAATCTACCAAGAAAGTCGAGATTTCTTCCAAAACCATTATCTTTACCGTGTTTTTTCTTATTTTGATGTGGTTTTTGTATCGCATCCGCTACCTGCTTCTTCTTTTATTTATCGCCGTCATTTTTATGTCAGCCTTGAGCCCTTTAGTCGATAAATTGGAAAAACGTAAAATTCCCCGCGGCCTGGCCACGCTGTTTTTCTATATCTTAATTATTACCGTTATTAGCCTTGGCATTGCCTCTTTAGTGCCGCCCTTAGTAGAACAATCAACCAGGTTGGTCGCCACCTTTCCCCAGGACATTAGCCAGCTGACCAAGGGCCTGATTAATACCTCAGTCTTACAACCTCACCTTCAAGCTCTGCCTGAGCAGATTCTTAAAATTGCCCTCGGCGCTTTAAATAACATTATTGGTTTACTGACTTTCTTGGTAATTCTTTTTTATCTCATTATGGAACGCAAAAATCTCAAAAAATACTTACTGTTTCTTTTCGGCAAAAACGCCAAGGAAGAACATGTAGAAATTTTTATTTCCAAGCTGGAGTACAAACTCGGCAGCTGGGTGCGCGGCCAGCTGACTCTGATGTTTATCGTTGGTTTTTTATCTTATCTGGGTTTAACCTTCCTGGGTGTTGAGTATGCTATTCCTTTAGCCTTTTTAGCCGGACTTTTGGAAGTTATTCCCACTATTGGTCCGACTCTGTCCGCCCTGCCGGCTATTTTGGTTGCTTGGGGGGTTTCGCCGACTCTGGCCCTGGCGACCCTGGCGCTCTATGTCTTAATTCAGCAGTTGGAAAACAATTTAATCGTTCCCAAAATTATGTCCAAAGCCGTTGGCTTAAGCCCTTTAGTGGTTATTTTAGCCTTAATTGCCGGGTTTAGGATTGCCGGAATTGCCGGTGCGGTTCTCTCTGTCCCTGCAGTTTTATTAATTGAAATCATTATTAACGATTTCTACAATAAATCAACTTAAACAGTAGAAAATTAAAAAATGCTAGGAAGCTGTAAGCCGGATTCTGTCTAGTGATGACATCTATCTATGCCTTCAAACTTCGAGTCTCGGGGAAGCGTCCTGATAACGACTCATTCGGAAGTTGCTGCGGGGAGAATTACCCTAGTCCCCGAAAACATAGGCATCGGGGCCGTTTCACTCCGCCAGCTGGCGGACTCGTCTCTGTGGCTTCACTGTTGCCGGCAACCATGCTTGCCGGCACCCCCGCTTTCACGGGGCACCCTGCTTCCAGCAGTCCGGACTTTCCTGCCCGACGTAACGTCGGACCGTCACCACACTTCCTAGCGTGCTTATTATAGCAAATTAGGATACAATTATTTTAGAGAAGGGGGGTGATTAATTATATGAACTCGTCACTTAGTACTATTAGCAATTGGCAGGAAGCCGTTTTTGTGGCCGCTGCTAATATTTTCACTCAATTTTTTAATTTTTTACCCAGTCTTTTTGGCGCTTTGCTGATCTTTGTTCTCGGTCTGATTCTGGCCAAGTGGGTCAAAGCCATTATTGTTAAAGTTTTATCTGCAGTTAAACTTGACAAGGTGTTAAGGAAAATCGGCCTGGAGCCCTTTTTATCCCAAGCAGATATTAAACTTAAATCCGAAGTCATTATCGGCGAGATTGCCCGCTGGCTGATCATCATTGTTTTCTTTATAGCCGGCGTCAATGTTTTGGGTTTAACTACGATTGGTTCAGTTTTAGCCAGCGTTTTAAGCTATGTTCCCACCATTGTCTCGGCAATTTTAATTTTAACCATCGGTGTTCTACTGGCTGGTTTAATTGAAAGCCTCATTAAAGGCACGGTCAATCAAATTGACCCCAAAACCGGCCGGTTATTAAGTAAAGTTGCCAGCTATCTGGTTATAGTTGTTGCCGCCTTGGCCGCTATTAACGAACTCGGTATTGCCCAATCATTAATTAACATTTTATTCATTGGTATCATTACCACCTTGGCTTTAGGCATTGGCCTGGCCATTGGTTTGGGTGCCAAAGACTTAGTCTCCAAAATGTTAATGGACTGGTATAGTAAAGGCAAGAAAAAATGACGCTGATCCAGGCTTTATTTTTAGGCCTTTTACAAGGTCTAACCGAGTTTTTACCGGTTTCCAGTTCCGGTCATTTGGTAATTGCCCAGCATTTTTTCGGTTTCCTTACCCCGCCGGTTTTCTTTGATATTCTCCTGCATCTGGCTACGGCTTTAGCAATCATTGTAATTCTGTGGCGGCCGCTGTTTTCTTTAGATAAAAAAACCTTTGGTTTTATCTTACTGGCCAGTCTGCCGGCCGGAATTATTGGTGTTTTGTTAAATTCATCAATAGAAACTCTTTTTTCCTCGGTAAAATTAGTCGCCCTTGCTTTACTGGTTACTGCTTTGCTCTTATTTTTAACCCGTTATTTTTTCTCTCAAGCTAAATCCACCCGCCTGACCTGGAAAAACACGCTGTTGATTGGTTTGTTTCAGGCATTAGCGATTATTCCCGGCCTTTCCCGTTCCGGCAGCACCATCAGCGCCGGTATTTTTGCTAAGTTAAAACCTGAACTAATATTTAACTTTTCCTTTTTACTGGCCTTGCCGGCTATTTTTGGCGCCGCTTTGCTCCAGTTAAAGGATTCAAATTTTTCTTCTTCTCTGCTGGACCTGCCTTTAGTCATTGGCTTTATCGCCGCCTTTATTTCCGGCCTGTTTGCCCTGAAACTATTAAAAAAATTCGTCTCCCAAGGTAAGTTTTCCTTCTTTGCTTATTACTGTCTGGTTTTAGGATTTTTATTACTGGTTCTGTAAATTTCCTCTTAAAAATGCTAAAATAGACTATATGTTTAATTGGTCGACGGATGAAAAAACTTTCAAGAAAACCCACCCGAAAGAGTACCGGCTGTGGCGCTTGACCCAGCTGATTAATTACGGCCTGGACGAGGGCGAAAAACTGGACCGGGAGGAAGTCCAAAAAGCGTGGCCGAAAATTAAAGACGACCTTGACCCTTATAAA
>JAZDKF010000047.1:0-55593 GCA_043803225.1 Candidatus Beckwithbacteria bacterium
CCTTGGCAAGACTGTCGGCGCCGGTCGTCCGGCGGCCGCGATGTCGCCCGAACTGTCGCAACTTCCTGTATCTGTAAGCTCTATGGTAGAATTAGCATAGCGTTCTTTGAAGTAAGTCCGAGCTTCGTTGTAAACTCGCTCACTTACTGATCGTTATTCTGGCTCCAGAAAGATTGGCAAGTTCACTACTGGATGATTTTATTTCAACCACATAAACATTATTACCGGAGTGAAGTTTAAAACTGGGCGAAGTTTTCCAAACAATAGAATTAGTATTATTATAAATTTCCGTTATCGACATAATCGCGCCAGTAGTTTTATTTTTTAATCTGGCCCAGGCTTCGCCGTTAACTATGGATAATCCGGCTTCAAAATAAGCAATAACATCGGCAGGATAGTCATTACTGTTAAGCCGGACTTCAACATTAGTGACAGTCCAGTCTGTCTGAGTCGTACTAGCCGAGCCTAAATAAACTATCTGCGGCTGGAAAGGGATTGATGGGGCTGGGGCAGGATTGACATAGGGTATTAATGAGGGTGATGACTGAAGGGTTGGATTTAATGACGGAGAAGGTTCAAGAGATAAAGAAGGTGTGGGAGAAGGTAAATTTAAGTTGGTGACAATTTTTGATTCTTGCAGTGTTTTTAAAGCGGTAATTTTTTGATTGAGATTTTTCTGCCCTATTCCCAAACCAATTATTAGTAAAAAGTTAATAGCAAGAACTATTGAAATTATAATTTTAAATCGTTCCATCAAATATTAGTATACATGATAGAATTAGCGTAAGCGCCAGTAGCTCAGCGGATAGAGCATCCGCCTTCTAAGCGGAGGGCCGCAGGTTCGATTCCTGCCTGGCGCACTTCGCTTCGCTCAGTGCAAGCCCTTCGGAAATACCTCAGGGCAAGCATAAAAGTGGTAAAATATATTTAGATGGTGGCTGTAGCTCAGTTGGTTAGAGCGCCTGCCTGTGGAGCAGGAGGCCGGCGGTTCAAGTCCGCTCAGCCACCCTTCGACTTCGCTCAGTGTAAACGATCGCTAGTTCACCCAAAGTGTATAAAATTAGATCAAAGTATATCTTGACACGCTTTTAAAAGTAGTGTTTAATATAATTATTCTCGCCTCGTCCATGCCTTACGGCCCGACGAGGTTTTTGTTATAATGAGTTATGCCGAGACAAAAGAAGAAAATACTTTATATCGATGGAGAGAACTTAAAGTTTTATATTAAAAGTGTTTTGGCTTCAAAATCAATCCAGAAGCCCTATTTATTAGAAACTATTGATTACGCAAGGTTGTTTTCTTTTGCATTAAAAGATTTTGATTTATCTGAAAAAAGATTTTATTCAGCGAGACTGAGGGAACAAGAAGGATTTTTAACAAAATCTAGAGAGTTGATTCAAAAACAACGGGCATTAAAATCGAGGCTAGAACAACAAGGATTTATTTTTATTATCTCTGGTAATGTCAGAAAACAAACCGTGAGCCTTAATGGAAAAAAGAAAATAATATTTAAAGAAAAGGGCGTGGATGTAAGAATTGCAGTTGATTTGGTAACTGAATCTTGTGACGGTAAAGTAGACACAGTGATTTTATGCAGTTCAGATTCAGATTTACAGCCAGCAGTTTCAGAAGTGAAAAAGAGAGGCGTTGAGGTTGTGTATTTAGGTTTTGAAATTTTCCACAATAAGGGGTTATCCTACACATCTAGCAGGACGATTCTTTTGAGGAATTCGGAAGTACTGGAGTCGTATAATCAAAATTCTGAATAGTTTCCAACGTCCCGCCAGGGGCGGGCAAGCGTTAGCTAGAGCACCCATCGAAAATTACCTCAAGAGAATCCCCTATTGTATAATATTCACCTATGAGAATTGTTGAAGGTCAACCACCAAATTGCAGAGGATATGCACTACATCAATTAGGTCTTTTAGATAAAGAGGCCTTTATTGATGAAAGTCCTTTAGATCAATACCCTTTAATTGAAGCTTCAAAGGAAGAAGCAACTGCAATCGGCGTATTGGCCTTTGATAGTCAGGGAGTTCTCGGATTGAGGCATTTAATGGTAATTGACACTGAGAATAAAAACTATGTTTGGCACAGGCCTAGCACAGGCCAAGATCCTGTTAGAGAAGGTTTATGGACTGCTTTAAATTTGTATGATGAGGGAATTAGTCGCATGGATTCTCTCGTTTACCTAAAGCCAATTAATGGATAGGTTCTAACGTCATTCGCTAGATCACCCACTAGGCCTATAATATTGTTAATTGTCTATTGAAGTGGTAAAATTGTTTGATGCCAGAGATTCAAAATAGATTTCATCCTGAATTTTCTCAGAGAGAAACTGTATTAAGCACAGGCATACATGTTCTGGAAATAGTTTCAGAAGAACGGAGGCCTTTAGAGGCAATTGTTTTTGGTGGTTCGTACGCCCAAGGTAAATATAAGCATAGCGAAGATTTGGATGTCGATTTTTATTGGGGTGAGTGTGATTTAATAAATGTGGTTACTTTTGCTCAAGTTGTAGCAACTTAAGCGTTTTTAGAAGCAAATTTTAGTTTACACATCAGAATAAATATAAGCCGATCAGGGCAAGTGGTAACAAAATCAAAATATAACATTTTTGCACCCCCTACATTAGTAGAACAGTTATCTTTAGATCGGGTTAAAGCTTTGCCTCTTGTTCATAGGAATTCACCTTTTATTGCCAAAAATCAAGAAGTTGTTGACTTTTGGAGGTTAATAGCTTGAATGGTGGCACAAGGTTTTAATTTAAGATAGCTTGAGAATAACGTTTAAAGAAAAAGCGGAAAAGAGGTTCTAACATCATTTGTTAGTCACCCTTAGTTTTTTCTTCGAAAGAATCCCCTAACCATTTCATTTGATTCGAACCTATTTACCCAAGAAACTAATTAATGGTAGAATTAATTTATGACATTTCAAAAGAATCCAAAACAGAAAAACAATTATCCGGATATGCTGGCAGGTTATGAAAAACAAAGAGCCGGAAACTGGAATCGATTAAAGCAAAAAATTAAACCAAATTTCAGTTTACGGCAGGGTTTTGTTCCAAGTGCCAGGAAAGTACCGACTTAGGGCATTAAAGAGATGGCGATACCTTTTTTGTCGGCCCTGGCAGTTCGGCCGATTCGGTGAATATAATCTTCCTGGGTTTCGGGCAAATCAAAATTAATGACATGAGTAACGTTGTCAATATCCAATCCCCTTTGGGCGACATCGGTGGCCAGAAGAATTTTTACTTCACCTTTTTTAAATTGGGCTAAAGCCCGTTGTCTTTGACCTTGGGTTTTGTTGCCATGAATCGAGGTCGCTTTGAACCCTCTCTTTAGCAAATTTAAGCTAAGTTTTTCCATCTCCCATTTGGTCCGGCCAAACACCAGAACTTTATTAAAGCCCGGTTGGATTAACAGATCATGAAGAACATCAATTTTATTTTTTCCGGCAAGACGGACAATTTTTTGAACCACGTTTTCAGCAATATCTTTAGTTTTAACGGAAATTATAACCGGATTTCTTAAAAAACGAGCCATCACTTCTTTAACCTTGCCTTCAATGGTGGCAGAGAAAAATAATGACTGTCTTGGTTGAGGTAATAACGAAATTAAATGCTGAACATCGTAGATAAAACCCATATCTAACATTCTGTCGACTTCGTCTAAAACAATAGTAGTAAAGTTTCTTAAGTTTAGAACCCGTCTTTGCTCTAAATCTTTTAATCGGCCGGGAGTACCGATGACAAATTGAGGATTTTGCCTTAGCCGGCTGATTTGGTTACCCATACCGACTCCACCAATGCAAAGGACTGAGCCTAATCTTAAGTTTTGACTAAGAGCCCGAAATTCTTCTTCAATTTGGGCGGCTAGTTCCCTAGTGGGAGTAATAATTAAGACTTTTTTTCCCCTGTTTTTAAAAGTTTTATCGATTAAAGGAATTAAAAAGGCCGCGGTTTTACCCGTACCGGTGTTGGCGATACCAACCACATCTTTTCCATTAATAATTAAAGGGATAACTTTATCTTGAATTGGAGTCGGGATTAAATAGCCTCGATTGATTATATTTGTCTGGATTTGATACTCAACCGGGAAACTTTGAAACTCATTCTCGATAGCAACTACATCCAAGGGTGACTGATTTTGGACCCGATTAATAAAATTAGACGGATCAAATGATCGCGTTTGCCTGCGGGGACGGAAAGATCTTCGGCGAAACATAAATTTTTTTAGGTTTTTAGACTAGATTTTAAACCGGACAGAAGTAATATTTTCGCCTGTTGGGGAGAGATATGATTTACGGCGGCAATTTCTTCAGTGATTTGAATTAAAGCCTGTTGAAAAATGGTTAACTTGCCTCCGGGAAGCGTATTTGATTTTTCTTGTTTTTCCAACCAGAGAGTTTTAATTACCCAAAGAGTATCAGCAAATTTATTTTGTCTTAAAGCCGTGTCAGCATTATAAACTGGACAGCGATCTTTAGTAAGCGGTTTTTTAATAATCAGATCAAGCAATTGTTTTAATTTAGCTTTGGAAACCAAGGGACGGATATGTCCTTCATGAGCTTGGCCGCGTTTAAGGGTAAAAGTTAAGCTGTTTTTAGTTTTTAAGGTTGAAAACGGCTGTAAACTAACAGTATCTTGATTAATTTGAAAAACTTTCATGACTTTTCCATAGCGAACAACCAAATCGCCGACAGTTAAATTGGTTGTATTGGCCATAACCTATCCTTTGACTGATCCTTACTGATGAAGTACAGATGTTATTATAACATATCTTGGGAGCTAATAGTGACCGTTTTAACAATGATAGGAGTAATTGGTTTTGATTTTTCTCCAGTTGAATTAGCGGTGACTGCGGCGGTGGCGATTTTATCAACTGTGTCCAAACCGGCAATTACCTGACCGAAGATAACGTAATTTTTAGGCAGGGGGTTGGCCTGGTGCATAATAAAAAACTGAGAACCATTAGTATTAGGACCAGAATTGGCCATAGCCACAGCCCCGCGGATATAGTCACCGGAAAACGGTTCATCGTCAAACTTATAACCAGGCCCGCCAGTACCGTCACCCTGAGGATCGCCGCCTTGAATCATAAAGCCATTAATAATCCGATGAAAGATAGTTTGGTCATAAAAACCTTTTTCAGCCAAAGAAATAAAGTTTTTGGCAGTAATTGGAGTATCTTTAGTATTTAAGCGGATCACAATATCTCCGAGATCGGTTTGCAGAGTAGCACTATATATTTTTAGTGAAGCTGTGGGAATTGAGGTTTGAGAATTGTTAGTTATTTGTTTAATTAAAAATAACCCGACGGCAATCGCGGCTAATAAAACTATTAGAATTTTAGTATTATTCATCTTTAGCTATAATACCAGTATGAATAAGAGGTTTAAATATAGCAAGGGAGAGTTAAACTGTCCAGTATTTTTTCCTGATGCGACCAGAGCAGTGATTAAGTCTTTGGATTCGGTGGATATTGCTAAGACCAAAACCGAAGGCATTTTAGTGAACACTTTTCATTTGTTAACGGATATGGGTAAGAAGATAAAAAACGTCAAACAATTCATGAATTGGTCGGGGGCAGTCATTTCTGATTCAGGCGGATTTCAGGTGATGAGTTTGGCAAAAACCCAAGGGGGGAAAGTAAGCGATTTGGGAGTGAAGTTTAATTTAAGCAAAAAGAAATCGATCCTGCTGACTCCAGAAAAATCAATTGAGTTTCAAATGAGGCTGAACCCGGACATGCTGGTGGTTTTAGATGATTTTACTTTAGCTAAAGCCAGTTATAAAGAAGCTAAAGAAACTGTCGACAGAACGGTGTTATGGGCGAAAAGATCAAAGATCGAGTTTGAAAAAATCTGCAAGAGAAAAAAAATATCCAAAGCTAGCCGGCCGTATTTACTGGCAGTAGTGCAAGGCGGAGATTATTTAGATTTAAGAAAAGTGTGTGCGGAAAAACTGATAGAAATCGGTTTTGACGGTTATGGGTATGGCGGTTGGCCATTAACTGACGAGAATAAATTTAATTATGCCGTCGCTGAAACAATTGCCAAGATAATTCCGAAGCAGTTCTTTTTATATGGTTTAGGAATCGGCAAACCTGACGAAGTAGTTAATCTGGTTAAACTGGGCTATGATATTTTTGACTGTGTGTTGCCAACCAGAGATGCCAGACACGGCCGGTTATATATTTATACAGCTAAGGATATTAAATCAATAGATTTAACTCAACCAGAATTTTATCAATACTTTTCTCCGGATAAAGACAGAAATTACGCAGACGTCCGGCCGGTTAGTACGGCTTGTGACTGTTTACTTTGTACAAATTATTCTAGGGCATACTTAAGGCATTTGTTTAAAATTAACGATTCCACGGCGATGAGACTGGCAACGATTCATAACTTAAGGTTTTACTCAATTTTAATGGAAAAGTTAAAGGGTAAAGTTTTTTAGTCGAAGCCGGCGGTGGAGTTTTTGGGCAAAACGGTGAGACTCGTTTCTTAAATGCTGGAGCAGATGGGTGGCGGGTGACTTGGGCAAAAGGTTTAAGGACTTTTCCGGCAGACAAAGATGGTCAGGATGTTTAGCTAAACCGATAATAGGAATGTTCCAGGGAATTGTTTTGGCGGCAATTTTAACCTGATTTTTACCGCCGTCGATTAAAATAAGATTGGGAATCCCCCACTCTTGATGTTTAACTCTCCGGCTTAAAACTTCCTCAAGCATTTTTAGATCATTCGGGGTGGAAAGGGAACGGATTTTAAAGTAGCGGTACTGATCCGGAGCCGGCCGGCCGTTTTGAAATACAACCATAGAACCGGTCGGATCTTTGCCCTGAAGATTACTAATATCATAGGCCTCGATTCTGGTTAAGGGATAGTTTGAGGACAGCTTAAAGAACGGTTTAATTAGACGTCTTAATTGCAGGAGCTGCTCGTTAAGCCGATCGGCGGTCAATTGGGGCAAAGGCGAGTCTGGCTGAAGCTTAAGTTGATTTAGAACCGCCAAGTGATTTAATTGATTTCTAAAAATAATAGCCTGTTCATAGTTTTTTGCTTTAACCGCCAGTTTAAGCTTGGCTTTAATTTGGCGGATTAGAAGAGATTTTTTACCTTTGAACAGAAGTTTCAACTGCTTAATAGTTTCTTGATATTGAGTAGGAGAAATTTGATTCAAACAAGCTCCGGAACAAAGATTCAAATGAAAATAAAAGCAGGGATAGCCTTGATTAGGCCGATCACAGTAGAGAAAAATCGACCGGAGAATTTTAAGTATGGCTGATAATTGACGATGAGATGGAAACGGGCCAAAATCACCTTTTTGACGGGTAAAGACTAGACGAGGATAGACTTCTTGGGTAAAAGACAGATAAAGCCGGGAACGATCATCCTTCAGGAGTAAGTTGTATTTTGGCTGGTAAGTTTTAATCAATTCAGCTTCAAGCAAAAGAGCTTCAAATTCACTGTCAGTGGAGCGGGTTTTAAATTTAACCGCCTGATTTAACATTACGGTTGTTTTTGGATTTTGGGCAGTAATTAACCGATAGCTTTTTAGCCGATTTATTAAATTTTTAGCCTTACCAACATAAATAACTTGATTGGTTTGATTTAAAAACCAATAAACACCGGGTCGGGTGGAAACTTGGCTTAGTTTTTTAAACATTTTTTTAAATACTTGCCAGTATAAGAATGCAGATTCAGGCTGACTGTTTGAGGCGTGCCAAAGGCAACCAGTTGACCGCCTTGATCACCGCCTTCAGGACCCAGATCAATAATCCAATCAGCGTTTTTAATTACATCTAAATTATGTTCAATGACAATAACGGTATTGCCTTGATTAACCAGTTGTTTTAAGACGGTTAAGAGTTTATTAAGATCTTCAAAGTGCAGGCCAGTAGTTGGCTCGTCTAATAAATAAAGCGTGTGGCCCCGATTTTTTATTGCCAGTTCTTTGGCAAGTTTAACCCGTTGAGCCTCACCGCCGGAAAGAGTCGGAGCCGGTTGACCTAAGGCAATATAACCTAAACCGACTTGCTGTAAAGTCAGGAGTTTAGGGTAAACCGGCGAGTGGTGAGGAAAAAAATCCAAGGCTTCACTAACCGTTAAATCCAGGACTTGAGAAATGTTTTTATCCTGGTATTTAACTTCTAAAGTTTGCTGATTATATCTTTTACCCTGACAGACTTCGCAAGTGATATAGACATCAGGCATAAACTGCATCTCGATTTTGACCTGGCCTTCGCCTTGGCAGGATTCACAGCGGCCGCCTTTAACATTAAAACTAAACCGGCCAGCGGTGTAACCTTTAACTTTAGCATCTTTGGTCAGGGTAAATAAATTGCGGATAAAATCAAAGGCTTTGGTGTAAGTAGCCGGATTGCTTCTGGGTGTCCGTCCGATCGGACTTTGATCAATTAAACTGACTTTGGTTAGGGTTTCCCAACCAGTTATAGCTTGATAATTATTTTTAATTTCTATATCCTGATAGTTTAACTGAAACCGGATAGCATGATAAAGAGTGTCGTGAATTAAAGTCGATTTACCGGAACCAGATACACCGGTAATAACAATTAATTGATTTAAAGGGAAGTTAACAGTAAGGTTTTTTAAATTATGCTGAGTACAACCGGTTAAAGTTAAGTTTAAATTTTCATCTCTTAAACAAGATGGTTGAACGGTAACTTTCTTTTTATGATTTAGATACTGAGATGTTAAAGAATTTGTGGCCATTACCTGTTTTAGGGTGCCAGCAGCAACGATTTGGCCGCCTTGTTTACCGGCTAAAGGCCCAAAATCAATTAAATAGTCGCTTTGAAGCATAATATCGCGATCGTGTTCAACAACAATAATCGTATTACCCAGATCCCGAAGACCTTTTAAGGTATTGATCAGACGTTGATTATCCCGTTGGTGCAGACCAATAGAAGGTTCATCCAGGATATATAAGACTCCGGTTAAGCCAGTTCCGATCTGAGAGGCTAACCTGATTCTTTGAGCTTCCCCACCGGCTAAAGTAGAGGCTTCACGGGATAAACTCAGGTATTCCAGGCCAACAGAAAGCAGAAAGTTTAATCTTAGGGAGATTTCTTTTAAGATTTGTTGGCCAATAGTTTTTTCTTTTTGGTTAAGCGGTGAGCAATCCAGAATTAACTGATTAATAAAAGCGTAAATATCTTTGATCGAAAGGCTGGTTAGTTCATAAATATTTAGTTTGTCGATAGTGACAGACAAGGCTTCTGATTTTAGCCTGGCTCCCAGACAACCAGGGCAGATTTCCTGGCTCATATAGCGATTAAATTCTTGGCGAATATAGTCAGAATCGGTAGTTTTATAACGACGCTCTAAGTTATTAACTAAACCTTCAAAGCCAGGAAAGCCGTATAAAACTTTTTTCTGGATTGACAAGGGAAGCTGATTCCAAGGAATAGACAGATCAATAACCTGACTTAATTTTTCCCGGAGCCAAGTACCGCTGGATAACTGAGAAGCATAGGGAATAATCGCCCCTTCAGCTAAAGTTAATCCAGGAGCAATCAGTTTATTTAAATCAATATTTTGAATTGAACCTAAACCAGTACAGGTTGGACAGGCGCCTTGAGGCGAATTAAAGGAAAATAAACGGGGTTCAAGTTCTTCCAGGCTTAAATTACAGCGTTCACAGGCGTAGTGTTCAGAATAGAGGGTATCTTGCAGGTTTTTGGGTTTTTCCGGAAAAGACAAAGAAGAATCGTTAATTTTGGCTAGGATTACCAGGCCTGCAGACAGTTTTAAACTGGTTTCAATACTTGATGATAACCGGGTTTTTAATAGCTTTAATTCGCCCTTATCTTTAGCTTGAACTTTAGAAAACGAAAAACGTTCAATGACCGCATCAACGCTATGACGGTTGGTTTTAATTAAGGTAATATCCTCGTCAAGAGAATAGATTTGATTATCCAGCCGGAGACGCTGGATTGATTGAGCTTTTAAGTTTTTAAATAAATCTAAAAATTCGCCTTTTTTATCCCGAATAATTGGGCTTAGAAGCATAAACCGGCTAACTGCTTGATGTTTGACTGAATCAATGATTTGCTGAAAAATATGATCGGTAATCTGATCTAAGGATTGCTGACTAATCTCTTGGTGGCAATTGGGACAATGCGGCCGGCCGATTCTGGCATACAACAGCCTTAAGTAGTCGTAAATTTCTGTGATTGTGCCGACCGTAGAGCGAGGATTATGAGAAGTAGTTTTTTGATCAATAGCAATCGCCGGAGATAAGCCTTCAATTGAATCAACATCAGGCTTATCCATTAGACCTAAAAACTGGCGGGCATAAGAACTTAAAGATTCAACATAACGACGCTGGCCTTCAGCATAGAGAGTATCAAATGCCAAAGAACTTTTACCAGAGCCAGAAAGTCCGGTAAAGACTACCAGTTGATTCTTAGGAAAGCTTAAATTAAGATTTTTCAAGTTATGCTGGCGAGCGCCTTTAATCACTATTTCTTGGTTCATAGTTATTTGGCTTTCATTTGGCTAATTTTATCGCGAATGACTATCGCCAGTTCAAAGTCCATTTGTTTAGCAGCTAAATTCATTCTTCTGGTTAAACCATGAATTAAGCGAATTCTATCTGAAGGCGGATAATTTTGTGGTTTTAAGTTTGAAAGTTGTAAAACTAAAGTTAATGGAATGGTGGTTTTAGGGCGTTGGATTAATTCTTCTCGGATAGGTTTACTAATTGATTTCGGTATCAGATGATTTCTTTGATTGTATTTTTCCTGATATTTCCGGCGGCGACTAACTTCTTTAATAGCATTTTTCATTGAATCAGTGATTTTATCTGCATACATTAAAACCAGACCATTAAGATGTCGAGCGGCCCGACCCATAGTTTGAATTAAGGCGTTAGTACTTCTTAAAAACCCTTCTTTATCAGCATCAAGAATGGCAACCAGACTGACTTCGGGTAAGTCCAAGCCTTCCCGAAGCAAGTTAATGCCAACGACAACATCAGCTTTACCCTGGCGCAGATCGGCTAAGATATCTGATCGATCCAAAGTGTTAACATCAGCATGGAGATATTGAACCTTAAGTTGCTGTTTTTTAGCTGTTTGATTAAGATAGTCAGTTAAAGCCTCAGCGGTTTTCTTAGTCAAAGTGGTAACCAGAGTACGTTGGTGCAAAACTTTTCGTTTTAAAATTTCTAAAGTTAAATCAGCAATTTGATTGGTTGAAGGCCGAATAATAATTTGCGGATCGGTTAAGCCGGTAGGCCGGACAAGCTGTTCAACAACTTTTGGCTGGGAGAGTGACAGTTCGTATTGATTGGGGGTGGCAGAGGTATAGATAACTAAAGGAGTCCGGCGTTGAAACTCGGTGTAAGTTAAAGGACGATTGTCTAAAGCACTGGGGAGACGGAAACCATAATCAATTAAAGTTTGTTTTCTCGACTGATCGCCGGCGTACATTCCCCTGATTTGAGGAAGAGTCATATGGGATTCATCAATCACGGCGAGAAAATTAGGTGACTTAAATTTTTTAACATTGGCTTTAAAGTAGTCGATTAAAGTAAATGGCGGTTCCCCAGGCTTTCTTCCATCAAAATAACGGGAGTAGTTCTCAATGCCATTGGTATAACCTAAGGTGGCGATCATTTCCATATCGTTACTAACTTTTTGTTCTAAGCGATAGGCTTCAACTATTTGGCCCTTTGATTTAAAAATCTTAATTTGATTGATTAGGTCATGTTTGATTTCCTTAAGAGCTTGAGTTTGAGTAACCGGATTAGTCAGATAATGTTTAGCCGGAAATATAACGATTCGTTTAACCGGATTACCTTTGATTTTAATTAATTCCAGAGTGTTATCTAAAAAATTCAAGTTAATAATGTCATCTTTTTCAGCCGGCCAGATGGAAACGGTTTCGCCTTTAACGCTGAAACAGCCGCGTTTCAACTCAAAGTCATTGCGGCGGTACTGGAGATCAGTTAAGCGGCTTAAAATTGCCTGACGGTCAATTATTTGACCGCTAATCAGTTCTAAAATGGATTGACCGTATTCAACCGGTGAACCTAAGTTATAAATACAGGATACGGAAGCCACCACAATCACATCAGGGCGGGTTAAAAGCTGAGTCGTGGCGGAAAGCCTGAGTTTGTCTATTTCATCATTAATATTGGTTTCTTTTTCGATATAGGTATCGGTTGCTGGCAGATAGGCTTCAGGCTGATAGTAATCATAATAAGAAACAAAGTAGGAAACAGCGTTATGAGGGAAAAAGTCGCGAAACTCCTGATAGAGCTGAGCGGCTAAGGTTTTGTTATGAGAAATAACCAGAGTCGGCAGTTGAGTCTGGCTGATCACATTGGCGACAGTAAAAGTTTTGCCGCTGCCAGTAACCCCAAGCAAAGTTTGATGCGGGGATCTGGCTTGAACTCCGGAAACCAAGTGTTTAATCGCCTGAGGTTGATCTCCGGTAGGAGAAAAACTGCTTTTCAGCCTGAATTTTGGCATAACCTTTGATTATAAACTATAATAGGTTAATGAAGCGAGCGGTGGTGTTATTAAACGGCGAATTGGCAGATACCCGATTAGTTACAAAAATAATTAAAAAATCTGATTTAATCGTTGGGGTTGACGGCGGCACTAAACAGATTTTAAATCTAAAATTAGTACCTGATTTAATTATCGGCGATCTTGATTCATTAAAAGTATTGCCTAAAGATGTTCCGTTAATCAGGTTTCCTAAAGATAAAGATAAAACAGATTCAGAATTAGCAATAGAGTTTTTAATTAAACAAGGATATCAACAGGTTGTAATAGGTGGTTTTTTAGGCAAAAGACTAGACCATTTTGTCAGCAATATTTTAAATTTAGCCAAGTCAAAAATTCAAGTTCAAATAATTGAAGGCAGACAGATAATCTATTTTGTTAAAAATTCTTTAACAATCAAGGGAGAAAAAGGCGATTTAGTGTCATTGATTCCCCTATTAGTTGATTGTTCGGGAGTTATTACGACCGGTTTAAAATGGCCTTTAAAGCAGGAAATTCTGAAAATAGGTTCCAGCTTGGGCATAAGCAATGAAATGACTGGAACAAAGGCAACAATTAAGTTAAAATCAGGATTGCTAATGTTAGTTCACACCAAGCGCCAGTAGCTCAGCGGATTAGAGCGAATGTCTTCGGAACATTAGGCCGTAGGTTCAAGTCCTACCTGGCGCACCAGGGCCGTTAGCTCAGTTGGTAGAGCGGATGCCTCTTAAGCATCATGTCACAGGTTCGAGTCCTGTACGGCTCACCATTTTGGAAATCGCAGAAAAGGTTGGGGCAGCGCTGGCTGCGCCCGCCTCCGCAGACAGCGCTGCAAAGGGTAAATCGAGGGTCGCCGACAGGCGACGCAAAGAAAAAGAAAGAAGAAAAACGCAAAAATTTTAATGTGCTTCTATATATTTTAACATTGGTGAAATCAAACTATTACAAACAACCTGTGTTTGTTTTTCCCCAGACTGTCTGAGCAATAACTGTCCCGCTAAAAGATCTGGCTTAGTAGATGCTAAACTTTGATGAAACCAATCGGCTATTCCTGTATTTTCCCTAACATCTTCAAGGGAAGAATGTGAAGATAAACCCACTGACGAAATAACCTCTTTGGGTACGTTAATAATTCCTCTTCTCCAATCTACTTCAAAATCTCTGACTGAATATACCCTGCCTTGGCCGAAAGAGAGAACTGGAATATCACCACTTCTCAAATTAGAATCAATTGCAAGCAGAGTAATATTCATCACCGGATCGAATGCATTATGATAATACTGTTCAATTTCTTCAGCCGGTAAAGCCCTTCTCTGGGAAGCCCGTTCACGATCAAAAATAATTGCGTCTATAGCTTTTACGAAATCTCTTCGTGGGTTGTCTTTTGGTTTCGCTTTTGACTCAAGAACGTCCAAAGAATAACGAAGCTGTCTGTCGATTCGCGAATTCGTTAATGAATTTGTTGCAATACGATGGATTAAATCTTGCGCATATGCGAGAGGGTCAACAATTCCTTGTGCATCTCCATCTAATAAATCATCCACAAACCTAACAGGATTGTAAGCTGTACGTAATACACGGCTACGTTCAAATCCAAAGAATGATAAAAGATATTGCCCCGTAACCATTTTAATCGCACTTGGTCTTCTTTTAACAAAATCGATCGCTTCTTTTGCGGTAAGTATTTCTATTTCAATTTCTCTCTTCATAATGTACAATTCTATCAATTAATTGCTGGCGTAGCCAGCAAATAAAGTCGCGCGCGTTGAAAATAAGCGTGGCCGCAGGCCGAGCTTTCAGATAATGCGGCGGCTGGGTGCGGTCAGCCGCCGCTACCTTTGAAATACGTTCGAATTTGTTTGAAAACGTTCAACATTTTGGAAATCGAAAGAGGATTGGGGGGAGTAAAGTTGTCTTAGGATATGCAAAAGTGGTATAGTGGGCCGGAAGGCGCATTTATGCGAGCAGTTTTAAGCATACTTATTGTTTTGTTCTCTATTTTTGTACCGGAATCCGTATCGGCTGTCACGTTGTTGCGGACAGTCGCCAGCCCGACTCCCACACCTGAGCCGGAGCCCGTCAGAACGATTACTGTGACATCTCCTTCGCCTACTCCCGAGAGTCGCATTATCACCATTCAGGCAACTCCGACCCCCACTCCCACCCCGCTTTTCATAACGCCACGATCCACTCCGACTCCAACACCAGCACGTTTTACGTTTACCCAATCGTCTACCGACAGCGCTCAAACTGTCGGGAAGCTGATTATTCTTAATGTAAGCAGCTCAACGAGCTCTTCCTTTATTCCGATCACATTAGAGCGGAAAAAAGACACTGCCGAGTTGAAGTTTGACGTATTGGGGAGTGAGAGACGTGTTTCCGTCATGGCTGATTTTATTATTGAGAACGGAAGGTTTTTTCTTATCGGGAAAAACAATGAACGGCAGACTCTCAAAATGTCTCCGCCCAGTTTTTATGCTGCAGCGCTAGCGGCGCTAAAAAATGTAGGAACTCTAAGAGGATTGGAGCTTAGTCTTGAAGGCAGTAGTCCGTTCTATATCCTCGACACAACGCAAAGGGTGAAGCTCTTCGGTTTTATTCCAATTTCAGCGCGGGTGAAACTCAAAGTAGATGCCCGTACCAATATGCTTGATACCGTAAACAAAAGTCTACTCTCAAAACTGGCTCAAGTACCGGATTTCGACAATCTTCTTTCCCAAGGACCGAATTTGGAGTTCAAAAATGTTCGGTTTGAACCGTTGAGTTACCAGGCAGGAGAGAAGATTGTCATCCGGGCGGATCTCTATAATTCCGGCACCCAAACAGCATACGGTCTCGTGGGCTCGCATGTTAAAAATTGGCTGTTTCACAAGGATCAGCAGGTTTATGGAGACAATGAGCAAGTAGTCGATATTGCTCCTGGTGAATCCCAAACGATGACATATGTCTGGAATAGTGTTCTTTGCAGTGCGCCAATTTCTATTATATTTGATAGTGATAGAGTACTTGATGAAATTACCCCATCAACCGTTTGGTACGGCACGACTACATGTGCGCCAATTCATGGACCGGATCTGACGGTTACACAGATCAATTTCGAGGGATTATCGTACGGCGGAAAGAATCCGGGAGTGTCCAATAAGGTCAACTATATCGTTAAAAACATCGGAGATGCCAACAGCGAACCGGTCAAAGCACTTGCCAAAGCCGGTAATGGCCAATATCTATCTCTTATATCAGTTCCGTTTCTCGCACCAAACGGCTATTATTCGGGAACATTTAATTACACTCCAGTAACCTGCGACCCGGTTGATATCAATATCGACACGCAGGGATTAATGGCAAGTACGGAAACCAATCGGGATAACAACGACATCTTTGAAGATCCACAAATAACCCAATGGTGCAATAATTTGCCTCAATTACAGTTTGATCGCGTTTATTGGAAGGTAAACGGATATTCATTTGGGAAATCCGCATACCCCAACGGAAGTTTTATGGATTTTGAAGTAGATGTCGGTAATCTGTCTTGGGAGGCAACGGTTGGATGTGCGGCATTGGTAAAAATTCGTGTTGAAGTGAATGGCCAATTCTATACCGATATACCGGTCGGTACAGTGGGCAACTGCGCCAATGGTGGCTGGCACAGCGTAGGCGATAATGCACATATGGCAAAAACCGTTAAGTTCAAAATCGGTCCTGCCTGTAACGCAGACGTCACGATGACCCTTGATCCTGACCATATCAATCAGGAACTTGATCGCACGAACAACGTGTGGTCTACCAAGATCCAATGTGAATAAGCTCTTAAAATCTTTACATTATTTTCTAGAAATGGTGTAGGTGGTGGGGTAAGAGAGAAAAATTGCCGGCAAGTCTTCAAGTAAAAAGCGCTGGAAGTCCTGATAGATTTCTTTTCTTTGATCAATGTCAGAAATTTTCCGACCATCTTCCAGGAGTTTATCGATTTTCAAATTTGAATAATGAGTTATATTTGTATTTTGAGTTGAATGCCAGAGAGCATGTTGATCCGGATCTAAAGGTATTTCCTGGGCCACTAACAGTGCCTGAAAGTTTGAATCAATACTGTTAACAACTTTGACATTGGTTTTGATATTCAAGACTTTTTCCCATGAGGCAGCGATTGATTCAGCCAAGCTTAAAAATGACTGGCTGGTATCAAGATTAATTTCCAGCTGTCCAGAAAAGGTAGCTTCAGCAGCAAATTTATCAAATAATTCTTGTGCCTGAGACTGATTATAATTATAGGGTTTGACATCAGGATTAAAAGCCCATGAATTTGGATTAATTGGAGTTAAGGCTCTAGACTCAGTGATTAATGATTTTTGTTCAAGGGCATAGGCTAAAGCTTGACGAAGTGATTTATTACTTAAATAATTGTCATTTAGATTAAAAATTAAACCAATATATTGATTCTGATTTATTTTTGTCTCCAAATTAACTTTTGCTTCCCAACCTGGGGTTAAAGGGTTAACCAATAAATTTTGAAGCATGTCAATTTCGCCTAATCGAAATCCAAGCCAAGCGGCTTCATTAGAGGGATAAAAACGATAAAAAAGATTTTCTTTAAAGCTAGCCATCTCGATTGATTTAAGATAAGACCCGGAATATTTAATGGCTTTCACCATAAATTGATTAGCGCCTAAATTATTTTTAGAAAAGACCGGCCGGCTGAGCAAAGTTAAAAAAGGTGAATACGATTCTTTGAGCTTAAAAATTAGCGTATAGTCATCAGGGACGCTAACACTGACATCAGGAATAGAAAAGGACAGATCCCGGGCTTTAATAATGGAATTGTCTGACCAGCGGTTATTTTTGTTTAAATGAACTTGATAGAGTGTTTCTGCTTCTAAAATTTCCCAGGATTCAGCTAAATCCGGCAAGATCTCACCTGTTTCATTAATTTTGGTTAGTCCCCGGCTAATTTGCTGGCTAATAAAAGGCGGTAATGAATTTAAGGTATACTGGCCAACTAAGCCAACTTTTGTTTTATTTTTTATTTGCGGTAATAAAGGCAGTAAATTTTTAATGGCCATAAACAGGATGACACCGATTAGAAAACCAAAAATAATTAAACGTTGATGTTTTCCAAAAAATGACTTTAAAATCCAAAAAGGTTTACGAAATGGCCGAGCAAAAATCATAGCCTAAAGTTTAAGATAGAAACAAGAACGAACAAGACTGAAAAGATGATAGTGGAAGTAAAAACAACCCGTTCGACGCCTCTTTTAGAATGATAAGCTTGCGATTGCCCACCAAAAGTTGTTCCTAAACCAGTGCCTTTTGCCTGAAGTAAGATCAAGCTAATTAAAATTATTCCAATCAAGATCTGAACAAAAGTCAAAATCATAGGTTAATTATACCTTAATCTGAATCAACTAAAAAATTATTTAGAAAATTAAAACTTAAACTTAAGAGAAAAGAGGTAATAATCAGAGCTACAATAGTAGAGAAAGATAAACTAGGTATAGAAAAACCTGAGTAATTAAAAGACTTAGAAGTAAATGCGGTAATGGATAAATTATCAACAATCTTAGTAGCGATTAGAAGCACAAAAACATTAGCTACCCAACCAAACAAACCTAAAGTAACCAAGTTTACCGGTAAAAGGAATAATTTAATAATAGGCTTAATTAAGCGATTAATTAAAGTAAAGATAGCTCCTGCCCAAAGCAGAGAGAGCAGAGACTGAGGTATAATTAAACCGGGAAAAATCGAAGCAACAATAAAAAGAGAAAAACTATTTAGAAGACTTTGACGAATGAAATCTTTCATAGATTAATTTTAGCACAGGTAAGAAGAGCAACAAACCAATAAGACTAATATACAATTTGAATTTAGGATGAGAAATAATTAGTCGATAAGCCGGATCAACGCTAAGGCTATGGGTGGCGATGGCATAGTCTGATTCTGCCGTCAAGGTTTCACTAAAGCGTTGGTTCCAGCCAGTAGCCGGTATTTCAAGGGGAATTTCAAATTGACTAAAGGGGGGTAAAACCGGGATCTCCCAGCTGGTCTGAACTAGACCTAGAAAGTTAGCGGTTAAAGTGATAGTTTGATGATAAAGAGCGATATTACCGCTATTTAATAAGATTAGTTTACCTTTTATAGCAATTCCGGCTAACCCTTTTTTAGGTAAATCGAATTTTAAACTGGTTTGAGGTTGGTGATTTTGAGGTTTACCGAATTCGATGACAACGTCTTTAAGTTGCAAATTATTAGTTTTATAAGCTCCGGCTGGAATGGGATACTGGCTATCTTGTCCCTGGAAGACAAAAGCAAAATGATTAAGATCATTTTGATTAAAAAAATCAACTCCACCAGTAGTATTACCCCAAGTCGGATCAATCGGGATCCAAAGATTTTTAGTCTGATCATAGTACTCCGGCCAAGCGTGAAGAACGTCTTTTTTTAAACTTAATGGCCGAAGACTAGAATTAGTAGTATAGGCAAAACCATTAACTGCACGAGCAGGAATTTGTTTGATTCGGGCTAAGGTAATAAATAAATCAGTAAATTCCATACAGACTGCTGAGGTCGGATTATCTAAAGCATTAGCCGCTCCAAACCGGGTACTAGTATCAGTTAAACGACCGTAGTCATAAATTAAATTATTAACCACATATTGATAAATCGCTTGAGCACTGGGTAGAGTTTCGGCTAGTTTTATTAAGCGAGGATTGGAGGTTTCCCAATACTTTTGTGAGATTAAATAATCAACAGCTGAATTAATTATTTCTGGAATAAAGTCGGATTTTGGTCGAAGTAAAATCTCGGCAGAACCAGTAGCAGTAACTTCTAAATTTTGTTTTGAAGAGAGCTGATATTGAGCCAGCCAGTTACCGTCTGCATCCTGAATAATATTTATAGGTTTGGGATAGAGAGTTTGATAAACAAGAGTTTGGAATGGAGAGTCTGGCGGTAAAGCAATTTCAGTTTTAATCGGAAAGACATTAGGATTTTGTAAATGATAAACCAGATTAAAATCAAAGTACTGAATTTGACCGAAAGTAGCGGCTATACCCTTTTCAAACAAGTCTTCTGACCGAAATCTATAGGTGACTAAACCATCAGCCGTACTCGTATTAAGCGGTTTTGGAGTAATAGTTGCCGGAAAGCCAAAAGCCGCAGGTATAGTTAAACTAAGCTGGTAGTTTCTTAAGTTGTCAGTTTTGGAAAGGCGAGGAATAGAAATTTCCCAGACTGAGCCCAGGCGATGACAAAAATCAGTGGAGTTAAATTCAAGCGTAAACTCCTGGGCTTTATCTTTGCCTAAAACTTTATCATTAAAAGGGACGGTTATATTAGTGGTTTTATTGCCTTGAATTACAGTTGGTTCAATGGAACCTTGATTATTGTAGACTTTGATATCACTTAACTCGGTCGAACCAATGGAAAAAGTAAATTCTTTAGCATAAATATTTGAGAGTTGGTTAATAAGAGATATTTTTAGCTGGGCGTGAGTTTGACCATTGGATCTAACCGTATAATCAACGTTGTAATCTGTTAAAAAGTCAGTTTGGGCTAAAATAGGTGTTTTAAAAAACAAAAGAAAGCTAAAAAAGAAAATGATCAAATTAATCTTACGTTTAAGCATGAGATTATTGTAACACGGGCTTGACATTAGGTTTTTATTCGGGCTAAGATAAACCAAAGAAGATATATGCCAGTTACTTTGTATAAACGTCAAAAACAGATGATTGATTTTATTTCCCAATATATTCAATCACACGGACACTCCCCCACTTTACAAGAAATTGCCACCTCAATGGGTTTATCATCATTGGCTACAGTTCATGAACACATTGCCACTTTAGTCAGAAAAGGTGTATTAAAAAAGTACGAAGGCTCAGTTCGAGGTTTAGAAATTGCTGATCCAAGATTTAGCAGTGACAGTGCCGGCTTAAATTTACCGGTGTTGGGTTATATTGCCGCAGGCAAACCCATCGAACCATATACTGATCCAAACGCCACCTATAGCGTTTCACCCCACATGGTTTCAGGGAAAAAACGATCTTTTGTGTTGCAGGTTAAAGGCGACTCCATGATTGATGAAGGAATATTAGACGGCGACTATGTAATTGTTGAAGAAGACCACGAAGCTTTAAACGGAGAGATTGTTGTAGCCTTGCTGGAAAACGGGTTAGCAACTTTAAAAAGATTTTTTAAAGAAGCCACCAGAATCAGGTTAGAGCCGGCTAATTCCAACATGTCACCAATTTATGCGACTAATGTTAAAGTTCAGGGTAAAGTAGTCGGAGTGATTAGAAAATTTCAGCTAAGCTAATTGTAGAGATATCAGCTTGAGCGAGAATGGTATTTTTTGCAGGTAAGAGTTGAGAGTGGTAGGTGGGTTTTTCTTGTTTGTAAAAGATACCAATTGGAAGCTTGTCAGTTTCTAAAGCTTTAGTTAAAGCTGCCTGAAAATCAGCTGGATTATGGTTGACTGATTTTAGATCATAGCTGTTTTTTCGATACCAGTCATAAGGCAGGTTTTGATTATAAGTAACGCAGGGTTGAAGAAGATCAACGAAAGCAAAGCCTGGGTGAGTTATAGCGGCTTTAATAATTTGAGCCAGCTCGGGAATGTTGCCAGCAAAGCCGCGGCTAACAAAAGACGCATGATTAACTAAAGCAGTAGCTAAAGGGTTAAAAGCTTCTTCCAAAGAACCGTTAGGAGTACTGGGAGTAACAGTTCCCTTTTTACTAGTCGGTGACATTTGGCCAGTAGTCAAGCTATAGAGATAGTTGTTATAGCTGAGAACCACAATGTCATGGTTACCGCGAGCGGCAGCAATAAAGTGAGATATGCCTTCGCCAAAGCAACCACCATCACCAATAATGGCAATGACCGGTAATTTTGAATTGGCTAATTTAATGCCAGCGGCAACCGGCAAAGCCCGGCCATGCAAACCATGAAAGCCATAGCTATAAAAAAAGTCAGCCAAGTTACTGGAACAGCCAATATCATAAACAAGGGCAAGTTCATGAGATTGAATATTCAGTTGATCTAAAGCCAACTTAATGGCACCAAAAATACCGAAATTGCCGCACCCCGGACACCAGGTTGGATTAACAGTTGTGGTTCGTTTTATTGATTGTCTAGTCATATCGATTTTACTTTTGCAATAATTTCTTCGGGAAAAAAGGGACGGCCATCATATTTTAGGATTTGGGATTCTATCTTAATTCCAGTTTCTTTTTGAATTAATTGATTTAATTGGCCAGTGGAGTTAGCTTCTAAAGTAATTAATTTTTTTGATGATTTTATAAGGCGTAAAAATTCTGATTGAGGGAAGGGAAAAACCCACGAAAAGTGAATAAAGTTGGTATCAGGAAGCGAGTCAAGGGCAGTTAAGCAACTACCTTTGTTTGAGCCCCAGGAAATAACGGTTTTAACAGCGTTTTGAGGTCCGTAAAGAGTGGGTTTGACCATATCTGAATCAGAGAGCAAGGTAATTAGTTTTTTAGCTCGCTTGTTAACCTGCTTGATTCTTGTCTCTGATACTTCGGTAGCATAACCTAAAGTATCATGCTCATAACTATTAGCCAAATGAATTCCACCTGATTGACCGGGCAAGGAACGAAGAGAAACGCCTGTATCAGTAACCGCGTAACGATGAAAAGGAGTTTGGTTGTCTATAGCCGTAGTATTGGCGATCCCAAAACGTTGATTATTATGGTTCGTTTCAGGCTGAGTAAAAGTAAAGTAGGATTCGGCTAAATATTTGTCAGTTAAAATAATTACCGGCAGTTGATATTTTTCTGCCAGATTTTGAGCTAACTTTGCCAATATAAAAGCTTCCTGAGGATCGCCAGGCGCCAGAACGATTCGAGGAAATTCATCCTGAGATGCATGAATGCAAAATAAAAGATCACCTTGACCTGTCCAGGTAGGCATACCTGAGGCCGGACCAGGCCGCATAGCATCAACAATGACAAGCGGAGTTTCGGAAACTCCAGCTAAACCTAGACATTCAGTCATTAAAGAAAATCCACCGCCTGATGTAGCCACCATGGTTCTCGCTCCAGCAAAACTAGCTCCAAGTGCCATATTAACTACACCAATTTCATCTTCTCCCTGCCGGACGGCTAAGTTAGCTTTTAGAGCCTTTGAAGCTAAAAAGTGAAGGATAGAAGTAGCTGGAGTCATTGGATAAGCGCTAAAAAACTTCATGCCGCCGGCAATAGCGCCTAAACTTAAAGCCTCATTACCGGTTAAAAATATTTGGTTAGATAAGCTGACTGATGGTAATGGTTTTAAAATTTTATTAAAACGTTTGGAGTTGGTTTTATACCCAAATTCAGCCGCCTTTTGGTTTTCTTTAATGACAACTTTTGATTTTTTTGAAAAGGTTTTAGCAATAGTTGAAGTTAAAATTGAAAGATCTAGGTTAAAAAATGCAGCGGAAAAGCCAAGAGCGACCATATTTTTTGACTTTGAATTAAGATGATTTTCCTGGCAGATTTTTAAAAAAAGAGGATCAGATGTGGACACTTCAAGATCAGTCAGATTTGAGGCGGAAAGAACAGGTTTTAAATCAGCCGTCAGCTGAAAAGTATTAGTGCCACCCCGAATTAATGAAGGGTATTCAGTATAACCATGAACATAAAGACCGTGCTGAAAACAGGTAGAAGCCATGATCAGACCACTAATTTTAATACCTTCCCCGGCCGAGCCAATCATTTTCCAATTAAACTTTGGCATAAATAACAGCATACCATAATTGATAATTTTCGTTAATCCTACAAGGAGACTCCTTGTAGGTGTATAATTAACAAATAATGCCTTCGAAAAACACGTTAAAACAATATATAGAGGATAGCTATTATCATATATATAATCGTGGAGTTAATAAGGAGCGGATTTTTTTAGATGATCAAGATTATAAAACCTTTCTTAGATACCTTAAAATGTATTTATCGTTATCTGACCTACAAGGAGACTCCTTGAAGGTAAAAGTAGCGCCCTCAAGACAGTTAAAAAATTACACTGATCAAATTAAGTTAATTGCTTATTGTTTGCTTCCTAATCACTTTCATTTATTAATCTGGCAGAATGAATTTGATAAAATTAATTTTTTTATGCGATCGTTAGCGACCAAATACGCAAGATATTTTAATCGTAAATATCATCGAGTTGGACCTGTTTTCCAAAGCGTTTATAAAGCTGTTCTTGTAGAAAGTGAGGATCAATTACTTTATTTAACCAAGTATATTCATCGCAATCCAATTGAATTATTACCTACGAGGAGTCTCCTTGTAGGTTACAAATACTCAAGCTATGGTAATTATTTGAATTTATTTAATCAAGTTTGGGTTAAACCATTAGATTTTATAAACAAATCTTATAAAACATTTGTTGAAGAAACAGATGAACGTGACTTATTAACAATAAAGTCGGTGTTAATTGAAGAAATTTAGCCTGCAAGGAGACTCCTTGTAGGCTGTTATATGGGTGAACTTTATTTAGTATCAACGCCGATCGGTAATCGTCAGGACATTACTCTTCGAGCCTTGTCAGTTTTAACAAATCTTGATTATCTGCTTTGTGAAGATACTAGAAAAACTAAGCAGCTGCTGAATTTCTACAATTTGTCTCACTTACCGGAACTGATTAGTTTTTATGAAGAAAATGAACAGATACGGCAAACTCAAGTAGTAGGTTGGTTAAAAGAAGGCAAAAAAATCGGCTTGGTTTCTAATGCCGGTACGCCATTAATTTCTGATCCGGGATATAAATTAGTAAGAGAGTGCATTAAAGAAAAAATTCCAGTAAACAATCTCCCTGGAGCCAATGCCATACTGGCAAGTTTAGTCGTTTCAGGACTACCTCCTGACAAGTTTATGTTTTTAGGATTTTTACCGAAAAAAGAAAGAAAAAAAAGCCAGCTGTTGGAAAATGTTAAAGTAATTTTAGAGCGTTTACCTCAAACAGTAATTATTTATGAATCTCCTTACCGAGTAGTTAAAACTTTGTTGTTAATTAAGACTATAATGCATAAAGCTCAAATAGTGGTTTGCCGGGAGTTGACTAAAAAGTTTGAAACCATATACCGCGGCGAAGCTGAAAAAGTTTTAAAACAGTTGGGAGACAAAAAACTTAAAGGTGAAGTGGTGATTTTATTTCACTAACTTTTATTTTAAGATCAACAATATTGATTGAATCTGGGGTAATAATGGCGGGGTTACAATTAATTTCATCGATTTGAGGCAGATCTTCAACTAATTGGCAAAGATTTAGAATCATTTTATAGACTTCAGTCAGATTAACCGGAGGCAGTCCCCGAGCGCCTTGCAGAATTAAACCGATTTTAATCTGAGAGAATAATTTTTTGATTAACTTTTGATTAATTGGTAAAAAGGCATGGATGATATCCTGATAAATTTCTGTATAAATTCCACCCGAGCCTAAGGTTAAAAGAGGCGGAAAGCCAGCATAACGTTTTAAACCAATAAACAGTTCGTGACCGGCATGAAGCTGAGGTTGAAGCAAAATAGTTTTAAAGTTAGTTTTAAGTTTATTAAAAGCCGATTTGACTGATGAAAGCGAGTTTAAGTTTAAGTAGAGACCTTGTTTTTCAGTTCGGTGTAAAGCTTCGGCTGGATCGGCTTTTAAAACAGCCGGAAAACCAATGTTTTTAAGTTGATGCGGAAGTTGATTTATTTCAACTATTTTAGTTGAGACTAATGGCAAATGATAAGTTGAGGCCAGTTTAGTAATTTGATGCCAAGTACAT
The DNA here is from genome assembly GCA_043803225.1 of Candidatus Beckwithbacteria bacterium. Taxonomy (GTDB): domain Bacteria; phylum Patescibacteriota; class Microgenomatia; order UBA1400; family CG1-02-47-37; genus JAZDKF01. The sequence goes on from JAZDKF010000047.1 coordinate 25,283, forward strand.
TGGCCTGAAGGCAGCGAATCAAATAAAGCTAGGGTTTCCCGGGAAGATTTTAGCCGAATCGATTTTTTAACCGGGTAGTGAAGATTTTTCCGGCGTAAATGCCAATAATGGTAAAGCGTACTTAAGTAATTAACAGCTTTTTGTGGAAAGTCAATAGTAGCAATATGGCGTTTTTGAAGAATATCCTTGGCTTGATCATTAACATCTCCGCCTAAAAAGGAAACAACCACAGGTTTATTAAGGTGTTTAAATTGTTTAACAATAATTTCGGCAGTTAATTCAAGCTGAGTATTAGTTTGTGGAGTAAGAATAATTAAAAAGGCGTCTTTGAGCTGATCCTGAACAATAACGCTTAGAGCTTTTTGAAATCGATCGGCCATGGCATCTCCAATCAGATCAATGGGATTGTTTATTTGAGCTTGAGGTACGGCAGTTTTTAATTTCTCGGCGGTGCTTAAGGACAGCGGGGTGATTTCCAACTGAGATTGAAAAGCCTGATCACTGGCTAAAATTCCCGGACCGCCGGCATTAGTAATAATTACCAAATCATGATCAATTAGTTTTGGCTCTAAACTGAAAATTTCCAGCAAGTCGGTAAAGTTTTCTAAATTTTCAGCCTGAATACAGCCAGATTGATCCAGAGCGGTTTTAATAATTTCAATTTGCGGGCTTAAAGCGGCAGTATGGCTCAAAGCAGCTTTTTTACCAACTTGAGTTTGGCCGCCAAAAATAACAATAAGCGGTTTTTTCAGAGTGACTTGGCTCGCTGTCTTCATGAATTTTTTGCCGTCAGCAAATGACTCAAGATAAAGACCAATGACTTTAGTATTCGGATCTTGACTTAGATAGGTTAAAAAATCAGTTTCAGTCAATCCAGCCCGGTTACCCAAAGAAACAAAAAGAGAAAAACCTAAATTTTCCGATTTAGCCCAGTCAAACAGAAAAGAACCAATCGCCCCTGACTGGGAGATTAGACCGATATTTCCTGAAGGCGGAGCAGTTTTAGCAAAAGTAATATCTAATTGTTTTCGGGGATTAGCAAAACCTAAAACATTCGGGCCAAGCAAATTTATACCGGCTTTTTGACAGGTTTTTTGCAAAGTCAATTCCAATTCGTGTCCGATTTTCCCGGTTTCAGAAAATCCGGCAGAGATGATCACCAGAGATTTAACTTTTTTAGCTACGGCTTGAGTAGCGATTTGATTAACAATCTGAGCTGGGACAGCAACAATGACTAAGTCAACAGCACCGGGAATGTCTAAAAGAGTCGGATAGGCTTTCAAACCTTGAATTAAATACTCATGAGGATTAACCGGAAATAATTTTAAATTAGAAGTTTTCAGCTTGCTCAGTAATTGATAACCGAGTTTTTTCGGATTGGCTGAAGCACCGACAAGTGCGATAGTTTTTGGTGCAAAGAGCGAGGTCAAGTCCATGATTTAAATTAAACTTTTTCCGATCATTTGGCTAGGTTTAGGAATTTCCAGTAATTTTAATATAGTCGGAGCAATATCAGCCAAAATTCCCTGATTAAGATTGATTGACTGATTTTGGAACTTGGAGTTGATAATAATACAGGGAACCGGATTGGCGGAGTGTTCGGTATCAATTTCACCGGACTGAAGATTGATAACTTCTTCAACATTGCCATGATCGGCAGTTATAATGGCGATCCCGTCTAAAGCGAGAATCACCGGAATCACTTGAGATAAAAAGATATCCACTGCTTCGCATGCCTTAATACTGGCAGTTAAATTACCGGTATGTCCTACCATATCCGGACAAGCCAAATTAATTAAAATAAATTGATAGATTCGATCTTTCAATTTGGCGATTAAACTTTTCGACAACTGAGGAGTTGACATTTCCGGTTTTAGGTCATAAGTAGAAATGTTAGGTGAAGGAATTATCTGCCAGTCTTCTTCAGCAAAAGGTTGTTCTCGAAGACCGTTGAAATAGTAAGTCACAAATCGTTCTTTTTCACTTTCAGCCATTTTTAATTGTCTTAAATTGGCTTCACTGATGATTCGGGACAAAGGCAGGTCAACATGAACCGGAGGCATCATGACTAAACAAGGTAAATTTGCCTGATATTCAGTCATAGTAACAAAACATAAGTTTTTCAAGACTTTTTGACGTTTAAAAACTGGATTTGTGGTGGCTTTGGTGGGAAGGTGGCTGTGAAGATAACGATCGGCAAACGGATCAAAAGCCAATTGATTAGCATTGGTTTCAAAGTCCGGCATAACAAAAGCCTTGGTTAATTGACGCGGCCGGTCAACCCTGAAGTTAAAAAAAATGACGGCATCATTATCTTGGATTAAGGCAAGCGGAGTATTGCTTTCATCAGTGATATTAGTCGGTTCAATAAACTCATCGGATTTTTGCCGGATATAGGATTTTTGAATTGCCTGGTTTAGGGAGGTAGTTTTTAAACCTGTGCCTAAGGTTAAACAATCATAAGCTTTTTGAGTTCTTTCCCACCGAAAATCCCGATCCAAGGCGTAATACCGACCTATAACTGAAGCAATTACGCCTAAATTAATAGTCTCTAATAGTGACTGAATTTGGCTTAAATAGATTTGGGAAGTAGTCGGCGGTGAATCACGGCCGTCAGTAAAAAGGTGAAGAGCCAATCTTTGAATATTTTTTTGCTTGGCGAATTTAATCAGAGCAAACAAATGTTCATTATTGGCATGAACTCCGCCGGAACCAATTAAACCAATTAAATGCAAGGTCGAATGGTTAGTCAGTGAATGATTTATAGCCTGATTCAGGCTGGGATTTAGAAAAAAACTACCGTCAGCAATAGCCATATTGATCCGAGGTAAATCCTGAAAGACTATTTGACCAGCGCCTAAGTTTATATGACCGACTTCAGTATTTCCGTCTTCTCCGTGAGGCAAACCAACTGCCTCGCCTGAAGCAGAGAGTTTTGTTGAGGGATAGGCGGATAAAAGTTGGCGGTAGAATGGCAAGCGTGCCTGAGTAATGGCATTACCAGGTCCGGGCGGAGCAATTCCCCAACCATCCAAAATAATTAAAACTACTGGCTGGGTCATACTAATTTTAGCTCCTGTTCGATTTCCAGAAGCCGATTATATTTAACAATTCTTTCCCCTCTGGCTGGAGCACCAAACTTAGTAAAATCGGCGCCAATACCCACGGCTAAATCAGCAATAAAAGTATCGTTTGTCTCACCTGATCGATGAGAAACAATAATTTTAAATTGATGTTCTCGGCAATACTTTATTACCTCAATTGTTTCTGAGAGCGTGCCGATTTGATTAGGCTTGATTAAAATTGCATTACAAGCTTTGGTTTCGATTGCTTTTTTAACCCGTTCCTGGTTAGTAGAAAGAAGATCATCGCCGACGATTAAAGTATTAGCACCTAAAACTTCAGTCAGTTTGGTCCAGCCTAGCCAAGCATCCTGATCTAAGCCGTCTTCCAAAGAAAAAAGATGATACTCCTGGTTTAGCTGTTGATAGTAAGTAATCAGTTCATCCTGGCTAAAAGGTTGAGCCCGATCTTTAATTTGATACTGTCCGTGTTGAAAAAAATGATCGGCAGAAACATCTAAGCCTAAAAAGACATCAGTAGTAAATTTATACTGGGTGGCTTGGATTGCTTCTAAGATGACTTCTAAGGCATCTAAGTTGGTAAATAAATCAGGAGCAAAGCCGCCTTCATCGCCAACTGAGTGAATTGCCTTCCGGTGGATAAGAACGTTTTTCAAATGGTTGTAAACTTCGATGCCAATTTGTAAGGATTGATGGTAGGGAAATCGAGTTGAAGGAATTAAATGGAATTCCTGAAAGTCCAGATTGCCGGCGCCATGGGCACCGCCATTAATAATATTAAAAGTCGGGCTGGGCATTTTAGATAAATTTTTGATCAAAGAATATTTCTGATGCAGATATTGGTAAACAGGCAGTTGAAAGTAGGCAGCAGCAGCCTTAAGGTTGGCGATCGAAATTGAAAGAATGGAATTAGCCCCATATTTACTTTTATTCGAAGTAGCATCAAGATCAATTAAGAGTTGATCCAGTTTCGTCTGTTGAGCCGGATCCAAACCAATTAGTCTTGGGCCGAGAACTTGATTAACCAGGTTAACTGCTTTTAAAACGCCTAGACCATTGAAACGGGAAGGATCATTATCACGGAGCTCTACCGCTTCGTATTTACTGCTTGAAGCACCGGAAGGAATGCTGGTTTGGCCAAAATGACCGGAATCAAGCCAAAGAGTAGTTTCAATCGTCGGATTGCCTCGAGAATCTAAAATTTCCCGGGCATTAATTTTCGTGATTTTAGCCATTTATAAGTTTTTTCTCAGCCTGGTAAATTATGTTTCTGGTTTGGTCAATCATATCGGGAGTAACGGATATACTGGTAATACCCCACTTAACTAGTTTTTCAGTTAAATCAGGATAAAGTGAAGGCGCCTGACCGCAGATAGAACAAGTAACTTTTTTCTTTAGACAGATTTTTACCGTAGATTCGATTAAGGATAAAACCGCCGGATTAAGTTCGTCATACTCACTGGCAACTTCGCTATTATCCCGGTCGACCCCTAAAGTTAACATGGTTAAATCATTGGAGCCGATAGAAACACCATCAATCCCCTGGTCAATAAAATCTTCAAGTAAGATCACATTGGCCGGAATCTCCACCATGAGCCAAAGTTTAAAGTTAGCTGATCTGATTAAACCATTAGAGGAAATAATTTTTTTAACCTTTTGCAGTTCAGCAATATTCCTGACAAAAGGCAGCATTAACCAGAGATTTTTTAGCCCAAGTTTATCCCGGGAATATTTTAGAGCCTGAAGTTCCAGATTAAAAACTGGTTCATCAACTAAGTAACGATAAGCGCCTCTAAATCCGAGCATAGGGTTTGGTTCAATTGGCTCATAGGCTTTGCCGCCAATTAAGTTGGCATATTCATTAGTTTTAAAATCAGTTGCCCGATAGACCACCGGACGAGGATAAAAGGCCTTGGCGAATTGAGTTAAACCGGAAGTGAGCTGATCGATAAATTGTTGTTGTTTTTTATCAACAATCATTTTTTTAGGATGGGTACCGATTTGGGCAATCATAAACTCGGCTCGGAGCAAGCCAACGCCATCAACGTTTTTTTGGCTGATAATTGAAGCCAGATCAGGTTCACCCAAATTAACATAAAGCTTAGTAGCAGTGATTAAAGTATCAGGCTGAAGCTTTGAAGGAGAAATTTTTGAGATTTTGGCTGAAGCTTTTGATTCAGGTTTAATTATTTTTTCTCTTAAAATAATCCCGCCGCTAAAAACTTCTCCGGTTTGACCGTTAATAGTGATCACCGAGCCAGTTTTTAGTACTTTGGTAGCGTTACCGGTGCCGACAATACAGGGAATACCTAGTTCCCGGGAGACGATAGCCGCATGAGAAGTTTGTCCGCCTTTATTAGTGACTATGGCTGAAGCTTTTTTCATCGCCGGAACAAAGTCTGGAGTTGTCATGTCCGTTACTAAAATCTCTCCGCTTATTAACTTATTAATTTCTTTAGCTGATGAAAGCTGTTTTACGTGGCCGGCAATAATCCCCGGACTGGCTGGTTCACCTTTAAGAATGAGTTTAAGTTTGGATAAGTTAACCGGAGCTTCTTTTAGAGGATTTAAATTAAGCGTGGTTATCGGCCTGGACTGAACAATATAAATTTTATTATTGGCAATTGCCCACTCTATATCTTGAGGGAAAAAATAATGCTGTTGAATTTTTTGGCCTAGTTTGGCTAAATCAAGAATTTGTTCGTCAATTAATTTAGCTTGCTGTTTTTTGTTTTTTGGAAGTTTAATTTCTTTGTTTTTATCTTTTACCCAAGTTAACTGCTTATTTTGCTGATTGACTTGTTTTTGTAAGATTTTCCAAGAAAGCTTTTGGATAAGATAGTGATCAGGAGTATAAGCGCCTTGAACTATTTTTTCACCCAAGCCCCAAATGGCTTCAATCACAATTTGATTTTTATTGTTAGTTACCGGGTTGACAGTAAACATAATGCCGGAAATTTCACTCTGAACCATTTTTTGAACCGGTACAGCAATACCTACTTGAAAGTGATCAAAACCTTTTTCCTGACGGTAAAAAATTGCTCGAGGTTCAAAAAGAGACGCCCAACAAGCACGAATGCTTTGAATCAGATTAGCTTCACCTTGAATATTTAAAAAAGTTTCCTGCTGACCAGCAAAGGAGGCATCAGGCAGATCTTCAGCAGTAGCTGAGGATCGGGCGGCGACTAAACAGTGGCGATTATTTAAACCGAGTTGAAGATAGTTTTTGATAATTTCAGTTGCTAGTTCTTGAGGAATATCAGCCTGGAGAATAAGTTTCTTAATTTTAGATGAGGCTTGATTCAAAGATTGAATATCTTTGGGATCAATTTGATTAAGAATAGCTTTAATTATCGGTTTAAGATGGTTGGTTTCGATAACCTGATAGTAAGCCTGAGAAGTGACGATAAAACCAGGTGGAATCGGAAAACCGGCATTGATCATCTCACCTAAGTTAGCGCCTTTACCACCAACCAGAGCAATGTCCGATTTACCGACCTGATTAAAATTAACCAATAAACTATGCTGATTCATGGCAAGCCTTTATAAGTTTAGCCTTGAAATAATCTACCCAAGGAATTGGAGTCGGATTAAGTTTATTTAAGACTGAAAGATAGTAGTTAACGAATGCCCCAAATTGAATCACTTCAAAAACTTGGGCTAACTTAGTTTTAGCCTGAGGCACAAATTCAACGGCGTTAAGGCCGTTTTTATTTATTACGTCTAAAGTTAAATCCACCCGAGTTTGCATTCTTTTTGAATAAAGTAACGAATTAAGCATCCAAAACACTACGTGTTTTTTATTAGTTTCGGGAAATTTTAAACCTTCCATTAAGTGATGATTTAATTCAGGCAAGTCGTGACGATGAGACAGTTGTTTAGCATTTTCATTCATTTGATTTTTAATGACATGAAAAGCCCCGGTTAGATGTTCAGCGGCGACCATGATAATTTGTTTCGAATGCATCGCTGTTGCCAGTTTTTTTGCCGGATTTTGGGATTGAGGCAATTCTCTTTTATTATGATCTACTATTTGGGCCATTATTGGTTTTAAGGAAGCAATGGCTGTTGATGTTAGCTTGAGTAATCCAGCCTGGCTGAGTAAGGCCAGCTGACCAATTAAGGAATAGCCAATCGCCATTCGAGGCTGTTTCGAAAGATTATATTTTGGATTGATTTTATAAATCGGTAAATAATATTTTTGGGCTAATTTGGCCAATTCCCCACCGGCACAGATAACGATAATCTGACATTTTTTTACCAGAGCTTCTTTTAAAGTTTGAACAGTTTCTTCAGTGGTACCGGAATAGCTGGAACAAATGATTAAAGTTTTAGAATTGGCCCATATAGGCAGATGATAATCATTAATTATATAAAGAGGGACGGGCAATTGATCAGCGTACAAAGATTGGACTATTCTGGCAGCTAAGCCTGAACCGCCCATGCCGGACATGATTAAATTTTGAATAGGTTTGCTTGGCACTTTAATTAATTGAACTTCTCTAAAAGCATGCTGGCATTGCAGGTATAAATTAGTGATTGAACTATATAAGTTTTCTTTATCTAATTTTTGTTGGAAGGAAAGATTGTCAAGCAAATTCATATTAATTATTAATTGCGTCGACATTGACGCCATAAGTAAAATCTATTTCGGGATGAGATTTAAATATTGTTTTTAGTTGACTTTTTAATCGATTATATTGTTTTTGAGTTTTACCTTCAAATTTAATAGTAATATAAGGACCATTTTGGCTGGCACGGACTATCGCCATAGTTTCCTTTGTATCCATTCTGACACCGTCGATTTCTACATAATTTGCTTGAGGATAAAGTTTTTTCAAATCTTTTCCGATAATATTTTTTACAAAATCAAATTTAATTATATCAGGGAGCCCGAGTTTGATTTCAGGACTAGAATAGTAGTGGGGCAGTTTAGCGACCGCAGTTTTAAGTGATTGTTTCGTCCGGTCAAGATAAGCCAAAAGCCTTAAAGTAGCAAAAGCACCGTCATCATGGCCATAAAAATTATCCATAAAGAAAAAATGGCCCGAAAGCTCACCGCCAAAAGGCGCTCGGGTTTCTTTGACCTTAGCTTTAATAAAGGAATGGCCGGTTAACCAAATAATCGGTTGACCTCCGGCTTGAGTAATCGTATCAGATACAATCTTCGAGCAAAGAGTATTAAAAACAATCGGCGCTCCGGGAAGTGAATCAATCACATCTTTAGCAAATAAAGCCACTAAAACATCGTTCCAGATTTTAGAACCGTTTTCATCCACTACCCCCAAACGATCACCATCAGGATCGTAGCAGATTCCTAAATCAGCCTTTTGTTTGATTACGCCTTTGCCAAGACGGTCAAGATAGTCAGATTCAGTTGGATCAGGAGTACCGAGAGGAAAATTGCCATCAAGTGAAGTATTTTGAGTAATTACCTGGCAGCCGAAACTTCTTAAGAGCCGAGGAATAAAAAGTGACGGGGTGCAATTACCACCATCAAGAACAATTTTAAAATTAAGTTTTTGCGTGATTCTTTTATGAAGATCTTTTAAGTAAGCAGAAAAAATATTTTGTTTAGTAATTTTGCCTGGGCTTTTGGCTTTAATAAACTTTCCCAATTTAACCAGTTTTTTAAATTCATTTATTTCTTCGGTAATCATGGTATCGGAAAAACCAACCGCCAATTTGAAACCATTGTATTCTTTGGGATTATGCGAAGCAGAAACAGAAACGCCGCCCTTAGACTGATTATAGTACTGAGAGAAGTACATAAAGTAAACCAGGCCTAAACCATGATCAATCACATTAACACCTGTAGAAACAAGCCCTTTAACAAAAGCGTTTTTAATCATTTCTCCGTGAACCCGGTTATCCCGAACGACAACAGCTTGATTAATCCGGCGTTGAAACAAATAGGTGCCATAAGTTTGACCTAAAACATAGGCACCGGCTGAGTTTAATTCATTAGGCACTTGGCCTCTTATGTCATAACCCCGGAAAATATTATCGGAAAATACAGCTTTCATTTTGTCTCCTAGATAAATATTCTAAAGAGTAGTTAGCAATAGATCAAGCTGAGTTGATAAGGGAACATCAGTTTGGCCAGTTTTAATTTGTTCATCAATTTCTAATAACTGTTTATGAAGCTCCAGCAATTTAGTTAAAGATACAGATTTTGCCTGAGATTTAAGCTTCCCCAGCTGCCAGGAAACGGCTTTGACTGATTGCGGATCAGTCTGAACCTGAATTAACTGGGATACACGGCGATGGAACAGGTAAAAAACCAGTTCAGCGGGGCTGTGGATTAGACTCAAGCGAAAGTCAGCTACTTTTAAACTATCTAAAAAATTAAATAAGGAAGGAGGCAGTTTAAACTCCTGAACTTGGGCTTTACTAAACTGCTTTTTAACTGCCGGAGTGAGGATTTTTTTCTCCCAAAGATAAATTTGTTTGTCTTGGTTTGAGAGAACAAGTTTAATTAAACTTTCTTTAAGTTTAGACCGAGGTAAGGTAAGTAAGTTTTCAATTAGGATTGGCTGATTTTCCTGAAACAGCGGATTAGATTCTAAAGCCTGAGTTAAAGATTCGGATGATAAATTCAGACCATCAAAACGTTTCGGTTTAATAGATAAAGCCTGATTTAAGCTTTGACGGCTAACAACAAAATTATCGCCGTGGAAAATATAAATCATTTTTTAAAATAGGTTTTATAAATGTTTTCTATAGTTTTTGTGTCAATTTTTACTTTACCCCGTCCATGATGAGGCAACAACGCCCCGGAAAAATTTTTAGGAATATGCATCAGTTCATGAATAATTATCCTAATTTTATCTTCCAAACTAAGATAGTCAAATTTTTCTGAAATTATTTCTAGACAATAGTAAGCTGGAAGTTTTAAGGCCATTTGCCAAATATTAGGAAATCCCCAAATTCTGGCTCTGGCTCTGGCGGTAGCCCCATGGCTTCTAAAACAGATAATCCGCTTAGTATCAATATAAGGTATTTTCAGTTTAGCTTGGACTTGATTGACTATTTTTTTTATATCAGGGGCGAGAGAAAGTTTCATTCCGGGAATTGGGTTTGATGGCGATAACGTTTTTTAGCGACTTTTAACTCCAAAACCGCTTTACGAAGATCAGCCTCGGCGATAATAAACTCTTTGTCAGACAGTTTTTCTCTTAAAGCTTCTTCAGCTTTTTGCTTAGCAACTTCAACTTTGGCAATGTCAATTTCGTCAGCCCGGGTAGCGCTGTCGGCCATAACACTGACTGAGTCGTTATGAATATCCAATAGGCCTCCGGAAACAGCTAAAACCATCATTGAGGGACCTTTAATAATATATAATTCACCTGGTTCTAATTTGGTTAATAAACCAATATGTCCTGGGAGTAAACCGATCTGACCGGCAAAGCCAGGAGCTAAGACTATATCAACGTCATCTTCTAAAACCTTTTTTTCCTGGGTAATAACCGTCAGGTGAAGTTTATTGGGCATAGCTTAGATTTTTTTAGCGTTGGCCACGGCTTCATCAATAATACCAATCATATAAAATGCCTGTTCAGGCAGACTATCGTGTTTGCCTGCCAGAATTTCTTTAAAACCTTTAATCGTATCTTTGATTTTGACATAACGGCCTTGGATCCCGGAAAATTGTTCAGCCACATAAAAAGGCTGAGTTAAGAAACGCTGGATTTTTCGAGCCCGGGAAACAGTCAGTTTATCTTCATCAGATAACTCATCGATGCCTAAAATAGCAATAATATCCTGAAGATCTTTATAACGCTGAAGAACTTTTTGCACTCCCCTAGCGACTAGATAATGTTCTTCACCAACAAAGTCAGGAGAAAGAATCTTGGAAGAAGATGCCAGCGGGTCAACTGCCGGATAAAGAGCTTGTTCAGCCAAAGACCGTTCCAAGGAAAGACTGGAATCAAGATGAGAAAAGGTGGTAACCGGAGCCGGATCAGTGTAATCATCGGCCGGGACATAAACCGCTTGAAACGAAGTAATTGAACCTTTTTTAGTAGAAGTAATTCTTTCCTGCAAAGCCGCCATTTCTGAGGCTAAGGTCGGTTGATAACCGACTGCGGATGGAATCCGGCCTAAAAGAGCCGAAACCTCACTGCCTGCCTGAGAAAAGCGAAAAATATTATCAATAAAAAGTAAAACATCCTCGCCTTGATCATCCCGGAAATGTTCAGCAAAAGTAAGGGCGGTAAGGGCGACTCTTAAACGAGCTCCAGGCGGTTCATTCATTTGGCCGAAGACCATAACCGTATTTTTCAAAACCCCGGTCTCTTTCATTTCATGATAAAGATCATTGCCTTCTCTGGTTCTTTCACCGACTCCGGCAAAGACCGAATGACCGGAATGTTCTTCAGCAATGTTTCTAATCAATTCCTGAATAATCACGGTTTTGCCGACACCGGCGCCGCCAAAAGCAGCGACCTTCCCGCCTTTGACGAAGGGACAGATCAAGTCAATGACTTTAATCCCGGTTTCCAATATTTGCGGACGGGGTTCAATATCGGTAAATTTGGGCGGATCTTTGTGAATTGAAGTTAGTTTAGTTTCGTTAACCTTGGGACCATCATCAATTGTGTCACCAATTACGTTAAACAGCCTGCCTAAAGCTTTATTAGTAGCCGGAACAGATATAGGCTTATTAGTATTGACTACGGTCAGATTGCGTTTAAGGCCGTCAGTTGAACCCATAGCAATTGTTCTGACCTGATTGTTACCTAAATGCTGTTGAACTTCTAAAATTATTTTTGAACCATCGGCTTTGGTTACCTCAAGAGCATCATAAATTTTCGGCAGATCTCCAGTAAAGGTGACATCCACAACTACGGAAATAATTTGAGATATATAGCCGGTTTGTTTCATAAGTTTATTCTAGTGCCATCCTGGCACCGATAACATCCAATAACTCATTGGTAATTCTGGCTTGGCGAGCTTGGTTATATTCTAAAGTCAGTTGATTGACAATATCCAAAGCATTTTCATTAGCATTCTTCATGGCCACCATTCGAGCCGAATGCTCACTGGCGATTGATTCCAGTAAAACATGATAAAGCTGAAGTTCAATGTACTGAGGCAAAAGTTTGGAAAAAATTTCTTCAGCCTTTGGTTCAAAAAGATAATCAGTTTGATTTTCAAGGGTTGTTCCGGTGATTTCTTCGGTTCTGATAGGTAAAAGCTGTTTAACTTCCAGCTTTTGAGAGATCGTAGAAATAAACTTCATATAAGCCATAAAGGACATCTGAAATTCATCTTTGGCAAAGCCGGATATTACCATTTTAGAGATTGGCAGAATATCAGCAAAGCTGGGTTGGTCACCAAACTGACCAAATTCAGCTGAGAGAAAACGGTTAGTTTTTAAAATATGCTCTTTGGCTTTTTTGCCAAGAGTCACAAAGGTTAGTTTAAAATTAGCCGGGAGATTGTAAACGGTTTGTAAATCTTTTAACCAGTTTTCCAGTCCCCGGAATAAATTTGAGTTTAAACCGCCGCATAAAGATTTATCGGTTGACAAAAGTAAAATCAGAACATTAAAAGGTTTTTCATCAAGCCAGTTGATTCGCGGATCTTTTAGCAAAAAATGGTCAAGATGACCTTTGGCTTTTAAAGCAAGAGCAGTAATAATCTCGACCATTTTATCTGAATAAGGCCGGGAGGACAGAGCCATATCCTGTGCCCGGCGCATTTTAGAAGCAGAAATCATCTCCATGGCTTTGGTGATTTGGGAAATGTTTTTAGAAGAACGGATCCGTCGCTTAATAATTTTATCTGAACTCATAGTTTAGGTTTCAGCCTCCTTAGGAATGCTAAGATCTTTATGAGCTTGATTAAATTTTATAACAGTTTTCGTTAATAATTTAAGAGTTTTATCAGAGAGAATCTTTTCTTTCGAAACAGTTTCCAACAAATCCGGCAGAGTAGAATAAATAAACTTGATAAATTCTGTTTGCCAAGTTTTAACTTTATCTAAAGGCGTTTGGTCCAGATAACCGTTGGTTACCGACCAAATGATTAAAACCTGATCTTCAACCGGCATCGGCACATCCCAGCCTTGTTTTAATATTTCCGTAATCTTAGCGCCTCGGTCAAGCTGGGCTTTAGTAACCGGATCAAGATCAGAAGAAAATTGAGCAAAGGCAGCCATTTCCCGATATTGAGCCAGGTCCATTCTTAATTTACTGGCAACTTGGCGCATAGCTTTAACTTGGGCATTGCCGCCAACCCGAGAAACAGACAGACCGGCATTTATAGCTGGTCTAATGCCCGCGTTAAACAAATCTGACTCTAAATATATTTGGCCGTCAGTAATGGAAATTATATTAGTAGGGATATAAGCCGAGACATCACCAGCTTGGGTTTCAATAATTGGAAGAGCAGTAATTGAGCCACCGCCATGAGTTTTATTTAACTTAACAGCCCGTTCCAGTAAACGGGAATGAAGATAAAAAATATCACCGGGGTAGGCTTCACGGCCGGAAGGACGACGCAGCAGTAAAGATAACTCCCGATAAGCCCAGGCATGTTTGGATAGATCGTCGTAAATAACCAGAGCGTCTTTGCCCTGAGCAGCAAAGTATTCGCCGATAGCCGCACCAGCATAGGGAGCCAGATACTGTAAAGCCGGAGCGTCAGCCGCGTTAGCAGCCACTATAATCGTATGATCCATGGCTTTAAATCGTTTTAAGGTTTCTTGAAGTTGAGCAGTAAAAGCGGCTTTTTGGCCGATAACCACATAAATACAGATAAGATTTTTCTTTTTTTGATTAATCACCGTAGTTAAGGCAATCGAAGACTTACCGGTGCAACGATCGCCGATAATTAACTCTCTTTGTCCCCGACCAATCGGAATCATGCTATCGACTGCAATTACTCCGGTTTGAACCGGCTGGTTGACCATTTCACGGGTAATAACGCCAGGAGCGATTTTTTCTAATGGATTAGAAGACAACACTTTAGGAACCGGTAATCCATCTAAGGGATTACCCAAGGAACCAATGACCCGGCCGATTAAATTCTCACCAACAGGGATTTGAAGAATTTTTCCCGTAGTAGCGACTTCATCGCCTTCTTTTAAGTGTTTAGCATCGCCCAAAATAATCGCACCGACAGAATGTTTTTCAAGGTTCAAAACTAAACCGTAAGTTTTTTGGGGAAATTCTAGAATTTCAGACATCATCGCATCATTTAAACCACTGATAGTTGCCACACCATCACCCAGAGTGATAATCCGACCGACACTTTTAGCAGTCAAGTCAGGAGTAAACTGTTCAATACGATCAAGGATAAGTTTTTGCAAGTCAATCATAGATTACTGTTTCTTTTAAGGATTTGAGACGGCGATTAACAGTCACATCAATAATTTTTCCGGCAATATTGATCTTAAAACCAGCAATAATTGAAGGATCGACTTTAGCTTTAACCCTAATTTGCCGTTTAAGCTGTGAAGATAGAGTCGATTGTACCAATTTAAGCTGAGAAGCCGATAACTTGATTGGGGCAGAGACTAGAGCTAAGTTGGGATCGATTTTAACCCAACTTTTTTCAGTTAACTTTTGGGCAATTTGGGGTAATAGATCCAAGGCCCGATTCAGCTCAAGATAATTGATAATGGCTTCAGTAATGGCTTCGATTTGTTGAGAGTCCTTCATGATGATTAATATTAGGTTATTTTCAATTTTTTAATTTCCTGGTCAATAATGTTTCTTTGCTGGTTAACAGATAAATTGCCTTGCAGAACCTGAGTGGTAGCTTTAATGACTAAATCGGTGATCCGGCCGGTAATTTGTTTTTCTTCTTCTGACAGTTTTTCTGACATGGCTTTAAGTTTTTTATCAACTTCGCCAGAGGCCTCAATCCTGGCTGTATCCAGAATTTGTTTAGCAGTTTTATCAGATTCCTGACGAGCGGCTTCAACAATTTTCACGGCTTCCTTTTCTGCTTCAGCCACGACCTGTTTTTTAATTTCTTCAATTTTAGCTTTTTCTTTCAAAGTAGCCTCTGCCGCTTTGATCGAGTCTTCAATTTTTTTATTCCGTTGATTAATAACAGTAATAATCGGCTGGTATAAAAACTTTTTCAACACCAGAATTAAAATACCAAAGTTAATAATCTGAAACAAAAGTTGATACCATTGTATCGACATGGCTTTCTCCTAAAGGTTAATGTTAAACAAATTTTAAAATTAAAGCGATGACTAAGGAATAGATCGCAATAGCTTCAGCAAAGGCAACACCTAAAATCATGACGGTTTGCACTTTGGAAGCGGCTTCAGGATTACGGCCGATTGCTTCAAGGGCTTTAGAAACAATTAAACCAATAGCAATCGCCGGGCCAATACCGCCAATGGCGATAGTAGCCCCAACTATGACGTTACTGTCAGACATAATATCCTCCTAATAAATAATATTAATGATGATCGCTGGTAGCGATATTAATAAAGACTAAAGTTAATGTAGCAAAAACTAAAGCTTGAATAAAGCCGACAAATATTTCCAGTCCCATAAACGGCAGAGAGGCAAAAACCGGTATTAAAAAAGCAATCACCGCTAATAAAACCTCACCGGCAAAAATATTACCAAACAACCGGAAGGCAAAAGAGATAATTTTGGCAAATTCGCTAATAAGTTCCAGAAACCCGACAAAGAAGTTAATCGGACTGCTAAAATCAAAAAACTTTTTAAAATACTTGATGCCTTTTGACTTGTAACCGTAAACTTGAATGCTGACAACAGCGAAGATAGCCAAGCCTAAAGTAATATTAAGGTCTGCAGTCCCGCCACGAAAAAATGGAACATAATGAGCGGCTCCGTTAACAATTTTGTTGAAGCCGATGGTTTCACTTCCCGGCAGTAAACCAGCCCAACTACCCAGCATGACGAATAAGAAAATAGTAGCGATAAGCGGAAAAAAACGACTGGCCTGCTGAGGAGTGATTGATTGAACAAATTCGTAGAATGATTCAAGGATAGTTTGGACCATTAAATAAAAATCTGACTTTTTTTTATTTTTTAAAAAAAGGGAGAATTTAATAGCGATTATCGACAGAACAAGCGTAACTAATAAACTTACCAGCATTGAGTTGGTAAATTCAAAAAAACCCAAACTAAAAATCGGCTGGGCCGATATTGATATATGCAAAGCCATAGTTAGTATTTTTATTATATATCATGATTTTAGGTGGGTAAATAGCTCTTGGGGCGAAAAACCTAATTTTTTTTGAAAACTGGCTATCAGCGAGTTGGCTTTTTCTCGTGATTCCGGCCAGGCAGAGAATTGATAGTGGGTTATGATTTTCCAGAGCAATTTAGCCTGATAATTCGGTAAAGGATATTTATTTTTAAAGTCATCATCCTGACGGGCTTCTCCGGAAAATGCCAATGAACCGGTTTGGCCTTTAGCTTTATGAATTTCCTTTATTAGTTTTACTTTAGTATATTTATCAAGTTTTTCATCACGGCGACGAACGATTTCATCAAGGTGGGAAGTTAAAATGACCGCGGTTCCGGAAAGAATAACATCATGAACTATTGGAGAAATTTCTCCTTTAGCCCCAAGATAAGTTACCCGGGAAAAAACAATCTTCTTTAAACTAGCCAGAATTAGATTCACTTCACTGATTAAACCATTATGAAACATTTGATTGAGCAGACAATTAACTATGGCATAACGAGTTCGATAACTGTCGATATTTGACCGGTTAATTTCCGGATCCAGAGCCCAAAAAGTTAATTGATTAATAATTGCCAGCCTTTGTTCCCGGCCGGATTTTGTTTCCGGATTTGTAGTCAAAAATATGGCGGCCTTTTTTTCTACTTGAGAGTAATGGATCAGCGGCGGTAAAACTTTATTTCTGGCTTTAACCAGTTTGACCCGGTATTTTAAGAACTTTTCCGCATCTTCTTCGCCAAATATTGTCGCTAAAAATTCATAACGGGGAGTCCAGTCATTTTTAAAAGCGATCCATAAAATAAGATCAAATCTCAGCCAGATATAGGTAACGAAAATAAAACAGTATTTTAACGGATTCATAAATGAAGTGACCCCGACGGGAATTGAACCCATATCACCACCTTGAAAGGGTAGTGTCCTAACCGTTAGACGACGGGGCCTGAAGAAATGTGAGCCGTACAGGACTTGAACCTGTGACCAATTGCTTAAAAGGCAACTGCTCTACCAACTGAGCTAACGGCCCTGTGAGATTATTTTACCACTTTAGTCTTATCTGATTTAACTTTAAGAGCGGTTTTCCCAATCCGGTTTTTTAAGAAGTAGAGTTTAGCTCTTCGGGTATTGCCTGATTTTATCAGGGTAACTTTTATAATTGACGGGCTGTCAACCGGCCAAATTTTTTCAACACCAATACTATCAGCGGAAATTTTTCTAACCGTAAAAGTTGTTCCCGGTTTTCTGCCTTTGATACTAATAACTATGCCTTGGAATGATTGAGTTTGAGGTTTGTTCTCGACTACAAACCCCTGTTTAACTTTAACCGTATCACCGATAGAAATTTGAGTATTTTTAACAATAATTGAGATTGCCATAATAGAGTGAATTTTACCTTTGGATCAAGTTTTATGCAAGAGAGAGTTTGGCCGCCTGAATAAAATCAATAAAAATCGGGTGCGGAGATAAGGGTCTGGATTTGTACTCGGGATGACCTTGGGTTCCGATAAAGAAAGGGTGTTTAGATGTCGGCAGTTCAATAATTTCGACCAAGTTCTCTTTAATTGACCGTCCGGAAATAATTAACCCAGCTGATTCTAATTGAGAGACGTAGTTCTGATTAAATTCATAACGGTGACGGTGACGTTCGGAAATTAAATTGGTTTTATAAGCTTTATAGGCAAGCGTGGCTGATTTAACCTTACAATCCCAGGCACCCAAACGCATAGTCCCGCCATAAGCCCGTAATTTAAGGTTTCGTTTTTGTTCCGGAATTATATGAATCACCGGATAGGGAGTATGAGGATCGGCTTCAGTAGTGTTGGCGCGGGCTAAACCAGCTACATGACGGCTAAATTCAACAACAGCTAACTGCATGCCGAAACAAAGGCCTAAAAAGGGAATTTTGTTTTCCCGGCTATATTGAATTGCTTGAATCATGCCTTCCACGCCTCTGGGCCCCCAACCGATAGGTACAATAATTCCCTGGCAGTCCGACAATAGTTGACTTGGATTTGAACCAAGCGTTTCCGCATTAATTTGCTTTAATTTTAATTTAACCTGATTGTGCCAGCCAGCATGATTCAGGGCTTCAATCAAGGCCGCATAAGAGTCACTGAGATGATAATCACCAGTAGCAAAATATTTTCCAACAATAGCAATGGTGACAGTTTGTTTTTTGGGCTGTTTAATTAATTGAACTAAATGATGCCAGGCTTTCAATTTCGGCTGAGTTACCGGTAATTTAAACAAAGATAAAACTTTTTGAGAAAATTTTTGTTTGGCAAAAATTAACGGCAGTTCAAGAATGTTTTCAACATCCGGGGCCGAGATAATATGGTCTGGTTCAACATTACAAAACAAGGCAAATCTATCTAAACGCCGATTATCAATAAACCGATCAGCCCGAGCCACGATAAAGTCAGGTTGAATTCCCATCGAGTTTAGAAGTTTAACTGATAGTTGAGTCGGTTTGGTTTTTGGTTCGCCTAAATGAGGCGGAGTGGGCAGGTAAGAAACATGAACATTTAACACCGGATCCTTGTATTTAAGCTTCATAATCCGGGAAGCCTCGTAATAAAGCGCGTTTTGATACTCACCGACTGTCCCGCCCAGTTCAACCAAGACGAAGTCAGCTTTAAATTTTTTAGTGACAGCTTTAATGCGGGAAATAATTTCGTCAGTCACATGAGGGATGGCTTCAACGTCTTCTCCATGGTAAAAAAAGTTCCGTTCTTTATCGATAACTGATTTATATATCTGACCCATGGTAATAAAGTTTTGCCGGGAAAGATTTTGATCTAAAAACCGTTCATAAGTACCCAAATCCATATCAGTTTCCGCACCATCTTCACACAAGAAAGGATCACCATGTTCAATCGGGTTAATTAAGCCGGAATCAAGATTTAAATAATTTTCGCATTTAACCGGAACGACCTGATAACCATGAGATTTTAACAGAAGAGCTAAGGAAGCAGTCACTGCCCCTTTTCCGAGACCTGATAATACCCCACCTGAAACAAAA
The DNA here is from genome assembly GCA_043803225.1 of Candidatus Beckwithbacteria bacterium. GTDB lineage: Bacteria > Patescibacteriota > Microgenomatia > UBA1400 > CG1-02-47-37 > JAZDKF01. The sequence goes on from JAZDKF010000047.1 coordinate 44,573, forward strand.
ATGTATTTAGTTTGCAGCATAGAACATTATACCTTAAAAGGCTTCAAAATGCTAGTAATTTCTTTTTTTATTACGTTAAAATTAATCGGATAAGGAAGGGTGATTGTTCTAGTTTCGCCGCCGTTAATTAATTTTAAAGTGATTATGTCATTGCCGGGATTGGATTGGAAAAGCTGATTTAAACTGACTAAAATATCTTTAGGAGTCGATTGTTTGATTTCCAAAGTAATTTCTTGAGACTTTTCGGTTGTCTTTTCATTAATAGATTCCAGTTTAGACGAAGGGTTAACCGCCGAATCTACAATCAGAGTTAAACGGTCTTTAATATCAACTTTACCAGTGACTAAAATCGGTTGATCATTAATCCAGGAAGATTTAGTTGAAGCATAAAGCTTGGGGAAAATTACAAGTTCAATCGACCCGGTATCATCTTCCAGATTAGCAAAGGCCATCTCCTGATTAGATTTTTTAGTAACAATTATCTTTAAGCCTTTAATAATGCCGCCAATTGTAACAGTCTTGTGAACGTGAAGCTTTGGATCCAGTTCACCGATTTGATGAGAAACTAAAGATTTTAATTGTTCCAAAGATTTAGCTAAGGGATGTTCGGTTAAGTAAAAACCCAGCAGTTGTTTTTCAAAGCTTAATAAATCAATTTTGCTAAATTCTTCAGCTTCGGCCAGCTTATCAATGGCTTCAGTTTTCTGAGTGTCTGAACCGGAAAACATGGAGACCTGCGGGCTGTTTTGAATTTTTTGCGCTTCAGCGGCTTTTTGCCTAATGTCTTCAAGAGATAATAATAATTGGCTTCTTTTGGCAAAAGCATCAAAAGCACCAACCTGAATTAAACTTTCTAAAACTTTTTTATTCACCTTTTGTTGGTCAATCCGTTGGCAAAAATCAGTAAAAGAAGAAAAAAACTTTTTAGTCCTGGCTTTAATAATCGCCTCAATCGCGGCTTCACCGACATTTTTTATCGCTGACAAACCAAAAACAATTGCCTGATCATTTAAGGAAGTTTTATCTTTAATAATAGTAAAGCCAATACAGGAACGGTTAATATCCGGTGGATAAACTTTAATCTTCATTCGTTTAGCTTCGGCAATTGCCAGGGGAATTTTGTCCTTGTCGTTTGATTCAGCTGATAGAAGAGCAGCCATAAATTCAACTGGATAATGAGCTTTCATATAGGCAGTTTGGTAAGAGATCATGGCATAAGCCGTGGCGTGCGCTTTGTTAAAACCATAACCAACAAATTTTTCGATATAACCCCAAACCCGTTCAGCCACTTCCCGGTTATACCCTTTTTCTCGGGATTGTTGAATAAACTTGGTTCTTTCTTTGGTCATTAAAACCCGCTTTTTTTTACCGATTGCCCGGCGTAAAATATCCGCCTCACCCAGAGTGTAACCGGCCATAACATTAGCAATTTGCAGAGCTTGTTCCTGGTACACCGCAATCCCGTAAGTTTCAGCCAAGACCGGTTTTAAGTCCTCATGAGGATATTTAATTGAGGATGGATTTTTTTTACCAGAAATAAAATCGTCGATTAAGTCCATTGGCCCTGGCCGATAAAGAGCCACCATAGCGGTAATATCAGAAAATCGATTAGGAAGAAGTTTTTTGGCAACTGAACGCATACCGCCTGATTCGAGCTGGAATATCCCAATGGTATGACCTAAACTTAATAATTTATAGACAGCCGGATCGTCAAGAGGAATTTCTGACATATCGACTTTAGGTTTGCCTTGTTCAGTGACAAAATTTATGGCATTCTGAAGCGTAGTTAGATTTCGCAGTCCCAGAAAGTCGATTTTCAGCAAACCAATCGCATCAGCATCAATATTACAATCAAGCGAATACATGTCGTATTGGGTCATGATCCGTTCATTTTTTGATTCAAGCTGAAGCGGAGTATACTCAGTCAAGGGCTTGTCACCGATAACGACACCGGCGGCGTGGGTTGAAGCGTGCCTGGCAGTTCCTTCAACTTTTTTAGCTAAATTAATCAGTTCTTTAAATTCAGGCTGACTATAGTATTCCTGAAGTTCCTGGCTGTTAATCAAGGCTTCTTCAATACTAAAGCCATAAGGAATCAATTTTGAAATCTTGTCAGGTTCAGAGTAAGGCATGCCTAAAACCCGGCCAATATCCCGAATGGCACCTTTAGCTTCCATACTGCCGAAAGTAATAATTTGGGCAACCCGGTCTTTGCCATATTTTTCGGCCACATAGTGAATGACTTCATCCCGGCGGTCATCAGCAAAATCCAGATCAATATCTGGCGGGCTGGGACGTTCAGGATTCATAAACCGTTCAAAAGGGATGTTGTGCTCGATCGGATCGATGGTGGTAATTCTTAAAGAAAATGCCACCAAAGAACCGGCAACACTACCCCGGCCGGGACCAACCCGAATCTTATGTTGTTTAGCCCAGTTAACAAAGTCCTGAACAATTAAAAAATAGGTGGCAAAACCTTTGTCACAAATAATTTTAAGTTCATACTTCAGCCTTTTTTCCAGTTCAGGAGTAATTTTGGCAAAACGTTTTTTCAAGCCTTGAATAGCTAAAAATTCCAGATAGTTTTCAGATTTTTTAAAACCTTTAGGCAAAGTAAAATTCGGGAGAATCCATTTCCCGGTCGGAATAGTGACATTGCATTTATCGGCAATTTTAACTGAATTATTTAAAGCATCAGGCAAGTCAGGAAAAAGTTGTTTCATTTCTTCAGCGGACTTTAAGTAATAATCTGGCGAGTTAATCATTGAGAGTCGATTAGCATCAGAAAGAACGGTCTTGGTTTGAATTGCCAATAAAGCATCCTGAGCTTTGGCATCAGCTTTAGTCACATAGTGCAGATCATTAGTAGCGACAAGCGGAATTCCCAGCTGACGGGAAAACTCAATTAGTTTTTGATTGACTTTTTTCAATTCAGGGATACCCTGGTGAATCTGAAGTTCCAAGTAAAAGTCGTCTTGAAACAGTTTTTGAAAATATTGACAGTACTTTATGGCTTCTTTGTCATTGTTGTCCAGGATCATTTGAGGAATTAAACCCTGAATACAGGAAGAGGTGGCGATTAAACCTTCTGAATATTTTTCTAAAGCTTTAAAATCAAATCGGGGACGATAGTAGTAGCCTTCCAAATTAGCTAAGGTAGTTAAGCGCATTAGATTTTGGTAACCAATAAAGTTTTTAGCCAGGAACAGCTGATGATAGGTTTGTTTCTGAGCACCAGGAGATTTGTCATGGCAGTCAAGAGTTGTCAGATAACCTTCGATACCGATAATCGGTTTGATACCGGCTTTTTTAGCCGCATTATGAAATTTAACGGCGCCATACATCACCCCGTGATCGGTAATAGCGATGGCTTTCATCTTCAACTCAATTACCCGTTTAATCAGCTCGTCAAGTTTACATAAACCATCCAAAAGTGAGTATTGAGTATGAACATGAAGATGAACAAAATCAGTCATTACCTCATCTTATTTTTTTTACCTTTATTTTTCAACTCTAAACCTACAGGGTCGGACCTTGTAGGTATATAATAAGATTTATGCCGGCGAAGAACGTAGTTAAAGAATTTTATCCTGACGCATATTATCATATTTATAATCGAGGCGTAGCTAAACAGACTATTTTTATTGATGAACAAGATTATAAATCCTTTCTTTCTTATCTTAAAATTTATCTTTCCTCAATCGATAAATCCATAAAAGTCTCCCCTTCCAGAAAATTAAAAAATTATTTTCAGAAACTACGCTTGTTGGCTTATTGTCTTATGCCAAACCATTTTCATTTGTTTATTTGGCAAGAGAATAAAAATTCAATTAGTGAATTTATGCAATCGATTTTAACCAAGTATTCCATGTATTTTAATAAAAAATACAAACGAATCGGCCCTGTTTTCCAAGGTAAATATAAAGCAGTAAGAATCGTGTCTGAAAATCAGTTTACTTATTTATCAAAGTATCTTCATCGCAACCCTTTTCAAATTCTGCCTACAGGGTCGGACCTTGAAGGTTACAAATACTCAAGTTATCAAAATTATCTGAGAAAATTTAGCCAATCTTGGTTAGATATAAATGAGATTTTAAATTATTTTTCTAAAACTAAAACGTTTAATTCTTATAAAAACTTTGTTGAAGAAATTGATGAGACTGATTTACTAAGAATAAAAAACTTGGTCCTTGATTTAGATTTCTAACCTACAGGGTCGGACCCTGTAGGTTGGTGTAGGTTGTAAAGCAGAAAATTATAAACATCTTTTAAAACTTTTAATTCCTGCTGTTTTTGGTTTAGCCAGGCCTCTTTACCTCCACGTTTATCAGGACTAAAAACTAATGCCTGCAATCCTTCCCTAGCAGCAGTAACTTGCCCTTGTGAAGCAAAGCAGCCGACTTCAACCCAAGGCTCGATATTGTCTTCATTGACAATCGCATGAGCTATTATAAATGACCAAGGAAAATTGTTTCTTTCTAATCTCAAGGTAATTGTTCTGGCAACATCATCTTCAGATATGGGCGAGCAGGCAAAATAAAATCTGGTTATTTCTTCTGGCTGAAAGGTAAATTCAGGTTGAAAAACCCGTTTAAGATTTTCCGGCATTCTGTTCCAATCTATCAGATCTTCGTTTGTACTTAATTCCACTAGCCCATCTGTTATTTTACCGAGTCCAGAAAAAACTTGCTTGACTTCTTGGACAATAGACTCCCTACCAGCGCTTATCTCTTGATCCGACAATTGTTTTTCTACGAAAACAGACCCCATAGTTCTGTCCTTTGGATAGTGATTACAGCTTAGCTCTTGAGGTTAAGTTTGTCAAGAAGGATTTTTTGGGTTTGTTTCGGATCAGCCTGACCATGGGTAAGTTTCATTACCTGGCCAACTAAAAAACCTAAAACTGAAGTTTTGCCTGCCTTGTATTTAGCCACAACTTCAGAATTTTCAGTGATAACCTGATCAAGAAGATTCAGATCTATCTTAGCCGTAAGCCCTGCTCTTAATTGAGTATTTAGAGGTTTAGAAATATCGATTTTTTTATTAACAATCAAGTTAGCTAGTTTGATTGGTTCAAGGTTTTTTAAATTAGCTTTAAAATATTGAAGTTTTTTTGGATCAGCAACGATAATTTTTGCAGTATTAGCTGACAAATGATATTGATCAATAAGAGCTTTGATTCGACTGGCCGGTAACTGTGGCAGTTTAGATCTTAAAGCTTTAATATATTCTGGGGTTAGAATAATCGGCGGAATATCCGGCTCAGGAAAGTAACGATAATCTTCGGCGGTTTCTTTAATTCTTTGAGTAAATGTTTGTTTTAATTTTGGATTATAGCCACGAGTTTCCTGCACTGGTTTCTTCTTGGATTTAAGAAATTCAGATTGACGGCTAATTTCATAGTTAATCGCCTGTTCGACAAACCGGAAAGAATTTAGGTTTTTAACTTCAACTTTGTAATCAGCCAGTTGGTTCGGATCCGGACTTAAGGAAATATTCGCTTCCAAGCGCATCGAGCCCTTTTCCATATCACAGTTAGAAACATTTAAGCTTCTGACGATCGCCTGAAGTTTTTTTAAAAACTCTTTAGCATCAGCAGCGTGATGCAAGTCCGGCTCGGTGACAATTTCCACCAAAGGCACGCCGGAACGATTAAAATCAATCAGCGTCACAGGCTGGTTATTAACTTTTTTATGAATCAGTTTGGCAGTGTCTTCTTCCAAATGAACCCGGTTGATGCGCACAATTTTACCGGAATCAAGTTCAAGCTTACCGGAAAAACAAAATGGATCGTCCAGCTGGGAAATCTGGTAACCTTTGGGCAGATCCGGATAAAAGTAATGCTTGCGATCAAAAGTAGTTTCCAAGTTAATTTGACAGTCTAAAGCCAAACCAACCATAATCGCCCAGTCAATCGCTTTTTGGTTCGGCACCGGCAATGCTCCGGGCAGGCCCAAACACACTGGACAAGTATGGGTATTAGGTTTAACCTGAAAATGAACAGCCGGACAAGTACAAAACATCTTGGATAATGTTTTCAATTCTACGTGAATTTCCAAACCGATAGTCGGATATAGTTTAGGGGTCATAAATCAGGTTTTTGTAAATGATAATCAGTTGCTTGCTGATAGGCCTGAGCCACCTGGAAAACTTTAGTTTCGTTAAATTGATTAGCCGTCAGCTGCAAACCAATTGGTAAGCCATTGATAAAACCGCAAGGCAAGCTAATACCGGTTAAGCCGGCAATGGAACTGGCTTCAACCAAACGGTCTTCAAGTTCGCCAAACATCGGATTGTTTTTAGATCCGCCCAGCTTTAAGGCCGGACCCGGAGAAGTCGGCCCCAGATACAGATCAAAGTTTTTAAATAACCGGTTAAAATCATTAATAATCAAAGCTCTGACTTTTTGCGCCTGAATATAAAGTTCGCCTTCCTGATGATAACGTGAAGATAAAATATAAGTTCCCAGCATCATCCGGTTTTTCGCTTCGCTACTAAAACTTGACCGGTCATGGCCAAAACGGACACCGTCGTAACGAGCAAGATTAGAAGACACTTCAGCCCGTTGGACAAGAGTATAAACACCAATGGCATATTTCGGATCCAGCAAAGAAACCGGTTCAATTACAGCACCCAAAGCTTTAAATTTTTCAATTGCCTGATTGATCAATTTAATTACCCGAGGATCTAAATCTTTAGATAAATATTCTTTGGGGACAGCGATTTTGAACCCTTTAATAGACTGGTTTAAGTTGGATAAATAATCCCCGACCGGCAGAGAACTGGTGGTGGCATCATAAGGATCCTGGCCAGCAATAATTTGGGTAATTAAAGCCGTATCGGCAGCAGTTTTAGCCAAAGGTCCGGGCGAATCAGTCGAAGAAGCCATCGCAATCACGCCATAGCGGGAAACCCGGCCATAACTGGGTTTAAAACCGGTAACGCCGCACCAAGCCGCTGGCTGACGGATAGAGCCGGCAGTTTCGGTACCAATTGCAAAAGTACACATGTCAGCACTAACCGCAGCCGCAGAACCGCCGGAAGAACCGCCGGGCAAATAAGCCAAATTCCAGGGATTATGAGTCGGACCAAAATCAGAACTTTCAGTCGATGAACCATGCGCCCAGGCATCCATATTTGTCTTACCTAAAATAATTGCTCCGGCTGCTGCCAAACGTTTAACCACAGTGGCTGAATAAGTGGGAATAAAATCTTCCAGAAGTTTAGCCGAGGCCGTGGTTTTCAAACCTTTAGTTAAAAAATTATCTTTAACCGCTACCGGAATGCCTTTCAGTGGTTTAACAGCCGAGTCTTTATCAGCTAGTTTTGCCTGATCTAATGCTTTTTCGTTTAAAGTTAAAAAGGCCTTAACTAAAGAATCTTTAGTTTTAATTTGTTCCAAACACGACTGAACCAATTCCTGAGAGGAAAAGCGTTTTTGTTTTAAGCCATCAAGGGCTTCAGTCAAAGATAATTGGTTAGGTTTCATGCAAGATAGCTTTCACCACAAAGTAACCTTGATAAGTGGAAGGGGTATTCTTTAAGGCCTCTGCCTGGGTAAAAGTTCGTTTTAAATCAATCTTGTCTTTCCGGGTAATATTGGATAATCCAGTAACCTGAAAATTAGGACTGATCCCTGGGGTATCCAACTGGTTTAAAAGCGAAACCGTGGTTAAAGTTTGGTTAAAGCCGTTTTGAAGCTTTTTAGCTTCAGCAGGTTTAACCGTAAGATTAATTTTTTTTGCTAAATAATTAACATCAACTTTCATGAACCTAGTTTAACTCATTTGGGCTAAAGCTTCTACCCTGTCTTTAATACTCGGGTGGGTGTTAAATAAGCCGGAAAACCAGCCGATAGAATCGTGGCGGTTCTTTAATGGATTAGTAATATACAGATGCGCCGTGGCTTTGTTGGCTACTTCCAAAGGTTCTTTATCAGAATCAATTTTTTTTAACGCCCGGATTAAGCCGTCAGGAAAACGAGTCAGTTTCACGGCTGAAGCATCAGCCAAGAATTCACGGCGGCGGGAAATCGCCAGCTTAATCAAGTTAGCAATCAAAGGTGACAGCAAAGCCAGAACCAAGCCGGCGCAAAACATAACCAATTGCAGTTGGTTATTGTCTTTATTATCAGAATGGTTCCGGCCGAAAAAAGTTGAGCGTAAAAACCAATCGGCCAGCAAAGTGACCGTGCCGACCATCACAGTCACTATCGACATCAAACGCATGTCGAAGTTACCCACATGAGACAGTTCATGGGCAATGACGCCTTCCAGTTCAGTCCGATCCAGCTTGGCCAGCAAACCAGAAGTAGCGCAAATAACCGCGTGCTGGGGATCACGGCCGGTGGCAAAAGCATTTGTGGCAGTGTCCTCAATCACATACAATTTCGGCTTAGGCAAACCGGCGGCTAAGCATAAATTCTCCGCGACCGTGTAAAAAAGAAAGTCTTTCTGGCGATTAGCTTCCCTGGCTCCGGCCAAGCCTAGAATAATTTTGTCAGAGAAATAATAGGAAATATAGGACATTAAGCCGGAAAAAATTAAAGCCAAACCAACCCAAGATAAGCCATAACCCGAGGCTTCGCCCAGAATGTAGGCAAAGCCAGCTACAAACACAGTGAAAACAATCATTACTAACAGGCTTTTACGCTTATTGCTGTCTACCTGTTCATAAACATTCAGCATAGGTTACAAATCAACCTTGGGCGTTTTCATCTCCTCGGCAGAAACTTCGACATGAGTGCCGGTTGCCGCTGTTTTTAAACCCGGTTTTTGGCTGAATTTAAACAGCGAAGCGACTAAACTGCTGGGAACAGTGACGATCATGACATTGAAGTCAGCGGTTAAATCAATTAAAGTCCGACGGGAATACATGACTTTGTCAGCGGTGTCTCGCAGCTCATCCATGAGTTTCTGGGTCGGTCCGGCTGCCTGAAGTTCCGGAGTTGATTCAAAAACCGCTCTTATCGGTGCCATAGCCTGGGAAACAACCGAAGCCGCATCAACCAGTTTTTGAGAGTCGTTAGACTTAACTGCCTCTAAAATAGTTTTCCGAGCAGCAGTAATCTTATCCAGAGCTTTTTGTTCATGCTTCATGTAGCCTTTAACTGAAGCGACTAAATTCGGGATCATTTCGGCTTGGCGTTTCAGCTGGTTACCAATCTCCTGGATTGAAGCAGTCAATCTGGTTTCCAGAGTTTTAAACTTGTTATAAACAGACAGAACATAGAAGCCAATGGCTAGGCCTAGGGCTAAAAGAATCATGGGTAAAGACATAAAGCCTCCTACTTATTATTTCAATTGCAGGCTTAGTATAAAACCTTAACTATTATAAAATCAAGTTTAGTTCCCTTGACGGTGAAGAGATTACTTGAGATAATGTCAGTGTTTGGACTCGTAGTGTAGTTGGTTAACACGCGTCCCTGTCAAGGACGAAATCGCCGGTTCGAGTCCGGTCGGGTCCGCAACGTACAAAATCAAAGATTTTTACGTTGCTGAAACTTTTAAATTTTGAAATAATTTATTACGTTTCGCCAGCGTTTGCCTGTCAACGACTCATCTGCCCGGAAAGGAGGAAAAATGCTAAAAGAATTTTTAAAGACATTGCGGCTTAACGAACAAAAAATCAGCATGCTTTTAGGGGCAGTGGTTGTGGTAATTGTGGGAGTGTTAATTTATAACTACTTTACCGGCATTAACCGTCAACCGGAAGTGGCTCAATCCACAGAAGAGCAACCATTGGTTAAAATCCACAAGGTAGCCAAAGGTGAGTCTTTATGGCAAATCAGCCTGAAGTACTACAACAATGGTTATAAATGGGCGGAAATCGCCAAGGATAATAATTTGGTTAATCCTGACCTGATCGAAGTCGGCCAGGAGTTAATTGTTCCTGAATTAGAAGAAACACCGATGACCATCTCGACCTCTGAATATCTGGTAGTTAAAGGCGATAACCTTTGGAAGATCGCGGTCCGTGCTTATGCAGACGGCTATCAATGGGTGAAAATCTGGGAAGCCAACAAGGCAAATATTCCCAACCCGGACCTGATCGAAGTCGGAACAAAATTGGTATTGCCAAGATAATCTCTGGCAAATTTAAGTTGGAAAAACCTGTTAATTCAGGGTAGAATTAGTGGCGCGCGGGAGTAGCTCAATTGGTAGAGCGTCTGCTTCCCAAGCAGAAGGCAGCGAGATCATAGCTCGTCTCCCGCTCAAAAAATTTTCAAAATCTTGTATTCCACCGGGCCGTTAGGAGTAGAAAATTTAACAATCTCGTTGGTTTTTTTACCAATAATGGCTTTTCCTAAAGGTGACAGTTGGGAGATCAAGTTTTTAGCCGGGTCAGATTCATAGCCGCCGACGATAGAATACTGAAGGTCTTTTTTCCCGTCATTTAAAATCACCTGATTGCCGATCTGGACCGTATCGTGTCCGCTGGATTTAACAATTTCAGCGGATTTAATTAATCTTTCCAAGTACCGGATCCGGGAATCCAGGAAAGACAGCCGGGCTTTAGATTCTTTGTAATAACCGTTTTCCGATAAATCCCCCATTTCCCGGGCTTTTTGCAAGTTCTCCACCACTTCCGGCCGTTCGGCTAAATACTTGTCTTTTTGCTTTAACAAATCATCATAGCCGGCTTGAGTAAAGGGAATTTGAGCTGTCATAGAAAATTCAGTTGAAAAATTGAGAAGTTTAAGTAAGCAGCAAAACCGACCCAGAGTAAATAGGGTACTAACAGCCAAGCGGACAATTTACTATAGCGACTGAATTGGAGAATTACAGCCAAGATCAGACCCCACAAAATTATTATTTCCACCAAGGCCAGACCCGGGTTTTTTAATCCGAAAAACAAGACTGACCAGAGACTATTAAAAGCTAAGTGGATTAAAAATAAACCTTTAGGCGCGTTTTTTTGCCAGGCAAGATACCAGGATAAACCCATCAATAAATAGAGTGTGGTCCAGACAGGGGCAAACAGCCAATCAGGCGGGGAAAAGGCCGGTTTGGCTAGATACT
>JAZDKF010000048.1:0-3573 GCA_043803225.1 Candidatus Beckwithbacteria bacterium
TTACTTCTGTCCTGGGAGGGAGGGAAATATTTCTCTCCCTCACCAAGACAAGAAATTAGCGGCTACTATGGCAATGGCATTCCTATAGTTGTTGTATTAACAAAACTCCATATCGTTGCTCCTGCTATGGTGTTTCCGCCAATTTTCACTTTGCCGCCCTTATAAGCAGTATTATCGCCGCTTTCAGCTTCCACCTTAATGTACTTGTTAACCACGGTGGTATCCTTGTTCTCTACTTCGATACTTTTCCTACCACAAACACCACACCTATCAAGCGTTGTGGTATTCACATCATTCCAGATATCCAAGGTAGCCTGAGTTTTGCCGCTGATAACGACTTTGCCGCCCTTATAAGCAGTATTATCGCCGCTTTCAGCTTCGACCTTAATGTACTTGTTAATGACGGTGGTATCCTTATTCTCTACTTCAATTTTCGGTTTTCCAAAGGCTAATACTCCACCAGCCATGGTTAAAATCAAACCAGCTGCGGCTGCTCCTGCAATTATTTTTTTCATCATATTATTTTTCACCCCCCTTCCAATTTATATTTAATAATGGGGTATTGTTTAATTAATCAAACAAAAAAACAGCCCATCATTTTCCTGGCTGTTTTTATTAAAAAAATTTATTGCCTGCCTGTTATAAGTTTGCATATTTAAGCAGAACTTTTCTGGGCAGGCAAGTTCTAAAAGTATATTATGCTGTTTTTCACAACCGTGTCAATTAGCACAAACTGGATATTAATGGAACAATCTATATATATTTCTTATCAATTTTTGAAACAATTTCTCAATTTGATTAACTAAAGAATGGAAATTATTTTGTGAAGTCCGCACTATTTCTTTCTTCGGTTTTATTGTTTCTATGTTTTTGGTTTCTAATTCTAAATTATTATCTCTTTCTTCTTTGATTATCGGTGTCCCCATTTCCAGTTTATAACTTCCCGGCTCACTCGCTTCCAATACCTGCCGCTGGCCGTTTACCTCAGTTTCAATATAGGTGTAAACTTTCCCTCCGCCTTCAACTTGGTTATTCACTTCCACTTTAGAATAGGTGTTGGCAATTAAGCTCATTGGCTTATTTTATAAAATTTATTAAACTTGTACAAGTTTAATCTATTAGTTAGAATGTTTGCATGACTAACATTCTGGCCAACTTATTTACTCCGCAGGTATCCAATAACTACAAAGCCAAAACTCTTCACCTCTCCTCTTTAAGTATCTTCATGCTGATTATCATGATCAGCCAGATTTTGTTTACTTTCTTTGGCCGGAAACTGCCGGGAGTTTTGGGCATGATCTCCACCATTACCGCTGAAGAATTGGTTAATCTGACTAATCAGCAACGCCAAGAAGCCAATCTGCCTGCCCTTGAACTTAATTCCACCCTCAGCCAAGCTGCCCAACAAAAAGCCGCCGATATGATTGCTAAAAACTACTGGGCTCATACTGGTCCGGACGGCACCACCCCTTGGGTATTTTTCAAGAACGCGGGCTACAGATATCTTTATGCCGGTGAAAATCTGGCTCGGGACTTTTACGATTCAGGTTCAGTCGTTAAAGCTTGGATGAACTCACCCACCCACAAAGACAATATTATGTCTTCTCGATACCGGGAGATAGGTATTGCTGTGGTTCAGGACACTTTCCAAGGCCAGGAAACTGTTTTAGTGGTTCAGCTTTTTGGCACTCAAACTGTTGCTGTAGTTGCTCCGGTTAAAATCGGAGAAATCAGTCAAGCCGCCGAAGCTGTCTTAGCTGAAGTCAAAACCAACCCGGTTATCAACTCCTTTCAATTAACCAAAGCTATGTCTATCAGCTTAACCATAATTCTTCTGGCAGTGATTGTAATTGATAGTATCGTGATTACCCGGAAAAAGATTGTCCGCCTGTCCGGTAAAGGTCTAGCTCACTTAATCTTTTTAGGTGTCTTACTAATTATTCTCCTGGGGATTCAGCCAGGATTAGTCTTATGACCTTGCGCTACTTAACTTTGATTATCTGGTTAACCTTGTTAACTGTGGTTTATTTACGTTTTCCTCAACTTCGTCTAATTACTTCTATCATTGTTGGTATCAGTTACTCAGTTTGGGGCATCATCATCCATCACCGGGAAAAAGGTTTATTGTGGCCGGTTATGCTAGAATATTTAACTATCGGCTTATTGGCCACGACAATCTTAATATTTATCAGCCTTCGGGCTTAAAAAGGGGGAAAATGAAAGGGATTATTCTGGCTGGAGGTAAAGGCACTCGGCTTAGTCCATTAACCTTAGCTACCAATAAGCACCTCCTGCCAATTTACGACCAGCCGATGATTTTCTACCCGATTCATACCCTGGTCAATGCCGGAATTAAAAATATCTTAGTTATTTCCGGCGGCATTCATTGCGGTCAGTTTATTAACATTTTAAAAAACGGCAAAGGCTTTGGTCTTAAACATTTAGAATATGCCTATCAGGAAGGCGGTTCCAAAGGTATTGCTGATGCTTTAAAATATGCCAAAGATTTTGCTGACAATCAGCCAATCACCGTGATCTTAGGTGATAACACTACTGATGCCGATATCAGCCAAGCGGTAAAAAACTTTAAAAAAGGCGCCACGATTTTCTTAAAAACCGTTAGCGATCCGGAACGTTTCGGTAACCCGGTCTTTTCCCCGACTAATCCTAAAAAAATTATCAATATCATTGAAAAACCGAACCAGCCCCAGTCGCCCTATGCAGTTACCGGCCTGTATATTTTTGACTCCACTGTCTTTAAAAAAATCAAAAGCCTCAAGCCATCTAAACGAGGAGAACTGGAAATAACTGATATAAATAATGCTTATCTTAAAGATAATCAGCTTAATTGGTACGAACTTAAAGGTTTTTGGTCAGACGCTGGTACTTTCCATAGTCTTTTTCGCTCTAACCGCTATTGGGCCAAGAAAAAACTAGGCAAAAAATATATGGCAGTGGTTAAAGGCCAAGATATTAGTTGACCATGATAGATGCGCCTTTGGCAGATCGATTACGGCCCCAATTATTAAAAGACTTTATTGGACAGACTCACTTAGTCGGTCCCACCCGGCCTTTACTTTTGGCGATTCAAAAAGATCAACTTTGCTCCATGATCTTCTGGGGCCCGCCTGGTTGCGGGAAAACTACCTTAGCCCGGTTGATTGCCTATCAAACTCAATCAAAATTCTTTTCTTTGTCTGCAGTTTCTGCCGGTAAAGCCGATGTTAAAAAAATTCTTCTCCAAGCCAATCAGCCCCTTTTAAATCAAAAAACTATTCTGTTTTTAGACGAAATTCACCGGTTTAACAAAGCCCAGCAGGATTTTTTGCTTCCCTTCGTTGAAAACGGCACGATTATTTTAATCGGCGCTACCACGGAAAACCCGAGCTTTACTGTCATCAGCCCCTTGCTCTCCCGCTGCCAAGTTTTCACTCTGGAAGAGTTAAGTAAAAAAGACTTAAAAACAATTGTGGCTAAGGGTTTAAAAGCTTTAAAAATTAACTCAATTTCTGCCATAGCTTTAGACTTTTTACTCGAATACTCAAATGGCGATGCCCGCCAGGCTTTAAACCT
>JAZDKF010000049.1:0-5720 GCA_043803225.1 Candidatus Beckwithbacteria bacterium
TAATATACTTAAAAATAACCCGAATCAATCTTCCTGTCAAGTCCGAATCGCCCAGGCAATTCTCTCGGCTACACTGAGAATTATTAATTTTTTAGACTTCCCTTTCTTTTTGACTGTATCGGTAATCCATAAACAATCAATCGGGCTTTTATCTAACTTTGCCTGAACCTGATTGATAAATAAATGATGCGTCGCACAAACTTCAATCCTGGCGGCTTTTTCTTTTTTCAGCAGCTCCGCTGCCGCAATTATAGTATCGCCGGTGGCAATCATATCATCTTTAACTAAAGTTTTTAAACCTTTAACCGGCTTGTCAATCCCTTTAACCATAATCTTGCCGGTCACCAAACTTCTTTCTTTATCGATGCAGGCCACCGGCAGTTTTAAATCCATGCTAAAGCGTTTAATTGAATCCCGTGACCCTTTATCCGGGGCAATGATTATTGTCTGTTTATCCACCCGGGGTTTAAAATAATTATTAAATAATCTTCTCCCGGACATATTCATTACCTTGCACTTAAAAAATCTGGAGATTTTGGGGCTATGCAAATCATAGGTAATCACTTTTTCCAAAGGCAGCAGCTGTAAAATCCTGGCAATCATCTGGGCTGACAACGGCTCTCCCGGCCGGAAGACTTTGTCCTGCTTGCTGTAACCAAACCAAGGAATAACTAAAATGATTTTTTTCACCCCTAACCTGACTAAAGCATCGCCGATCAGCATTAACTCAACTAAATATTTATCCGTTGGCTGGGATAATGACTGGACTAACACTGCCCGCTCACCGGGATCTTTTTCTTTGATATATACCCTCGCTTCATCGTTGGGAAACCTAGACAGTTCGACCTTTCCCAACCTGGTCTTTAAACTAAGGGCAATTTTTTTGGCTAAGGGTTGGTTGGAAGAACCGGAAAAAACTAGCATCTTTACTCTTTATACCACTTCGGCAGGAAGTGGCGCAACACTTGCCCGGCATCAGCCACCGCCCGGTCGCCGGTTAAATAATACCGCTCGTTCAACTCACTACACTCGCCCACGCTGACAAAACTGGTTTTCACCCCAAACTTTAAAAACTCTTCTCTGATAAAATTCACTCCCTGCCGGGTACAGCTGATTGACCGATGATTGACTTTCGCTACGCGCAAGCCTTTGGCTTGAAGCGCGACCACTAGCGCCGCCCCTGAGGCACCCGATGCTGGATTAACAAAGTCAGCTAATAAAATCTCTTGGCCGTTTAATTCTTTTAGTTTGACTTCATCCCGCCATTTAATTGTGACCGATAAATTTTCATCCGGCTCATCGATCAAATGCGTCCGTTTGGTCACCACCCTTTGTTCATTATCAATGATCGCCTCTTGATCTAATCCCAAAGCCAATCTGGTAACCACTAATCCGGCTCTTTCTAAACTGACCGGAATTCCTTGGGGTTTAAATTTATCCAGCATTCGATAACCAATCTTAGCCAGCTGGAAATATTCCCGGCACAAGCCAAGATCATCATATTTTTTATTATTCGCAATGATCTGCTGGGCTAAACCATTAATTTTATCCATCAGCTTTTTCGCTTCGCTAAAATTATGTTCTAAAACTATCACTTCGTCTTTTGGCAGCTCTGCTTCGCTTTTGCCGATTAAACCGGAAAACGAATCACCAAACTTAACCAAATGATGAACTTGCGTTGAACCGAAAAAATCCTGAGGGTATTTTAATCTGGATAAAATATCCATGGTTTTCCCTGCTAAAGCTGATTCGATTAAATATTTCATAATCTAAACTGATTAATCTGATCTCTTAATTCTAGCGCCGCTTTCCGTGGATCAGACGCTTGGCAGATTCCTCGGGATGAATTAATTATCATCCCGGCTTTGGTAGAATTCAATCCGGCTTTCATTACTTTTTCAACCTCTCCGCCCTGAACTCCGACTCCCGGCACTAACAAAGTCATCTCCCCAACAATCTTTCTTATCTCTGCTAGTTCTTCCGGATAAGTTGCTCCGGCCACTAACAGACAGTTGTTATTTTTATTCCATGTTTTCGTGACATTGCCGGCAACTTTCTGCCACAAACCGTCCTGAAACTCACCACTGCCCGGATTAGAAGTCCGGCATAAAACAATTATTCCTTTATCTTTTCTGTCTAAAAATGGCTGCAGCGCCTCCTGGCCAAAATAAGGATTAACTGTCACTCCATCAAAACCTAAATCATCAAAAATTGACGTTGCATAACCAATATTAGTATTGCCAATATCCGCCCGCTTGGCGTCGGCTATCGTCATCACCTCCGGAAACTTTTCTTTTATATATTCCACTGTCTGCTTTAAACTTTCCCAACCCTTTACTCCCAAAGCTTCATAAAAAGCAAAATTGGGCTTAAACGCACAGACTAAATCACCCGTCTGATCAATGATATTTTTATTGAACTCAAATTCCCCCTGATCCAAACCCACACAAAGAAGTGAGTTATTTTTCTTAACAATTTTATCTAGTTTTTCCTGAAAGATCATTTTTTCGCCTTTTCTTCCAAGTATTTTTTCCCGTGGCCAATATTAGTATTAATCGGCCGGTTGGCTTGGCAAAACGGACAATCAATTTCATCAAAAGCTTTCGCTTCTAAAACATCCGCTGCCACAAACGGTGCGCCGACCGAAGACTCATTTACATTTACCGGATCGCGGTTAACCATAACGCAAACTGAGATGACTTCGCCGCCAGCCTGCCGGATCGTATCGACGACTTTTTTCACGCTTCCGCCTGTTGTCGTTAAATCTTCTACCACTAATACTCTTTTTCCTTTAACCATTTGGTCATAACCCCGCCTTAAAACCTGATTATCTATTTCGTCTTTCTCTGTATAAACTCCAAACACTTCCTTTCCTGTAATCTGCGATAAATGATAAGCCACCCATTGCGATAAAATAATCCCCCCTAAAGCCGGCCCAACCACTGCCTCCACTTCCTTATCTTTAAACATTGCTGCCATAGTCCGGCAAACCTGGCTGGTTTCGGCGGTATGCGGATAAAGCGCATCCTTATTAATGTACACCTCGCCGTGCTTTCCCGAGGTGTAAACAAAATGATCGTCGGTAATCACTGCCCCGACTTTTTTTAAAATATCCACTATTTGGCCCATATAAACCTCCTTATTTATTATTTACTGTTCCATACAAAACATCGCAATAATTATCTTGGTTGGCTGCTACTGCTTTAATGTCCGGCACGCACTGGTTACAAAAATACTTTGGTCCAAAAAATCCTTCCACTTCGTATTTTGGCGATAAAAATAATACTTTTAGCGTCGCGGTTTTGCCGCACTTGCTGCAGTTATACGGATAACCCTCATCGTTTCTGTATAACTTGATTGGATTTTCTTCTTTGCATGGAGCAATGAAAATCTCTTCTTGAATTATAATTTCACCCATGGGCGCCTCCAACTAATTCCTGCAAATTTTTAATTTTATTATCCTCCATATATTTTATTAAATCTGTTTTAATCTTTTCGTAAACTCCGAAGCCGTGCCGGTACCAAGCCGAACCAACTCCGACCAAACTGGCTCCGGCCAGCATCATTTCCACTACATCCCTAGCGGTTTCCACTCCGCCCATGCCTAAAATCGGACAACTAACGCTGTTATAAATATCCCAGATGCACCGAACTGCTATTGGCCTGATACCTGGCCCGGACACACCCCCGGTCAAATTACCCAGCATCGGCTTGTGTCGCTTGATATCAATTACCATTCCCGGTCCGACCGTGTTAATCGCGGTGATTGCATCTGCTCCGCTGGCCTCAGCGGCTTTAGCCACCTCGCCAATATTACCCACGTTTGGACTCAGCTTAGCCAAAATTTTTATCTCTTTTTTTAAGGCTTTTCTGACCGCTTTAACTGCTGCTCCGGTTGATTCTACTCCCATACCTAAAGGCTGACCCAGCTCATCAACTGTATTGGGACAAGACAAATTCAACTCAATCATTGCCGGTTTAATTTTTTCTACCGCTAAAGCCAGCTGGACAAAATCACTAATTTTAACCGCAAATACACTGGCAATCACCGGAATCTTAGTCGCTTTAATAAACTTAGCCCATTCCTTCGCTCCGGCTTTAATGCCGGGATTCCGCAATCCGACTGAGTTTAAAATTCCGTATTCATATTTTATTACCCGCGGCAGCGGATTACCCTCTCTTGGTTCCATTGTCATCGACTTGGTGGTTACCCCGCCTAACCCATATTTTTCCGCTTGGTAATGAGCTGGAACTTCTTGCAATATGCCCGAAGGCATAATTAAAGGATTACTAAAAGTAGTCTTAAGAAACTTTACCTTTAGTGTTTGCATAAATTCTCCAAGACCATTTTAGCCATTTTCATATCGGTTATCAAAGACACGCCCGCTTCAGCTGAGGCGCGGCGGATTAGCTTGCCGTCAGTCAACTCCTTGGTTTTTCCTTGAGGAATATTAATCACTAAATCAAATATCCGGCGTCTTAATAAATCGCCGATATTCGGTCTCTGGCCAATCTGAGAAATCTTATACACCCGGGCGGTTTTAACTCCTTTAGCTTGTAAGAATTCATGCGTTTTCTCTGTCGCGTAAAGTGTAAAATTATTATTTAGTTTGGCAATAAACGGCAACAATTTCTTTTTGTCCGCCAACTTGCCAATAGTTAACAGCAGTTGTTTTTTACTGCCGCTGTAAACTGCCGCCTGGCCGTAATGCTTCACATGCCAATCCTGAGACTGGCGGTTTAATAAAGAAAACAAAGAGACATTACGGATATCTTTTTCTTTAAAAATATACTGCAGTACCCGTTCGTTGCCGATACCGTAACCGGCATGAGGATTAGTTGTCTGGCTTTTAATTATTTTTAAATACCAGCCAAAATCTTTTATTGTTCCACCCCGTTGTAAATGAAGTTTGTACATGGTTGAAGTTAATAACCGGTTGGATAATTTTTTAAAGTCATGCTCGCGCACCGCCGAACCAGTGCTCTCGCCGCTGTAAGGTAAAATCAAATCAGCCGATAAAACCACTCTTGGATCCTTGGTCGACACTTTCATGTTGAAAAATTTTATTTCTTTCGGATAGCGCATGATAAACACCGGCAACTCTCCCTTGTTTTTATTTAAGAGTTCTACTACTTTTTGCTCATGATCGGCTTTTAGATCATCGCCAAACTTTAATTTATTAAACCCTTGCTTGTTTAATAATTTCACTACGTCTTCATAATTAATTCTTAAAAAATTAACCTTTGCCGCCTGTTCCAGTTTAGTAACGTCACGCTGATAAACTTTCTTTAACACTGAAGCATTATCTCTTAACACTGCTTTAATCATTCCCTGAATTGCTTTTTGAATATGAGACAACAACGCTTCAAACATTTTCTCCTCGTCGTAATTTTTCCGGCTCATCCCCGCTAAAGTGCAGTCAAATTCTTCTTCGGTTAAGCGGAATTGGCGCAAATGCCGTTCATCTTCTTTTTCCTCATCTCGGCCGGAATGAATCACGGTAAAAGTTCCATTAAACGACTGTAAGGCTTGCTCCAAAGACAACTGCCCTGTTTGGGTAAAAAATAAAGGAATGTCTAAACGGTTGCCGACTTTAAATAAAGTGTCCACATTTTCGCAGGCGCCGGTAATACCGACAATTTCCGGAACATCAACATACATCAAGCCTGATTTTTCATAATTTTCTCTGGCTCCGGCATTCAAACTGGCGCTGATTTTA
>JAZDKF010000050.1:0-4002 GCA_043803225.1 Candidatus Beckwithbacteria bacterium
GGTCCGTTTACTCCGAAGTTTTCCGGCCGGGAAAGAACCAAATTCACTCGTCAATACGACATTTTTTACTACATGACTGACGGCAGCTTTTTTATCTCTAAGGCCAAACTTAATGCGGTTCACTTTATGATTCCTTTAAACCAAACTCCCAGCTTGATCCAACGTTTAAAGTTAAATACTTGGGACATAAAGACTGCCAACTCTTTCTTTACCAAAAACTATTTAGAGTCAGCTTGGAAAATTAAAATTAACTATGTTCATTGGGGCGCAGTTAATGCCGCCGACTTTCCGCCTCTGCCTAAACAAAACCTTATCTTAAATGTCGGTCGCTTTTTTAGCCCTCAGGGTAACAAGCATTGTAAGCGCCAGGATTTTTTAGTTAAAACCTTTATCAAAATGTTTAACCTGGGCTGGCTTAGGGATTGGCGGTTAATTTTAAACGGTCCGATCGATTCTGGTCTGGACAATCAACGCTATGCTGATTCAGTCGCCAATTTAGCTAAAGGGTATCCAATTACCATCCGGCATCAGGGTAATTTTAAGCAGTTACAGCAAGACTATGGTCAAGCCAAAATTTACTGGCATGCAACTGGCTGGGGGATTGATGCCACCACTAACCCTCAAGCTGTCGAACACTTTGGCTTAAGTACGGTCGAGGCCATGGCTGCCGGCGTTGTTCCAATCGTTATTAATCAAGGCGGCCAGCCGGAAATTGTCACTCACAGGAAAGATGGCTTACTCTGGCAGACTCAAGCTGAACTAATCAATCAAACCAAATCATTATTAACTGATTCAAAAACCTTACATCGGCTGGCCACAACCGCCCATATTCGCTCTCTTGATTTCTCTTTCAGCAAGTTTTGTCAGAAAACTCAGAAAATCTTTAATCTATGAACCCAGTTTCCATTGTCATACCCAATTTTAAAAAACTGCCTTTAATTAAGCACCTGCCTGTGGTTATAAAAGCGTGCTTGCCTCGCCAACAGGCGGGTCCTCAAGCTGAAATCATTGTCGTTGATGATGCCTCGCCTGACGACACCATTGCCTATTTACAACAAAATTTTCCTCAGGTAAAAATCCTGGTTAACCCAACCAATCAGCGGTTTGCTTTCAGTTGTAATCAGGGAATCAAGGCCGCCAAAAACAATTTAGTTGTCTTGCTTAATTCTGACGTTGCTCCTCAGCCTGGTTTTTTAAAACCCTTGCTGTCTCATTTTCAGGATCCTCAAGTCTTTGCGGTTTCCTGCCTGGAAATTCAGACTGACTTAAATGGCCAAAAAACCTATTCTGGTCATAATCAATGTTGGTTTGAGCGCGGTTTACTGCTTCACCAAAAAAAGCCGATTAAAAACTTTAAAACAACTGCTCCAAACTGTTGGGCTTCCGGTGGTTCCATGGCGCTTGACCGAAACAAGTACTTAAAGCTGGGCGGAATGGACGTCCTCTTCAAGCCGGCTTATTGGGAGGATATTGATTTGTCCTGGCGGGCTAGGGAGCAATTTGGTTATAAAGTGCTGTTTGAGCCCCGTTCTCAGGTCTATCACAATCACGAAACCACTAACACCGCCGTCTTTGGTGAGCCAATGATGGAAACTATGGCTTTAAGAAACCAACTGTTATTTGTTTGGAAAAACATTAAAGGCAAGAAACTGCTTTTACACTTCCTTTGGCTGCCTTATCATTTAATCTTTACTTCCCTTAGAACCCAGGGCAGATTTTTAATTGCCTTTTTACAAGCCTTAGTTAAATGGTTAAAATATAAGCTATGCAAGCATTAATTTTAGCCGCCGGCTTTGGAGTTCGCCTTAGGGAGATCATTCACGGTCGGCCAAAACATTTAGCTCCGATTAATGGTAAGCCGTTTTTACGCCACCTGCTGCAGTTATTAAAACGCCATGGTTTTAAGCGGATTATCTTGTCCATAGGCTATTTAAGCCAGTACATTTTAGATGAATTTAATGAGGATCAAAAAGAATTTGGTTTAATCTTTTCCGATACCAAGCGGCCTTTAGGAACTGCCGGCAGTTTAAAAAAAGCTCAAAACTATCTGAAAGATGATTTTTTTGTTATTAACGGCGATACGTACCTTGATGTTGATTATCAGCAGATTTTAAAATTTCATACTCAGCACTCAAACCTGTTAACTTTGGTCGGAACTAATAAAAATCAACATGGCAGTATTATTCGGGCTGACCACGGTCAGGTAGTTAAATTTATCTATCATCCGGACAAAGCCATTCCTGCATCTTTCCGCCATGCCGGCATCGCTGTCGTTTCACCCCAGCTTTTCTCCTTAATTCCTTCTGCCACCAAGTATTCTCTGGAAAAAGATATAATTCCTCAATTAATCAAAAAAAATCAATTAGGGTTTTTCCCGGTAAATCAAGCTTTTATTGATATCGGCACTCCGCTAGAATATCAAAAAGCGATTTTAAAATTAAAATAACTATGGGTAATCAAGACACAAAAACCAGAATTCAAAATCATCTAACTCTAAGCTCGAAAGTTTATCAGCAGATGGTAAATGTTTGCTGGATTCCGATTCAACAGGCAGCCGTGGCTTTAATCGATACTTATTATAAAAAAGGCGGCACGGTTTTTACTTGCGGTAATGGCGGTTCAGCCGCTGACGCCCAGCACATCAGCGATGAACTGATGTGCATGTTAAGAAGCCATCATAATTTTGAGTATCGTTTTCCTTTGTCAGCTCATGCCTTAACGACTGATACTTCCGTGATTACTGCGATTGCTAATGACATTGGTTTCGACTCTATTTTTTCCCGCCAGCTGGAAGCTTTAGCTCAAACTAAAGATTTATTGATCGGTTTATCCACCTCCGGCAATTCGGTTAACATTGTTAAAGCTTTTGAATTAACTAAAAAACGAGGAGTTAAATCAATTGCTTTTACCGGTCAGGCCTCGTTAAAATCCGGTGGGAAAATTGCTGCCTTGGCCGACATTGTGATAAATATTCCGGCTACTGACGTCGGTATTATTCAGCAAGGCCATGTAGCTGCCTTTCACTCAATGTGTGATGTTATGGAAGAAATTTTGTTCGGTAGCCGGGGATTGAAGCTTACTCCAATCAAACCATGAAAATTATTAGTCAAGCGCCCTGCCGAATCAGTCTGGTTGGCGGCGGTACTGATGTTGATCCTTTTGCCTCTGAATTTGGCGGCAAAGTTTTAAATTTGGCTATTAATCTATACTATCAGGTTGAACTTCAACCCCGCCAGGATGATCAAATCTTGCTTTCAGCCCTTAATCAGCAGCGTCAGCTTAGCTTAAAAGATTTACCTCTTCCCTATAGAAAAGATCCTCAGTTCGATCTATTAAGAGCCATCTTAAATCACTTTCAACCTTATTTTAGTTCTGGATTTTCCTTATCGGTTAGTACCCAAGCTGAATCTGTTCTCGGTCTGGGTAGTTCAGCTGCTGCTAGCGTAGCTGTCATTCAAGCCATCAACCACTGGAGAAATCTAAAACTCTCTAAAACCCAAATAGCCGACCTTGCCTATCAGATGGAAGTTAAAGAGTTAAGTTGGCCCGGCGGCAAGCAGGATCAGTATGCTTCCGCTTTTGGCGGCATTAATTTAATGACTTTCGGCCCTGGAAGCAAAGTTATGATTAAGCCAATTGTTCTTTCAGCTGACTTATTAGCTGACTTCAAGCGTCATTTGCTCCTTTTTTCTATTGGCGGCAGGCGTCACTCTGCCCGGCAGCAGCAGCAGCTAATTAAAGGCATGACCAATCTGACTAAACATCAAGCTTTATTACGCTTAACCGCCGCGGTTGATCAAGCCGTTTTAGCTCTAAATCAAAGAGATTGGTTAAACCTTGGTAAACTATTTGATCAGGCTTGGCAAGATAAAAAGAAGTCAAACCCCGCTGTGACTAATGATCAAATTGATAAGCTTTATCAGCAGGCTATCAGCCATGGTGCTTACGGCGGCAAAATTAGCGGTTCCGGCGGTGCCGGTCATATGTTTTTTCTCGTTTCGC
>JAZDKF010000051.1:0-4546 GCA_043803225.1 Candidatus Beckwithbacteria bacterium
AAACAACCGGCTTTTGCCGCCGGAACCAGAAGAGAGGAAATTTCTTTGTGTGAAGAAAAACTCGGCGTTCCTCTAGAAGAATTTGTGGAGTTATCTTTAAAAGCGATGCAGGCAATTAGTAATGATTTAGGATTATAATAATAGATTATGCTGGACATTCAATTTATACGAGACAATGCCAAACAGGTTATGCAAGCGACTAAGGATAAAGGGAGAAATCCTGAGGCAGTAACTTTAGTGCTTAAACTGGATCAGGAAAGACGGGAGTTGTTAGGAAAAATCGAAGCGATTCGGGCAGAAAGAAATAAGTTAGGCCGGGAAGAAATAGTAAAAGGCCGGGAGATTAAAGCTAAACTTAAAGACTTAGAACCAAGCTTAAAACAAGTAGAAGTTAAGTTAAAAGAAATGATGCTGCAGATAGTAAATGTGCCAGTTAAGGGTATACCGGTGGGTAAAGATGAGTCTAACAACAAGCTGGTAAGAAAGTGGGGCAAGCTGCCCAATTTCAAGTTTAAGGCTTTAGACCATATTGAGCTGGGCAAGGCTTTAGACCTTTTGGATTTGGACCGGGGAGTTAAAGTGGCCGGATTTCGGGGATATTTTTTGAAAAACGAGGCAGTGCTGATGCAGTTGGGACTGATGCAGTATGCGCTGGCTAAACTGATAGATAAGGGTTTTACACCGATGATTCCGCCGATTATTGTTAAAAAAGAAACGCTGGTCAATACCGGCCATTTTCCCTGGGGCGAAGTCGATGTCTATAAAACCTTTGATGATGAAAAAGAAGAACAAGTGAGATATTTAGCGGGCACGGCAGAGGTGCCTTTAGTCAGCTACCACTCAGGGGAAATGCTAAATGAAAAGGACTTGCCGAAGCTCTATGCCGGTTTTTCTGCTTGTTACCGCCGGGAGATCGGCAGTTATGGTAAAGACACTAAGGGGCTGTACCGCATCCACGAGTTTATGAAAATCGAACAAGTAGTTATATGCAAAAATGATTTGAAAGAGTCGGAAATGTGGCATGAAAAACTAACGGCCTATGCTGAAGAGATGTTAAAGGAGTTAAAACTTCCCTACCGGGTAATGCTGATGTGTACCGGCGAAATGGGTGAACCGCAAGTGAAAAAGTATGATATTGAAACCTGGATGCCCAGCCGGAAAGCCTACGGTGAAACTATGTCTTCGAGCCTGATGGGAGAGTTTCAAGCCCGGCGGGCAAATATCAGGTATAAACTCAAAAATAATGAAGTCAAGTATGTCCGGATGCTGAATAACACCGCCTTAGCTTCCCCAAGAATTTTAGTGGCGATTTGGGAAAATTACCAACAGCCTGACGGATCAATTGCCATACCGACAGTCTTGCAAAAATATGTCGGCAAGAAAGTAATTAAACCATGTTAAAACGTTGGTTTCAAAACTATTTTAAGCCGCAGACGATTAAAGAATACCAGTCGAAACACAATGGTTTAATTCAGGTGGTCTTAGCTTTTAACCGGCCCAGATTAATTATGGGCGGGATGCTGCAGTCAGGAGAGTTGATGAAAAAAGTCTGGAATAAGGGTCTATCTCAGTTAGCAGGGAAGAATAAAACGGTTAAACAGGCTTTAATTTTAGGCTTGGGCTGCGGCGACTGTGCCTTTGAAATCCAAAAATTCTATCCAGAAGCCCAGATGACCGGGGTGGAAATTGACAATCAGGTTATTGAAGCGGCTCAGTGTTACTTTAATCTGGCGACAGTGAAAAATTTAAAAATTGCGATTGAGGACGGAGCTAAATATCTTAGTAAGTTAACTAAGCAGAAAAAAGGAAAAAAGTTTGACTTGATAATTGTCGATGCTTATTTGGGAGAAAAAATTCCTAAAAGCATGGTCGGTAAAAGTTTTTTTAATAACTTAGTCAAGATTTTAGCCCATGACGGGGTCGTGATCTTTAACCGGTTATTTTTTAAACAGCACAAAAAAGAAGCAGGGTTGTTTATCAAACAAGTGGAAAACATATTTGGCAAGATTACTCTGGTCAGAACAGCCAGTAATTTACTGGTTTTTGGCTGGTATTAAATTTCATGTTTAAGTTTTTAACTAGACTTTTGGATACAAACGAGCGCGAGGTCAAAAGACTGCGATTGATGGTGGAAAAAATTAATTATCAAGGAGATAACTTTAAAAAATATAAAGGAGATGATTTTAAAACTAAGACTGAAGAGTTTAAAGCCAGGCTGAAAAAAGGGGAGAGTTTAGATGATTTATTAGTTGAAGCGTTTGCTTTAGGGCGCGAAGCAGCCGACCAAACTTTGGGTCTTAGACCATATGATGAACAATTAATGGCGGCAATTGCTTTTCATGAGGGTAAAATTGCTGAACAAAAAACAGGAGAAGGCAAGACTTTATCAGCCGTACCAGCACTATACTTAAATGCTTTAAGCGGCAAAGGCTGCCATTTGGTAACGGTGAATGATTATTTGGCCCAGAGGGATGCGGGCTGGAACGGACCGATTTTTGATTTATTGGGGGTTTCGGTAGGGGTAATTATTCATGAAAAAGCCTATCGATTTGACTTAAAATTTACTAACAGCGCTGTCGATGATCCAAAACTCAAACACTTAAAAGAAGTCAGCCGGCAAGAAGCATATCAGGCCGACATTACTTACGGCACCAATAATGAATTTGGCTTTGATTATTTACGCGATAACATGGTGCAAAGTTTAAAACAGATGGCACAGAGAGGCCATAACTTTGCCATAGTCGATGAAGTGGACTCAATTTTGATTGATGAAGCCAGGACACCGCTGATTATCTCGGCCCCGGACACTGAGCCAACCCAAAAATACTACCAGTTTGCCAGCTTAGTTAATCAATTATCTAAAGAAACCGATTATGAAAGTGACGAAAAACATAAAACCGTAAACTTGACTGAACACGGAATCAAAAAAATTGAGAAAAAATTGGGAGTTAACAATCTTTATGAAAAAGACTTTGACACGATCCATCATTTGGAACAAGCTTTAAAAGCCAGGGAACATTTTCAAAAAGACGTTGATTATGTTATCAAAGACGATGAAATCATTATCGTCGACGAGTTTACCGGAAGGTTAATGTTTGGCCGGAGATTTTCTGAAGGCTTACATCAAGCGATTGAGGCTAAGGAAAATGTCACGATCAAACAAGAATCTAAAACTTTGGCGACAATTTCGTTTCAAAATTACTTCAGGATGTATGCTATCTTGTCCGGAATGACCGGAACGGCAGCAACCGAAGCTGAGGAGTTTAAAAAGATATATAACCTGGAAACAGTAGTGATACCAACCCATAAGCCAATGATCAGAGCTGATGCGGCAGACATGGTGTATAAAACTACCCGAGCCAAGTACGCGGCCATCGTAGCGGAAGTGGAAGAACGCCACACTAAGGGACAACCGATTCTGATCGGTACAACTTCAATTGAGAAAAATCAGATTATTGATGAGATGCTAAAGAGGAAAAAAATCCCTCATCAGATTTTAAATGCTAAAAACCATCTAAAAGAAGCCAGCATTATCAGCCAGGCCGGAGAGATTGGGGCAGTGATGGTAGCGACTAACATGGCCGGCCGCGGAGTTGATATAGTGCTGGGCGGCGATCCAGTGGCAGTGCCGGCTAAAGAGTGGCAGAAAAACCACGAAAAAGTTATCCAGTTAGGCGGTTTACATGTGATCGGCATAGAAAGACATGAATCCAGGCGGATTGACAACCAGCTGAGGGGCCGGGCCGGCAGGCAGGGAGACCCAGGCTCGTCAAGGTTTTACGTTTCTTTGGAAGATGAGATTATGCGGATTTTCGGCGGCGAGCAAATTTCCAAGCTGATGACGACTTTAAAGATGCCCGAAGATGTACCGCTGGAACACTCGATGGTTTCTAAAGCAATTGAACAGGCTCAGGTTAAGGTAGAAAGCTTTCACTTTGATTCCCGAAAACATTTAGTGGAGTATGACGATGTCATGAACAAACAAAGAGAGATCATTTATAAAAAGCGCAAACAGATATTGGAAGCAGAAACAGATTCAAAAGAAAGATTAAACCAGATATTATTTGATGAAGCCGATCTGATCGTAGAGAAAAACTTACAGCCAAGCACCAAACTGCCGGACACAGAAGCAGTGGTGAATGAGTTAATTACGATTGTCCCTTTTGATCCAGGGTCGCAAAAAAGAGTTTTAACCCAACTTAAACCGATTTTAGAAACAGACAAATTAAAGCTGGCTTTAAAGGAAATTATAACCAAGACCTATGAACAAAGAGAAAAACAGGTTGGCAGCGAATTGATGCGCCAGGTGGAGAAACTGGTAATGCTCAATACCATCGATAGGCTGTGGATCGATCACTTAGACGCGGTCGATGATTTAAGGGAAGGCATCGGCCTTAGAGGTTATGGCCAGAGAGATCCGCTGGTTGAATATAAGGGTGAAGCCTTTAATATGTTTGAGCGGTTAATCGGCACGATTGACTATGAGATTAGCCGAAGGATTTTTAGAGTCCAAGTAATGGAGAATCCCCCCACTCCGCCAGAGGCT
>JAZDKF010000052.1:0-9206 GCA_043803225.1 Candidatus Beckwithbacteria bacterium
TAAGAATAACAACAGAAACAAAGCAGGAGTAAACAATAAGTAAAGTAGCATCAAAATTTCTAAGAATAAAATAACAAATAATTTCAGAAATTGCGAAAAACATTGCAGCTATCAAAACGTAAAATGCCCCCTGATTAAAAACAAATTTTTTCTTTCTCCACTCAGCTACAGCCACTCCTAGCAAAATTGCAATCGCTCCAATAAGTTTTTGTAGAGAAAAACTTTCATTCAGAAATAAAATAGCACCAGTAATTAACCATAACTTAGAAGAAGTTAGAAGAATAGTGTGTTCTGATGCTTCAATTAACTTCATGCCTTTAAAGCCAAAGATTAAAGCAATAGCGTTGATGAAAACCATAGGTAAAAACAGCAATAGTTGATTAAGAGAAAAAAAGGAGTAAATCCCGCCCCTGAATAGAAGAATAGTGCAAGCAAATAAACCTACCAATCCATTAAATACGACTGTTTGGGCATAAGCATCAGATTTATCGTCTTTCATCAGTATACGGTGAAGCAATCCGTTCACAGAGTAAAAAAGCACACTAAGTCCAACTAATAATTGCCAAGACATACAGCAAGCATAACAAAGAATTTTCTTAATTAGATAAACTAGGGATTTGCTTGAGAAAAAAAATCAGTAGTTGTGACCCCACCGGGAATCGAACCCGAATTTACAGATTGAGAATCTGCCGTCCTAACCGTTAGACGATGGGGCCATGATGGCGCCGGTCAAATCTATTTTACCATTTTTCCCACCACTGTCGTGCCAATTCCAGATATTTCAACACATACTTATTTAAATACTCTCTGACCTTCAAGTTGGAAATTTTCTCCACCACCTCTTTCAGTTCCTTAAATGTTTTGGCTTTTTTCAGCCGGTTGATTATCTGAATATCTTCCGGCCGTAGCTTTTCCTGTTTGGCTATTTCTTTAGCAATTTCCACCCCTTCTTCCAAATACTCTTTAATAGCTTGGGTTGGAGGCCGCTTTTCGTGCTTATATAAACCGTAAAGTTTCAGCAGTTTGACCTTTTTAATCGGCTGTTTAGCAAAGCAATGATTTAAAAATATTTCTATCCCAAACCTGGTCTTGTGCATTTCCTTTAAAAACGGTAACAGATCGGTTTTATAGTAAACCCGTTCGCCGCTGAGCTTAGCAAACGGCGCCGGCAGCAGCCAGCCTTTTTTCCTGATGCCGATTACTCCCCGCCATTGGTGTTTTAAAACCGGCTCCAGCATAACCTGGATATTTTTAGGTTTTAAGTTGATCACGTCTGCGTCAATAAACAGCAATACTTCGCCCTGAGCTTTTTTGATTCCGGCGGCTAAAGCCGCCCCTTTGCCTGAATTTTTTTTCAAATTAATTAAGGTGATTTTGGTTGTCAACGGCTTCAACTTTGCCAAACTTTTATCAGTTGAGCCGTCATTAACTACGACCACTTCGTCTATTAATTTGCAGCCCAACAGGACTTTTACCACTTGGGTAATGGTTTTTTCCTCGTTGTAACAGGGGATAATCGCGGAAACTTTCATACCAGTTTAATTAAGACTACTCCCGTTGCCATCAAACCAGTTGCCAGCCAGGTTTGCCGGCTTGGCCTGTCTTTAAAAAATAGCCAGCTTAATATCAGGATAAAAAATATCTGCAGCTGTTTAACTCCGGAAATTAAAGCCACTGGTCCGATAGTAAAGCTTTTCATTACCAAGAAGCAGTTTAAAGCATAAATAATGCTGATTAATAATAACAGCCAAAAATTAGTTTTAAACTCCACCTGCCACCTTGGTTTTTTAAGTTGTAAAAATCCGAATATTAAAGCCGAAATCATGATGTTTTCAATCAGCAAGGTTAAAGCCGGATTTAATGGTGCAGTGTTGATTATCGAAATCTTGTCTAAAACATTAGCAACGCTGGTTAGGCCGATGCTGACCATAAACAATTGCGAACTTTTTTCCGTAAACAACAGCTTAAATGGTTTAAATAGATTATTTTTACCCGGTTCCATATTTAAAATATATGCACCAATAGTAATTAACCCTAAGCCGGTCAAGCCAGTCAACTGAATTCGTTCTCTAAGAAAGATTAAAGCCAGAATATAAGCAAAAAACGGATTAAAACAAGTCAGAGGAGTTAGTTTAGATAAATCCAGCTTCTTGGTTGCTGACAACCTGAAAATAATTGCTAAGCTAAATATTATTGATGAGCACAAAGCTCCCCAGAAAAACCAGGGTTTAACTTGAATGTTAAATCCTTGGTTAAACGCCAGCCATAAAATCAAAGGTGTGTTTAAAGAAAACATTGCTAAACTAACCACCGAAGCGCTGGTATTTTTTAAACTATGCTTGATTAAAATCGTCACTGCGGCTGAAAATCCGGCCGCTAATATAGTCCACCAAAACCACATATCTGTTAGTTTAGCATATTAAGATTAGGTATAATGATAATCTATGCCGGTAAAAAAAATCACCGACTTTATCAGTGCCACTTTTAAGAAGCAGGGTTTTACTAAAGGGATTATCGCCATATCCGGCGGCATCGATTCAGCTGTCAGCTTGACTCTGGCGGTTAAAGCTTTAGGCGTCAAAAATATTTATACCCTGCAGCTGCCCTATAAGCGCCAGCCGCTTGAGCTGTCCAACTTAATTATTTCCCAACTTAATATTCCCCTGAACCAGCGCTTAATTATCAAACTCAACCGTGAAGCCGATAAACTGGCGGTTAAATTAAATGTCAAAAAAAATCCGCTTCGGTTTGGCAATATTTTAGCCCGGTTGCGGATGATTTGCCTTTACGATCAAGCTAAAAAATTATCCGCCCTGGTTATCGGTACGGAAAATAAATCTGAAAAGCGTCTGGGCTACTACACCCGTTATGGCGACGAAGCCGCGGACATAAACCCGATCGCCCATCTATATAAAACCGAAGTTATCGCTTTGGCTAAAGAGTTAAAATTATCTGATGAAATTATTAATCAGCCGCCTTCAGCCAATCTCTGGCCCGGCCAGACAGATGAAACCGAGCTGGGTTTTACCTATGCTGAGGCCGATAAAGCTTTCTCCGGACCAAAACTGGCTCATCCGCAAGTTTTAAAGCGCCTGAAACAGGTTGAGTTTAAATCCAAGGTGCCTTATAGTTTAGCTAAATGAAAACTATTCAGGTTACTAAAGCTTCCGGGGTTTTAGAACCGTTTTCCGAAACCAAAGTCCGCCAATCGCTCCAAAATGCCGGCGCCAAACCTAAAGTTATTGATCAAATTTTAGTTCAGTTAACCGGCCAGCTTCGTGACGGCATTACCACCCGGGAAATTTATGCCCATGTTTTTGATCTTTTAAATCAATATCAATCCGGCTTAGGTTACCGTTACTCATTAAAAGCCGCCTTAATGCAGCTCGGGCCTTCCGGCTTTCCTTTTGAAAAGTTTATTGCCCGGCTTTTTGATTATTTGGGCTATCAAACTAAAGTTTCAGTTATTGTCTCTGGTCGCTGTATTGATTACGAAATCGATGTCGTTATTGCCAAAGATAACCGCCAGGACTTAATCGAGTGCAAATATCACAACCGTCCTGGAGTGAAAACTCACGCTAAGGACGCTCTTGGTTTGCAGGCAAAATTTGCCGATATCGGTTCTGCTTTCCGCCAGGCCTGGTTAGTAACCAATACCAAGTTAACCACCAATGCAATTAAATATGGTGAATGCCAAGGCTTAAAATTATTGGCTTGGCGTTATCCGGCCGATAATGGTCTGGAAAAACTCATCGAAAAGCATAACCTGCTGCCTTTAACCTGTTTTACTTTTCTGGATCATCAGGATTTCCAGCGTTTTTTCCAAAACAACTTGGTATTATGTCAGGATTTGATCAACCTTAAAGACTCTCAGCTAACCGATTTGGGTTTAAGCTCAGCCAAGATTAACCTGATCAAAAAAAATTCTCTTCTTGCCAAATTATAATTTTTCATAATATAGTTAAAG
Organism: Candidatus Beckwithbacteria bacterium; assembly: GCA_043803225.1. Taxonomy (GTDB): domain Bacteria; phylum Patescibacteriota; class Microgenomatia; order UBA1400; family CG1-02-47-37; genus JAZDKF01. The sequence continues at coordinate 3,968 of JAZDKF010000052.1, forward strand.
GTAAGAGAAATATTAATTTATTTTAATTTAAAAAAAAAGGAGGTGAATCTAAATGATGGATGATCCTAATTTAAATCCAGTTACTCCAACGCCAATACCCACTGATGATTCTACGGTTACTCCGCCTCCGGCCGCTCCGTCAACTGACGCACCGGCTCCAGAGCCAGTGTTGCCAGGAGAAATGCCTGCTCCAGAGCCTCAAGCTCCGGCTGCAGAAACACCAGTAACTGATACTACTCCGTAACTGTAACTTTAAAAGTTGTTGAAATTTGCCCCCCCGCCTGAAGCGGGGGGTTATCTTCTTGACATTCGGTTTTTATTCGTGCTTAATAAGAGTTAATGCTCGAAACCATTAATCAACCGATTGTAGTTCAAACTCTTTTTAACCACGGTCAGATTAAACCCTTAAGCTTTTGCTGGAATCAAGTTTGTTTTAAGATCGATAAAATTATCTTTACTCATCAATCCCGCTCCGGCCAAACGGTTTTATATTTTTTTACGGTTATTTGCCAGCAGCTGGTTTACCAGCTGCAGTTTAACCAGCAGACATTTGTTTGGAAACTGCTGCAAATTTATGACGATCCTTCATGTTGACTTAAACTCCTTTTTTGCCAGCGTTGAACAGCAGGTTAATCCGGCTCTTCGGGGTAAGCCAGTCGGAATTATCAAAGACTTCGGCCGTTCCTGCGTTATCGCCGCTTCCAACGAAGCCAAAAAGTTTGGGGTTAAAACCGGCATGAGTCTATCTCAGGTCAAAACCCTTTGCCCTAGGATAATTTTACTGCCGGCCGACTTTCCCAAATATGCTGATGTCACCCACCGTTTTATTAAGCTTTGCAGTCACTACACTGATACTTTAGAAGTTTTTTCCCTCGACGAGGTTTTTTTGGATGTCACCCAGACTGCTTATCTTTTTGGCGGTTCTTTACTGTTGGCCTATGATTTGCAAGCGCGCCTTAAACAGGAAATCGGCGACTGGCTTGGTTGTTCTATCGGCATTGCCCATAATAAATTTCTGGCCAAACTCGCCTCGGGTATGGCACCCAAGCAGTCAGTTTATGTCGTCACTCCTGAAAATCAATCTCAACTTTTAGCCAAAGCTCCGTTTACTGAAGTTTGTGGCATTGGCTTTCGTTTGAGCGCTAGGCTTAAAACCATAGGTATTACTTCTCTAGCGCAAATCTTAACCACCCCGGAATCAATCTTGCAGGCCGAATTCGGCCCGTTCTGGACTTCTCAGCTGACTCGTTTAGCAAGGGGAGAAGACGACAGTTCTTTAACTACTCCCGACCAGTTAGCCGATGCTAAATCCGTCTCCCGCACCCACACCTTGTTTTCCGACACCAAAGATAAAAACCTTATTAAAAGTTTAATCAGAAACTTGGTAGAAGAGGCTTGTTTTAAGTTGCGCTCCATGGGTTTAGTCGGCCGCCAGTTTGGTTTAATGGTCCGCGGCGACCAAAAAGCCCAATCAGATTATCTTACCCGCAAAACCTTTACCGCCTCCGGCCGCCGGGTTTTTAAAGAGCTTTATACTATATATAATAACTGGCATTGGCCTCATTCGGTTCGCTTTGTCGGTGTTTGGATTAGTTTATTAACCCGGAAAAACTATTTATCCTTGCCACTTCTGCCGGCTGATCAAAAGCAAGACCGTTTACTTCAGGCAATCGACAAGATTAATCAAACTTTCGGTGACTACACGATTCATCCCGCCACTTTAATTAATCAAACTTTAGTCAGGCCGGAGATCAATGGTTTTATGGGCGACAAGCAGTATCAGCTATTGAACCGGCCGGCTAATCACTAAATATCTGTCCTTATCAAAAAATCCACTGCAGGTGTATAAAGTTAAAACTTCCTCATTTTTAGGCTGGATATATTCTATCTGATTGGTCTTAACTGTTACTGTTTCAGCAATTTGGTAAATATGATCGATACCGTTAACGTCAATTAATTTAATTTCATCCCCGACATTTAACCACCTGATCGGACCAAATAAATTGAGTTTATTATGCCCGTAAATAACAATATTTCCCTTATCTCCCGGATTAGCTGAACTCGCCCAATGGCTGACGCCGCTGTCAGATATTTCCCAACTGCCGTCATTAACTACGGCTGGTTCGACCGCTAAATCCAGCTTAATCTTGTTAATCTCAATCCTGGCAATTTGCGATTCATGGTTAACTGTTTGTTGCCATTGGCCTTTAAAACCCAGCAAGGTCAGTTCTCTTACACGCCAGCCTGAAAAAATCAGCACCAGGATCAAACCTGAAAAAATTAACCCTAGGCCCTGTTGTTGTTTCGGGCCTAGGGTTTTCCACTGTTTTTTTAATTTACGCTTAAAAGTTTTAATTCTTTTTGACATACAGCTTTAGCCCTGTGGCTACTAAGCTAGATCCTAGCGTAAACATCATTAAAAATAAATCCTCAATCGCCGTTCCGGTGTCAGCCATAGTGCTGGCTCCTAAGACTTCGCCTGTTCCGCCGACTCCGGCTGGACAGTCTTTCTTAGACTCCACACCAATCGTTTGATTGGGGTAACCTTCCGTTCTGGCTGTAATTTCACCATTGCCTTTGAATTCAAAGTCCACTCCGGCAACACCATCATTATTGGTAATGGCCGTCTTTTCCTCAGCTTTATAATTAAATTTAACCGTGATGTCTTTTTGACCAACATCATCGATTTTAACTTTTAGCTCAGTGTGGAAATTGTTGCTGCATTCCGGACCATTGACTCCTAAACCAATTTCAATCTTAGGTTGTGTTGGTTCTGGAGATGCTTCTGGACTCGGTGAAGGACTAACTGATGGACTCGGACTCGGACTCGGACTTGGGCTGGGCGACGGTGAAGAACAACATCCGCTACAACAACCAGCTAAGGCGGGTTTTTGTGGCTGGCTACTAATTCCGAAAATAACCATTAATATCAAAGTTAGTAAAATAATTTTTCTCATCTCTCTTCACCCCCTTTAAACTTATAAAAAATTCCTGTCAAAGCAGGAATTTTACATATCAGGGGGAGTATATCAGCCTATAATCTAAAGTCAAGAGGACTTAATCAGAGCGAGCAAGGCGAATAGCAGTGACCGGATGGCTATGGCTTTGGAGATCAGAAAACCCTTATTCTTGGTCCAAGCATAAGCCAGTTTTTCCCGTTTTTCAATTGCCATCATGCTTGAATAAAGCGCTAGCATTAACCAGAATAGCTTTAACAGCTTGTCATAGGGTGCGACTCCGGTGGCAGTAGTTGTTCCCAGTGCACTTCCTTCGTTGGCTTCGATCGGTGTAATCAACCCCGGTTCTGTAATGAAAGGCGTAAAAGCGGCAATAAAGAAACTGCTGTCAGCCGAAGCCGCTACCGCTTCATCTGTCGGTCCGGTAAGGCCGGTGACTTCGGCAACCGCTATATATTTTCCGGCATCAGCCAGGTTGGATATGGCTAAACCAGTGGAAATTTTAATTCCCTTATGGCTATCAATATTGCCCAGATTAATATAACTGCCGCCCATATCTTCGCCGTCTTTAACCAGTCCCAGCCATAACTTGGTGTCGTAAACCCGGCCGCCCCCAGGATTTTTAACGAAAATGCTGAAGGTAACCGTATCGCCGGGGAAAATATATTCGCCGACATTATTGCTTTGTTCAATTGCCAGCATGCCGCCGGTTTCCCTGACTTCTGGTCCGGTAGTAGCGGTAATTTGCGGTTCCGCTGTCGGTGTTGGTTCGGGAAATAAATCCGCCGCTGTGCCAACATTACCACTTAAGCTGCCGAAAATATTAATAAAACCCCAAAAACCAGTGGAGTTAATAATACTGGTATTAATCAGATTAAACAGCGACACACTGCTGTAGGCGCCGCCGGTTTTAATTTCGCCGCTACCGGCACTGATGGTATTGCCGCCGCTGTTAGCTTGAGAAATAATCTGGTTATCAACTTGGGCTTGGTTGGTAATAGTAACGTTATCAACACAACCGTCACAGACGGAATTATTATCAGCAGAATTGTTAGTCGTATTTTGCAAAAGCCACTCCTCGGCTCCGAACCAATCACCCAGCCAACTGCCCAGGACGTTAATCACTAATTCACGGATAGTGGTATTTATCAGAGTCGTATTGACTAAATTAACGACATTAACACTGGAATTAGCCTCGCCGGCTTCAATCACCGCATTAGTCATGGCCACGATCGTATTCTGGCCGCTGATTGCTTGGGAATCAACTTGGTTGTTTACGGTTGCCTGGTTGGATATATTTACCGGTGTATCACAGCAGGGTGTTGATTCATTGCCGCCGCCGCCGCTGGCAGTCAATTCCGGCAGAATAATATTAGCGTTAACATTGCCGAAAATATTGATGGTAACGAAATAAATCTGGGAATCAATTATCGTGGTATTGACTTGGTTTAATAAAGAAACAATGCTGTAGCTGTTGCCGGTATTAATCACTGCCTCCTGGCCGCTGTTAATAGTGTTGTTGCCGCTGTCGGCCATTGAAACGATTTCATTGCTAACTGTCGCCACATTGGTGCCGTCATAGCTGACGCTGACCGTGACCGCCTCAGGATTTTCAGTTAAAGCCTGTTCAACAATGGTTTGCAAAGTGCCGGAATCATTAAGGTTGATATCGCCGTTTAAAAAAATATTCAGGGTTTTGTAAATAATATTTGAGTTAATTTCAGTCGAATTGACGTTATTATCTATTTCAGTAACGGCTAAGGTGTCGCCGGTAGTAATTTGGGTATCCGGCGAAGCACTGGGTTCCGGGGAAGCCGACGGTTCAGCTAACGGATCCGGGCTGGGAGATGGATCAACGATTCCGAGCTCAATCAAAGGACTGGGGCTGGGTTCCGGCGAAGCCGACGGTTCTGGTGAAGGACTGGTAATCGTGTTTTCGCCGCTGATGGCCGTCGATGAACCGTCATTAGTGACCGTGGCTTCATTGGTTATCGTGATTTCGGCCGCCGGCGGCGGTGCCGGAGACGGTTCCGGCTCTTCAGCATAAACCGTCAGCGGACTGATCATCGGTCCGAATGAGAGCAGTATGATTATTAAACTGGCGATTAACTTTTTAACTTTTAACATTTTAATTTATTAACTTACTTCTGTCCTGGGAGGGAGGGAAATATTTCTCTCCCTCACCAAGACAAGAAATTAGCGGCTACTATGGCAATGGCATTCCTATAGTTGTTGTATTAACAAAACTCCATATCGTTGCTCCTGCTATGGTGTTTCCGCCA
>JAZDKF010000053.1:0-2216 GCA_043803225.1 Candidatus Beckwithbacteria bacterium
AATTCATTTTTTGAGACGATTACCAAACCTCATTTTTACGGCGGGTTTAACGATGGCTGGTATATCTTGGGTTTTATTTTTTCTTTTTTAATGCTAACGAAGTTAAAAAAAGAAAAGAATAAGTTTTTTAACTGGTTTTTAAGCTTATGGCTATTAACGTTGTTTTTAGCAACCGGCAGGTTTAACAACTCACCTTGGTATTATTATCCCTTAATTCCGTTTGGGGCAATCGCAATTGGTTACTTTGTTAATCAATTACTAAAAAGGTCAAGTTTGGGTTTAATCTTGCCATTTTGGCTGCTGGGATTTACCGGATTAGATTTACTAAAAATAGATATGAACTCAACCCTTTTGCGGCTAGGGACAATATTTTTCTTTATTCCATTTGTATTAAATATTAAAAAGGTTACTTTTTGGCTAGTGCGTTTACTGCTAATTATTTTGGTGCTGATTAATATTTACGTGACTTTACGCTACCCAACGGTCCATTGCCAGGAAGAAAGATGCTTAGCGCCAACAAAAATAATTCTTAAATTATGATTAAGCGGTTTTTCCCCTGGTTGATTGTCGGAATAGTGATGCTGGTTTCTTGGCAAATCAGCCAAACCAGAAGCTTATCAATGCATTTTGTGGATGAAGAAGACCATATTGCTTTTGCCGACTATATTAATCAGGATTATAAACTGCATCGGGATATCCAGAATAACCATCAGCCGTTGATCTATTTTGGCTCGGCGTTAATCCAAAAAATAACGAGGCCTGATAATATTTTTATGCTGATCAGGCGTCACCGGCAGGCGGTCTTTCTATATGGTTTACTGTGGAGCTTATTAATTGTTTGGCGATTTAAAGATTTAGGAGTAATCTTGGTTTTATTTTTTGAGTTTTTAAAGTACTGGCTGCTGGGGAATCTGTGGTTGATGGAGACTTTGGCGGTTTACCCGGCAGTGTATGTTTTTGGCAACCTGCTGCAGGTTTGGTTTGAGAAATATAAGTTAAAGGTTGTTGAATCAATCTTTTTAGGTATTTGTGCTTTTATAATTATTTTTACCATCGTGCCGTTGTGGCCCTGGCTGGCTTTAGTTTATTTACTGTTTTTAATTAAACAGAAAAAAATGATTCTCTGGCATGGTTTGGGTTTATTAATCGGGATGGTTATTTTATTTTCCAGTAATTATTCACCGGTTGACTGGTTTAGGGAATCAATTTACAACAATTGGCTTTATGCAATTCCGGCTTTATCACCTTACCAAGGACCGCTTGATTGGTTAAAAATGATCGGTTTTCCGTTTTTAGCTTTTTTTACTACCAACTCGCTCCAGGCTAATTTTATAGCTTTGTTTTTTAGCGGTTATTTACTGGCTGTTTTTAAAAACCGGAAGCTGCTGCTGCTTTACCCTTGGCTGATTTTGGCTAACAATCGAGTGTTGTCCCCGGGAACGGTTTATTACCAAGGGTTTCACCTATTGCCCTGGCTGGGAATTATGATCTTTACTTTTGGGTTTAGTTTGAAACTGATCAAGTACAAGGATTGGTGGGTATTTGCAGTTGTTTCAATTGTTTTGCTGAGCAATAAAAGCATGCCTTATTTTTTAAAAACCGATACCGCCAACGAATATTACATTAACTACTCGACTGTGGAAGATATGAACTTTGCGGTTAAAAATATCAGTCAGCCAACTGACCGGTTGGCAGTTTTGGATAATCAACCATTGATTTATTGGCAGACAAAAACTAAACCAGCGACTCGGCAGCTGGTTTATTATGGCTGGGAGACTCAGGTGAAGGATTTAAGAGAAAACTATAACCGAGTTTTTTATGGTGATAATCCGCCGGAAATTATTTACGGCGGTAAAGAAGCCAATTTAATGGCGGAGAAATATATTAATCTTCAAAGAGATAATCAAGCAACCTTGCTGTTTATAAGAAAAGACCGATATGAAAAAATTACCCCGGAACAATGGGCGGCTTTAGAAACAAGACGTTTTAATCGCTGATGGTGACATTAGCAAACCGGTAAGCATGAGTTAATCCGGCGGTGTCCGGCAAAGTCCAAACCGCGGTCTGCTGAAAAAGCTGAGGGTCAACCGGCAAATAAACCAAAGGGTAAAGATAAGCAGAGTCATGAACGCCGGATAAAGTGATTGGATCTGGAGAATGTCTTAAACTGATTAACTGTTCTTTTAAACCCACCGGAAGACTACCGGCGGCTTTAA
>JAZDKF010000054.1:0-7099 GCA_043803225.1 Candidatus Beckwithbacteria bacterium
CCGATTTTAAGGATTAACTGGCCAACAGCGGCTAAAATGATGGGAATAAAAATTAAGACAAATCTCATCTAGTGTGATAGTATCATAATATATATGAGTAAACTAGCCTTAGTAACCGGCGGCGCCGGCTTTATCGGTTCACACTTAGGTGAAAGTTTATTAAGGGATGAAATTGAAGTAATCTGCCTTGATAATTTTTCGACCGGATCTAAGAATAATGTGGCTCATTTATTGGATAAAAAGGGGTTTTTACTGATCAATGCGGATGTGACTAAAAGATTGCCTGAAGTAATCTCGGAGTCGAAAATTGATTATATTTTTCATCTGGCCAGTCCGGCCAGTCCGAATGAATCAAGCCCGATTTCATATGTGAATCTGCCCTTGGAAACTATGGATGCTAATTCAATCGGAACCAGACGATTATTAAGGTTAGCCAAGAATAAGCAAGCCAAGTTTTTATATGCTTCCACATCAGAAGTTTATGGTGATCCGAGCATTCATCCCCAACCGGAAAGCTACTGGGGCTATGTTAATCCAAATGGGGTTAGATCGTGTTATGACGAAAGTAAACGGTTTGGCGAGGCTTTAAGTATGGTGTACCTTAGAAAATTTGATGTGGATGTCAGGATAGTTCGAATCTTTAATACTTATGGACCGAGAATGGATATGAGAGACGGCCGGGCAATTGTTAATTTTATTATCCAGGCTCTGCAAAACCAGCCAATTACTATTTTTGGCAAGGGTAAGCAAACCCGGAGTTTTTGTTATGTTTCGGATATGGTTGAGGGCTTGAAGAAACTAATGATAAAGGAAAAAACTAAAGGCGAGGTAGTCAACATCGGCAACCCGGAGGAATACAGTATTTTACAACTGGCTAATAAGATTAAGAAAGCGACTGGCTCTAAATCTAAAATTGAGTTTGGTAGTTTACCTGAGGATGATCCGGATAAAAGAAGGCCGGATATCAGCAAAGCTAAAAAGCTCTTGGATTGGCAGCCTAAGGTGAGATTTTCTGTTGGTCTTGAAAAAACGATTGAGTATTTAAAGAAACAGCTTGAACTGACCTAATCATGGTTATTTTAGTTACCGGCAATGCTGGTTTTATCGGCTCCAACTTAACAGCTAAGTTGCTTGACCTAGGACATCGAGTAGTGGGGGTGGATAATTTTAACGATTATTATGATCCACGAGTTAAAGAGAAGAATCTGGCTGAATTTAAGAATAACTCTAAATTCACCCAATTAAAGTTGGATATTTTAGAATCGGATAAGTTGGAAGCGGTATTTAGAGAATATAAACCGGAAGTAGTAATCCATTTAGCGGCCAGAGCCGGAATCAGACCGTCTTTGTCGAATCCTGAACTTTACCGGCAGGTAAACGTCGAAGGAACTAAAAACTTGTTAAAATTATCCCAAAAATATCAAGTAAAACAATTTATTTTTGCCTCTTCCAGTAGTGTGTATGGCAATCAGGAAAAAACTCCCTTTAGTGAAACTGATAAATTAGATAAACCAGTCAGTCCGTATGCGAAGACAAAGCTGGAAGCGGAAAAATTATGTATAAACTATGATTTACCGATGACTATTTTAAGATTTTTTACGGTTTACGGGGCTAAAGGCCGGCCGGATATGGCACCTTATCTGTTTACGAAACAAATCCTGAATAATCAGCCAATAATTAAATATGGAGACGGCTCTTCAAGCCGGGATTATACCTATATTGACGATATTGTTGAGGGAATAGTTAAAGCGATTAAAAATCCATTTAAGTTTGAGATTATTAATTTAGGCAACAACCAGCCGGTGAGTTTAAATGAATTTATCAGAATCGTGGAAGAATTATCAGGTAAAAAGGCAGTAATTAAACAACAACCAAGACATCCGGCTGATGTCAGGCAAACTTATGCGGATATTGCTAAAGCGAAAAAACTGCTTAATTGGCAACCAAAAACAGATTTGGAAACGGGAATGAAACGGTTTATTGAGTGGTATAAACTTAACCAAAAAGTTTAAATTTTTTTAAGCGATCGATAACCTGTAAACTATGCCACCAACTGGTGCGTTTAAGATGAGTAGTGTGGTAGTACCAGGTATCAACAAATTCTAAAAACTCTGGCTGGTCTTGGAGTGGTTTTTGATTAATTACATAGGCTTCGCTGGGATATTCTCCGACGACTTTAAGACCAGGAATGGCTTTGATCGCCCGGATATTAAGATGGCCATGCCAGGGGCCGATCTGATACTTACCTTTAGATTCAGGCAAGTAATGATTTAGATCTTTAATACAGTTTCTGGTTCTATTGACCAACGCCAAGGTAGAGGGTTTAGCTTGATTACCAGCTTGGATTAATTTTTCAAGATTTTCTTTAGGCCAGATTTCATCACCATCAAGCAGTATAAACCAGGGAGTTTTGGTGACTTTAATCTGTTGATTTCTTAGTTCAACCAGCTGCTGACGGTTAACCGGGCCTTTTTCGGCAAAGATGATTTTGGGCGAATTAATTGATTTAATAATCTGAACAGTTTTATCAGTGGAGCCGGTGTCCCAGACCAGCATTTGGTCAACTTGATCAATGACTGAAAGTAGCGCTTTTTTGATCCAGATTTGTTCGTTTTTAATTATAGTGTGACTGGTCAGTTTCATAAAAGTTTGAATAATTTAATTGAAGATTTGTTTTCCGGCCGGGGAAATTCTTTGATTAACTCCCCCTTTATACCTTCAGGCAGTTGCTCACTTATATTAAGCACAAAATAGGCGTTTTGGGTAGGAATTTGAGTGATAGTAAAAGGATAGTTTGGCCAGAGATATGTCAAGCCGGTTTTAACTAAATCGTTGTCTTCGGTGACTAAGACTGAAGGCGGATTGGTTTTTAAGTAGGTGATCAGTTCTGGTAAACCATAACCGGATGGCCAGCCGGTCACATACTGCCAGCGTTCGATTTCCGGTAATTTTGCCTGACGGATATCTTTAATTATCTGAAAGTCTAAAAATAAACTGGGAAGAAAAATGATTGCCAGCAGTGGCTTGAGTAACCGCGGCAGTTTTTGATAAAGCCAAGCCAGCCCGATTCCACCAAATGTTAATAACAAACTTACGACACTGACAAGATAACGGGGGAAAAACATACTCCCAATCAAAATGATTAGCAAAAAAGCAGGCAAAATATTTAATAACAATAAACCGCCGCAGCGGCGATAAAATCTCCCTACCAGAATTAAGCCAAGAGCACCGACTAATAAAATTGGCCAGGTTAAGTATTGGTAAAACCATAAGCCTGCCTGGATTAAGTTCGGTTTAATTAAACTGCCCAGTTGCGCCCAGGATAAAACAAAAACGTCTTTTTTATTAAGAACATTGCTCAACGTATCGGTTAAGGTAAAAAATAAAAAAGGTAAACAGCTGATAAGCGCCGCCAGAAAATCTGCTTTAACCAAGCGGGGACGGAAAAACAGATAAGATAATAACACCGCCGGCACTAAAGCCATGGCTGTAGTTTTGGTCATTAAACCGACAATCAAAGCAATAGCAATTAAATAAACCGCCCAGGAGTTTTTCTTCACTAGCCGTAAATACAAACCCATTAAGGTTAACCAGCTGACAAAGCTGATAACAGCCTCACCCCTTAGACCAAGCCGATCATGAACTAAAAGGAGCGGACAGATAATAACCAACGAAGCAGTAAAAATAGCCGCTGTCTTATTATAAATAAGCTTTATGGTTTTATAAGCCATGATCGCGCTTAAGCCGCCGAAAAATGTTGTGGTTAGCCGCAAAGCCAATAAAGGATCAGTTACTGCCCGGTTGGCTAATGCCGCCAACCAAATGTTTAACGGCTCCCAGCCGAATTCTTTTAACGGCAGCAGCCAAGCCTGATGAGTTTTAATGGCAATCAGCCAACGGATGTAAATAATTTCATCCCAATAGGGCGGTAAAGCCATTAAGTTAATTAAACGACTGATACCAAACAGAAGAGCCAGGAATATCGCCATAACTTGATTTTACTCTATGTTACAATCATACAATAATGAAATTCTATCCTGAAAATTTATCGATCGTAATCCCCTGCTACAACGAAGAACAAAGGTTGGCATCAGCCGTGCAAATATGCCGAAAATTTTCCAACCGCTTTCCTAATTGGGAATTTGTTTTTGTCAACGATGGCTCAACAGATAATACTGCGGAAATGATCCGGAAAACAAATTTTAAACTAATTAGCTATTTTCCTAATCAAGGCAAAGGATACGCCTTAAAAGAAGGCGTGATTCAAACCACTAAACCACTGGTTTTACTAAGTGACATTGATTTTTCCACGCCGCTGACTGAGTTGCCAAAATTTGCGGCCGCGATCAAAGAAGCAGATTTAGCCATAGGCTCCAGAAAAATGGCCGGAGCCAATGTCATTAAACATCAAGTTTGGTTTAGGGAATGGTTAGGCCGGCAGTTTACTAATTTAAGCAGCTTTTGGCTGGGTTTAAAGGTTAGTGATGTGACCTGCGGTTTTAAGTTAATTAAAACTCCGGCGGCTAAAGAATTATTTAAGAAGCAGAAAATTAAACGCTGGAGTTATGACGCCGAAATTTTATTTTTGGCTAAAAAAATGAAGTTAAAAGTTGTTGAGGTTCCGGTTTTGTGGGAAAATGATGAACGGACCAAGGTATCGCTATTTAAAGATATCCAACGATCCCTGATAGATTTATTTAAAATCAGGCTGAATAAATATGAAATTTAAATTTATTGTTTTTGCTTTGATAACCATGTTTTTTTTAAGCTTTAAGAGCATCGCTGCACAAACTAATTCATTAAGAATTGAGCAGGAAGGAAAGTTGCTCGTTAATCAGGAAAAAGCGGATATAGTTTGGCAGTGGCTGCAAGACGAATATATCAATAACCAAACCCGTTTAAGCCAGCTAGATCCGTCATTAACCAGCAACAGCAGTGAAGAACAATTTACTGATACATATTACGATACGCCAAAACAAGAGTTATTAGATAAGCAAAATAGTGTCCGGCACCGGCAAAGAGAAAATATTACCAATCCGGCAGACAGAAAAAGCGGCCAGGAGTTGGTTCAAATAAAATTAAGCAATATTTCTGATAATCAGCTTAACCGAAGTGAATATAAATATGAAGTCGATTTGACCAACAAATTTCCTAATCAACATCCATTAATCGGCATTATTAAAAAAGCGCAAAGGGATGATTTTATCAATCAATTGGCGGATATTGATATTAAGGCTTCATCTTTGCGGCCGGTTTTAGTACTTAAGGACTATCGGAAAAGACTATATTTTGAGAAAGACGGAAAACCGTTTATCTCGATTTCTTTAGATCAAACGCAAACAAATAAATGGTGGTTTAAAGCTGAATTCACGGAAATAGAATTTGAGTTAAACGAAATCACTTACACAGAAAACGATGAAATGGGAAGAAAATACATGGAATCAATCAACCATCAAATCATTGAAGAAATTAAAGCCCAATTTCCGGATATTGTGACAGATTTAACTCCTAAATATAATAAAGCTTTTAAGGGTTTAGAAAAAAAGATTCCCTTTTTCCGATCTCTAATCAGATGGGGAATTATTTGAAGCAACTGCGCTGTAAATTCCGGTTAAGGGCGTGCCGGTAATCTTATTTTGCGCTTTCACCTGTACGGCCACAGCCGGAATTTTGGTGGGAATAATAAAAGTAAATGTGGTGGGAATTAAGTTAAAATCAGCACTGAAATCAGCCATAATATCTCTTTGATTGATTGTTTTGACAATTGACTTGATTGTTTTATCCTGAAATTCGAGATCAAACTGGTCAAATTTGACGGGGATTACAGCGTCAGGAACAATCTCGATTCGAGTTTGGCCAGAAGTGTTGATGATATTAATCGCCACTTGAGCAAATTCCAGTTCCTGTTTAATGAGGCTAAAATTATGATCAAAAATTTTCAAGTAATTATTAAACAGCCTTTTTTTCTGCCAGACAGAAGCTTCGTCACTGGTATCATAAATAAAAATATTGGCAAATTGAGAATAAATTTTTGAAAAATTTTCTTGCAGTTGATTTTGCTGAGTGACTAATTGATAAAGGTATTTATATTTTAAAATCCTAAATTCAGGCTGGCGGTTAAGCAGTAAAAATAGCCGCGGATAATCATATTGATCGGCTAAATGAGGATCGTATTGATTAAAGGATTTCAAAGTAGTGCCGCCAATAATAGACAGTTGATTTAAATCCCCTTCATTTCTGACCACGGGATAAAATTTATTATCTAAAGGCTGAAAAAACATGGCTAAATTATCACCGGCAGTATCATGATCGATCGCCAACAGTTCCCGATAAGCATCATAACGAGCCCAATAGTCAAGATCGATATATTGAACTATTTGCTCCAGATCTTGGGATTTAACCGCTTTAAAAAATTGATCGAGTTGAAACAAAGTCTTTTCACTTTGATTATCTAAAGGGTCAATATTGGCAATGGCAAAATCAAAACCGGATAAATGATGGGCATTAAGAGCAACAGTATTAATCCGGTGCGGCAGCCTGGTTTCATCCCTTAATTTGATAATTTGGGCTTGGTTCAGCTGGCGTTTTTTTAAAAATTCTGCATTAATTTTTTCTTCAAATAAATAAATTCCTGATGTTTTATGATTAATTTTTACAGCTACGGGAAATTGTTCGTTATAAAATAAGTTCAAGCTAGCCGCTATTTGGTTAGCTAATAAAGGCTTAATCCAACCGTGGATTGAAGGATTAAATAAAGTAAAACTATCGTAATTATTGATAGTTTTACTTCCGGAAATTTTAATATCATAATCGATTTTATTGTAAACAAAGTCGTTGGCGCCGCCCCCATGAAAACTAATCTTGACCGGGTATTCCAGGGTTTCGTAAATAAGGGAAATTGGCTGCGATTTAACTGCCTGCTTACTGCTGTAACCAAGCGTGACTGATTCCTGAGCGGCGGCGGATAAATTGCTGATATCAGCTGACGACATGATCAGATTAAATTCGAGTAGGTCTTGGCGAGAAAGTGACTGCCAATAGGTTGGAGGATAAAGTGAATCAGCCAGATTGGCGGTTAAGGTTTTAAATTTAAAATTAG
>JAZDKF010000055.1:0-4111 GCA_043803225.1 Candidatus Beckwithbacteria bacterium
ATGATAACGGCAAATAAAAATTTAGTTTTGGCGGATATTCCGGGTTTGATTGCCGGCGCCAGCCAGGGCAGGGGGTTGGGGATTGAGTTTTTGCGGCACATTGAAAGGTGTCAAGTTTTAATTCATTTGCTGGACGGAGCAAAATTACTCACCTCCGAGGTGAAAGAAGTTCACACCTCGGAGGTGTTATTAAAGGATTACCAGGCAGTTAGAAACGAATTAGCGACTTATTCAAAAAGCTTGATAGAAAAGGAAGAAATAGTTGTATTGAATAAAATTGATGTGCTGTCGGCCCAGCAGATTAAAGACGGATTAGCGGCCTTAAAAAAATTAAAGAAACTGGTGATTTGCATCAGCGCCGCGACCCATAAAAATCTAGACGAACTAAAAAGGGCGTTGGAGGTTATTTAAAAATGTCGTTTTTTAAACTTTTAGCCAATTGCAAAAAGAAATTCTCCACTTTTGTTTGACTAAATTTGACCAGCATTTTTGGTATTTCCGTGGGAGTGATGTCTTTAACTTTAAGGAATTGGTTAACCAAGTCGATTTTGTCTATATGCCAGTCGAATTTAGCCTTGGCTTCAAGAATTAGTTTATTTAAGTTGCTGAAATTAGACCGTTTCATAATAAAAAACAGATCAATATAATCTCGGGCACGGGGTTTAATGAATACGGTTTGAATTTTATTCACGGCAATGTCTTCCAAGCTATCAATTTGCAGACCGTTAAAATTTATTCCTTTGGCTATCCGGGGGAAGGGGTAGTAATTAAAATCAACTTTTAAAGTTTGGCCATCTTTATATATTAAAAAGAAATTAAATAAGCCTAAAAATTGACTGCGTTTTATTTCTTTTACGCCAAGTTTAGGGGTCTCTTTTTTTAAGAAAACTTCAATTAATTTCTGATCAACTTCTTCTTTTTCTGTAAATAAGTCGATGTCTTCGGAAAGCCGATGCTTTAAATAGAATTCGGTTAAAGCCGTGCCGCCGGTTAAATAAAATCTTTTAGTTAACTGCGGCTGTTTTTGGATAAGTTCCAAAAACGCAAGTTGTTTGGCAGTGAGTAAAGTTTTTGCCATATTAAATATTCAAGCGCTCTTTTTTTATAAGGATCGAGCCGATTTTTAATTTTAGGCCAGGCTTTTTTTACTGCCTTAATGTCCAGTTTCTCACTGTCAAGGCCGAAATTTATCATTTGAGTCATTTTCCAAAGCCGATACTGATTTTGATTATTAGCTTTAAACTTTTTTTCATCTACTGACCAGTTGTGCATACTGACTATATTTTACCATTAAATGTCATCAAAGTTTGGGGAAGTAAGCGACAAGAACGAATCTTATCAGGAGTTTACGGATGTGGCCATATGGGGCTGTATAAGAATATGAACTGCTTTAAGTATGGCTAATTTTGGTTCAACGCATTGGGGTATTTTCCCCCAATCCCAGCTTCGAGGTGAGAATTTTTCTAAAATTTCTTGATCTATTAAGTCTTGATCTTTTGGGTCTAAGTGTTGCCTACAGGCTTTAACTAATTCGGTTGGAAAGTGGGTTTGATATTGAACCCACAGAGATGGAAGGAATTCTTTCTGGAAGCTATCGTCTCCGCGGTGGTGCGCGTTATAGAGGCGTATTAATTCATTACCTGAAATTAAGGCAATTTTTTGAAAAGCCGCCATTCTTTCAGTTCGGGGAAGCTGTTTTATTTGTGCCGGGATAGGGTCTAAATCAATAGCGTTATTCATATTTATGGTTGATTAACAGCAGGAACAAAAATTCTTTGTGTTCGTCTTAATGCAGGTTGATTAAAGCCGACACTTGGACTTTGTAAATATTGAATATATTGTTCAATAGTTCCGCTCCATCCATGATTGGTAGGGTCGGCAATTAACATATTTCCGGTTTCATCAAAGTAGAGAACAGCGGCATGACCAGCGTTATCGGGAAATGCGCTGTCATAAAAAGAAGCAACAAAGGAAGTTTGATCATAGGTTGCGCCGACGGCCTCGGCTAAAATTGCGTTTTGATAACAAATATTGCCAACGCATCTAGGCGTTGTGCCAAAAAAATCACCAAGAAGGGCTCTTCCATAAAGGGGATTTACTTCACTACTTTCTCCTAACTGAATAATTAAATCATGTAATTGAGTATTGTTAGCCCAGGGATTGCTATTTGGTTGATTATAAATAGGTAGATTTCTATTATAAACTGCCATAGCAATATCGTCCATGCCTAAACCACCAGCCCATTCAGTTGGATCACCTAAACTGTTTCGGATTTGAGCAACGGCAGCAGCCATTCTAGTATCAGAAGTCGAAGCAAAAGGGCGGCTGTTAAACCAAGGCTGTTCAATTACTTCTGTTCTTTGATAGAGCATGGTGTTGTAATTAGGCGGAGGTCTTGAAAGCAGATAATCTCTTATAACACTCGCAGGTTTGGGAGGCAAAATTCGGTTTAACAGTAGTTGGGCGCTTCCTTGTAAAGCCTCTTCTGAACCAATGACGTCACTGTAATAACCGCTAGTGATTCCCATACCAGCGTAGAAACATTCTTCTGAGTTTTGACCATATACTTCACAAGCAATGATAGCTGCCGGGCCCGGGGAAAGAGTAGCAATGGCAAGAGCGGTTTGCAGCCAAGGTGTAGTGGCTAGAGTGGCTGTGGCGTAGGAATAGGCGGCAAGGGCAGCTTCAGGTAAAGCTGCCGCGGCTGTTATGGATGCAGCAGCCAGAGATGCTATAAATGCTGCCGTGGGAATGTAACCACGCTCAGTATCGCACCGATTAATAACTTGGCTAATATCTGCCAAGGGATTAACCAGCATATACGAAGCGACGCAGGTGTCGCCGGTGTTGGCGGCGGCTTGAAAAGCTTGAGTGCATTGGGTTTGGGAAAAAGCGGTGACGCAATCAATAAATGCCTGGTTTAAAGTGGCGGCCACCAATGGGTCCTGGGTTAAAGATAACGGATCATCGGCCGGATTAATGTTAGCTAAATCCGGCGGCAGGGTATCCGGCCGGGTATTGTCAACACAAGTTAAAGTCTGGGAATCACAATAACTGACACACATTTGGCTGGACCATTGGCCATTTTGATAAGTTTCCAAGGATGAGTTGCCGGAACCGCAGCGACTGGTGAGACAGGTAACCGTATCGGGATCACAGCCGCCGGGGCAGGTAGTTAAACCCCAAGTGCCTGAGCTAGAGCAGGATTTGATACTAGTGCCGGAGCAGAAGGGTTGGTTTTGGTTGGGATCGCATTCAGTATTGGAGTAAGTGTCGCCCAGGTGGTCAAGCAGATTGGCGCATTCAGCCGGAGTATTTTCCTGCAAACAAGCATCATAGTCAGCTTGGGAAACAACATTCGGCTTACAGACGCCGCTTTCGCAAGTAGTATTGTTAGAGCATTCCTGGGGGGACAGCCAGGAAGTACCGTATTGGTTGCAGATTTGGACGAAGTTACCGGAACATTGTTTTGAACCAGGGGAGCAGAGAGTGGCCCGGGGCTTGCATTCAGGACAGCCAGTGGCTGGTTTATAGCAGTAGTATTGGTTAACATCACCGCAGTCAGCGTCAGTGGAACAGGAATCACTGCAGATATTGTTAGGGTTGCATTGGCCTAAAGCAGCATCGCAGGTGAAGTTAACCGGACAGGCTTGGGAGTCTCCCCAGCCGGTACCGCCGGAGTTACAGGTTTTTAAAGCATTCCCGGAGCATTGATGACTTCCCGGAGTACAGGTTTGGCATTGGTTGAGATTAGAATTACAGCCATGGGGACAGGGGGTGTAGTTCCAGTTTGAACCGTCAGCGTTACAGATTTTTAACAGCGTATCATCGCATTGTCTATCACCGAGATTGCAAGTTTTTGACATACAAGTACCGCCGTCAAGATTACTGCAGTACATATTAGCTGATTGGCAGGTGCCGTTGGGATATCCCTGACCACAGCAGGCTTGGTCTTCATAGCCGCAGGGCTCAGGCGGGAGGGATGGCGGGGTTGAAGCAGGGGGTTTGCAGCAGGAAAAATCCGGTGTGCCGCAGACACCTCCCGCAGCGCCATTGGTGCAGGCACTTGAAGGAGCACAAAAGTTAGGGCTGTTGCAGGATTGAGGTGAGG
>JAZDKF010000056.1:0-2428 GCA_043803225.1 Candidatus Beckwithbacteria bacterium
AGATATTTTTCGTAATATATTAACTTATAAGGTCTATTTTCTTTAGTAAATTTATTTACTCCTTTATTATGTTCTTTTATTCTTTCATCAGGATTTTTTTCAGTACTACCTACATAAACTTTTTGATTTTTTAAGCTTTGAGCAAAATATACAAATGACATATAAACAACTGTCAGCCATAGGCTGATCGGACGACTGTCAGCCATAGGCTGATCGGCCTTTGGCCGAAGCTACCGGCCCAAAGTGCTTCCGGCGTGAATTGAACACGCATATCTCGTTCCGAAGACGAGCGCTCGATCCGTTGAGCTACGGAAGCTTAAAGTTAATTATAGCAAATTAAGGGCTATTTCCGGCTGATGGTGTAAGTGGTGGGGTATGAGAGGAAGATCGCC
Organism: Candidatus Beckwithbacteria bacterium; assembly: GCA_043803225.1. GTDB lineage: Bacteria > Patescibacteriota > Microgenomatia > UBA1400 > CG1-02-47-37 > JAZDKF01. The sequence goes on from JAZDKF010000056.1 coordinate 393, forward strand.
GGGCTGTCTTCAAGCAAAAAGCGCTGAAAGTCCTGGTAGATTTCTTTACGCTTGGCTAAATCAGAGATTTTGCGGCCGTCTTCTAATAGCTTGTCAATTTTTAAATCAGAATAATGAGTGATATTAGTATCTTGCGTGGAATGCCAGAGAGCGTGCTGGTCCGGGTCCAAAGGGATTTCCTGGGCAACCAAAAGGGCTTGAAAGTCCGGATCAATGCTGTTAACGATTTTGACCTTGATTTTTAGGTTTAAAACTTGCTCCCAGGAAGCGGCAACGGATTCAGCTAAACTTAAAAAAGATTGGCTGGTATCTAATCTCAGTTCCAACTGGCCGGAAAGAGTAGCTTCCTGAGTAAATTTTTCAAACAGATCTTGGGCCTGGGCCGGGCTATAGTCATAAGGCTTGACTTTGGGGTTAAAGGCCCAGGATTGAGGGTTAACCGGGGTTAAGGCCCTGGTTTCCGAAGATTCGGCTTTGCGTTCCAGCGCATAGGCGAGAGCCTGACGAAGGGATTTATTACTTAAATAGGAATCATTGAGGTTAAAGATAATGCCTAAGTATTGGCCGTAGTTGACTTGAGTGTCGAGCTTGACTTTATTTTTCCAGTTGTTGGTTAAAGGATTGATCAGCAAGTTCTGCAGTTGATCGACTTCACCCAGTTTAAAGCCCAGCCAGGCGGCTTCATTGGATGGATAAAACCGGTAATATAGATTTTCTTTAAAGTTAGCCAGCTCAATTGATTTTAAATATTGGTTGGAATATTTTAAGGATTTGATCATGAATTTGCCGGCGCCCTGGTTGTTTTTAGAAAAAACCGGCCGGGCTAAAAGAGATAAAAACGGAGCATAAGATTCTTTGAGCTGGAAAGCTAAGGTGTAATCATCAATGGTTTTAAATTGGACATCGGAAATGGAAAAGCTTAAATCTTTAGCTTCAATCGGGGTGTTATCTGACCAGAAAATGTCCTTTTTAAGATTTACCCGGTAAAGAGTTTCGTCTGCGGAAATTTCCCAGCTTTGGGCCAGATCCGGGACAACCTGGCCGGTCTGATCGATTTTGGTTAAGCCGCGGCTGATATTTTGGCTGACAGAAAGCGGTAAAGTATTGAGGGTGTATTGGCCGACCAGACCGATCCGGGTACTGGCTTTTATTTGGGGCAAAAGGGGCAGGAGATTTTTAGTAAAGACAAAGAGAACGGCTCCGAAAAAGGCCGCCAATAAGATAAGCTTTTGGTGTTTTTGACCAAAGGATTTCAAGATCCAGAAAGGTTTGCGAAAAGGCCTGGTCAGAATCATAAGCGAAAGTTTAAAAGCGAGATGATCACAAAAAGAACCCCGGCAATAACCGTGCTGTAAAAAACTACTTTTTCCACTCCCCTTTTGGAATGATAGGCCTGAGACTGGCCGCCGAAAGTTGTGCCTAGACCAGTACCTTTGGCTTGAAGTAAAATTAAACTGATTAAGATTAGGCAGACAATGATTTGAATACTGATTAAGAGCATAAGTACATTATACCTCTAAAGGTTAGGCTTAAGAGGAAAGAAGCAATAATTAAGGCAATAACTGGGGTAAAAGTTAAACCGGGCACAGAAAAACCGGAATAGCTGAAAGGTTGGGAAACAAAACCAACCACGGTTAAGGAAGCAATCAAGCGGGTAGCGATTAACAGCACCAAAACATTAGCCAGCCAGCCAAAAAGCCCTAAAGTGATTAAGTTGATCGGCAGGAGAAAGAGTTTAATGACCGGTTTAACCAAACGGTTGATGAGAGTAAAGATAATACCGGCCCAAATTAAGTTGAAGACCATCCGGGGAACAGTCAGGCCGGGAAAGACCGAGGAAACCAGGTAGAGGCTAAAACTGTTAATTAGACTTTGGCGCAAAAAATCTTTCATAAATTAATTTTAACATAATCAAAAGGAGGATGATGGTTGCGCCGGAAATAAGATAAAGTTTAAATTTCGGGCTGGTGGCAATCAAACGGTAAGCCGGGGTGATAATTAAAGGATGTTGGGCAGATGACAGCTCGGATTCGGCC
>JAZDKF010000057.1:0-4239 GCA_043803225.1 Candidatus Beckwithbacteria bacterium
GGCAGATTCACGGCTTGATCGACAGCGCAGATATTTTCCAGGGTTTGGGAAGCGACCTGGCCTAAACTGTCGCCAAGAATTAAAGCCTGATAGTGGTGTTTTTTAGCCAACTGCTCCCCGACTTTGACCATTAAACGGCGAAAAACCACCAATTCCTGATTAACAAGACTTGCAGGCAAATCTAAAACTGCGAGTTGAAACGGCAGATAAGAAGCCAGATACAGATTACGGCTTAAAGTCCAGACCGAAAGCTTATCAATAATAGTGGTAATTTTTGATTTTAAAACCTGATCGGCCCGGGGAAAAACATGGAAGTGCAAAAAATCAATCTGGGCGCCCCTTTTGGCTAATAAATAAGCGGCGGCAATCGAGTCAAAGCCGCCGGAAAGCAAGCATAAAACTTTACCGGAAGTAGCAACCGGTAAACCGCCGGGGCCGGGGAGTTTTTGGTTAAAAATAAGCGCTTGATCGTTAAACTGGGTAATATAAATCGTTTGCTGAGGATTAGACAGATCGACTTTAAGCTTTTTTTTAGTTTTGATAATTTCACCGATAATTATTTCTAAATTATGGTGCGCTCTAATGGCAAAAGTTTTATGGCTTTCCGCCAGACTTAAAGCGGCTTGGGCAATTGATTCCGACTTGGTGTCGGTGGCAATCACCGGAGCATACCAGGCAATACCGAAAACGGTTTTTAGTTTATCTAAATTAATTTTTGGGCCGGATAATAAGATCTGTTTTTGAGCTTTAATTATTTGAATTTTAGGACTGGCTAGACTGATTTTAATGTTTTTAACCAACTGGTTCTCAAAAAAGGAGCGATTACCGCCTTTTAAGCCAATTTCAGCATAGTGAACCAGGACTTTAACCATAGCTAATTGTACCTTATACGGCTGATTCTGATAAAATATACATTAAATGCCGGATCTGCCAATGGCAGGCAAGCGGACTCTGAATCCGTTAATCCAAGTTCGAATCTTGGTCCGGCAACTCACACTTAATAAATCTTTTTTAAAAGTTGGAGTAACTGTCCGTTGTTTTTGGAAATAAACCAAATAAGGTAAACAACCGTTGCGGGAAAGACCACGAATTTTTCCATAAATTTCCCGGTGCTAATCCGCAACCACTCAACCGGAGGCAGACCGATTTTAAACGGCAGCGGAAAAAACAACGGGATACCGTCTTTAGTCAACATATCCGCAACTAAATGGGAAATAAAACCAACCATAATACTAATAACCACCAAGTGAATATTGACTGATTCAGGATTTAATATTTTTGGTAAGATGAAATATAAAAGCTGGAACATTATCCAGACGCCAAACAACGAATGAGAAATTGTCCGGTGCTGCAGGAGTAAATTCCGCAGCAGCTTCCCGACAAAATTACCGGCCGGCAGTAAATCCCATAGCCGGTTAGTGGCTTGATCTAAGTCCGGAGCTAAAGCTCCTACCACACTGCCAATTAAACAAATGAACGCGGTCGCTACATTCAACTGACCTGGCGGATAATAACCGGCAACAGTAATCAAGGCGGCAAAAGCAATCATGTCGTGGGTTCTGGCAGTCATAAAGATATTATATAATAGGGAAATGAAACTTAAGAAGTTCACGATTTTACATAGCAATGATATTCACGGCGATTTTTTAAGCGAGGTAAAAGGCGGGGGGGGAAAACTATTGGGAGGTCTGGCATTATTATCCGGCTATATTAACCAAGTGAGAGCAGAAGAAGAAAACGTGTTGTACGTAATTTCCGGGGACATGATCCAGGGATCGCTAATTGACGCCGACTACAAAGGGATTTCGACTATGGAAATTATGAACTACCTGGCACCGGACGTGGTGGCCCTGGGAAATCATGAGTTTGATTACGGACTGCCGCATTTATTGTTCTTGGAAAAAATGGCCAACTTTCCGATTGTCAACGCCAACCTGTACATCAAACAGTACAATAAACGGCTGATGAATCCGTATTTGGTGATTAAAAAAGCCGGGATGGAGATTTTATTTACCGGAATCATTACCGAAAAAGTCATGGATTCTATTGCCATGGATAAAACGGTCGGCAGTTTTATTACCCTGCAGGAAGCCAGCCAGGAAGTGGGGAAAATTTGCAATGCTTATAAAAATGACGATATTGATTTAACGATACTGCTGACCCACATTGGTTTTGAATCAGATATTTTACTAGCTAAAATGTTAAAACCAGATTGGGGTGTGGATATGATTATCGGCGGCCATTCGCACACGATTTTAGAGAAACCGGAAAAAGTGAATAACGTCTTGATCACCCAAGCCAGTGTCGGCTCTGACCAAATCGGCAGGTTTGATATAACGGTTGATGATGAGACCAATAGCATTGTGGATTACCACTGGCAGTTAATTCCGATTGATAATAAACTGGCAAAATCGGATAAAAAACTGGCTGATTACATTAAGTCATTTAAAGACGAGGTGGATCGGAAATATAGCACGATTGTGACCAAGTTAGGCCAGGTTCACACTCACCCGCAGCGGGAAATAGAAACCAGCTTGGGCAACTTGGTGGCAGACGCTTTAGCCAGCGCAGATGAATGCCAAGTGGTATTAATCGGCAGTGGTTCGATCAGAGTAAAAAGCTTGGGGCCGGTGGTAACTTTAAAAGATTTACTTGCCTGTTTTCCCTATGATGATTCCATGAGCCGCTACCAGATCACCGGTCTACAGCTGAAACAAATTTTTAACCGCTGGATGAGAAGCGAAAACCGTGACGGCGAAGGCGAATGTTATCAGGTCAACTCCTTAGTAAAAGCTGAATACAGCGAAAAAGACAAGCAGCTTAAAAGTTTAAAGGTCGACGGTCAAGAAGTTAAAGAAAAAGAAAATTATACCATCGCGATGCAAGGCTATCATTTTAACCAAGCCCAAAATTATCTAGGCATCACCCAAGAAGATTTATTAAAACAAGGCAACAATAAAGTCATCACCACTTCGGTTAAACAGGTCTTAGATGAATTTTTAAGAAATCGTCAGAATATAATTAAAACAGTTGAAGGTAGATTATCTTACCGGGTTTAGCTGGATGTTTTGAGCCATAACGCTGCCATCGGCATTAGTAGTTCCAAAAACAGCCACTTTTTGGCCAACAATTAAGTCAGCAATTGTAGCGGTAGCTGCTTTGTTAATCGTCGTACCTTCGGAAAAAAGAATAATTTTGCTGCTGCCGTCTTGAAGTTCAACAGTGATAGATTTATCGCTGCTGGCGATAATATCGCCGTTAATCGGACGAAAGCCGGTTTGGCGGTTAAAAGTATTTTATTTGTTTTCATAAATTCACCTCCTTTCTAATTTATTCATAACGTAGGGCTTCAATCGGTTGAAGATTGGCAGCTTTTCTGGCTGGATAGAGGCCGAAAATAATGCCGATAGCTCCAGAGACGCCGATAGCCATAATAATTGACGAAACAGACATAGTAAAGGGCAAATTAATCAGCTGGGAAATAATTAAAGAAATAATAATCCCTAAGATCATGCCGAAGATGCCGCCGGTAATGGTTAAGATAATTGATTCGATTAAAAATTGAGCGATGATAGTTTTTTTCTTAGCACCTAGGGCTTTTCTTAAACCAATTTCCCGGGTTCTTTCGGTAACGGTCACCAGCATAATATTCATAATGCCGATGCCACCGACTAATAAAGAGATCGCGGCAATGCCGGAAAGCATAGCGGTAAAAGTACTGGTAACGGAAGAGGCGGTATTTAAAATATCCTGCTGGGAAAAGATAGAGAAGTCGGCTTGAGACGGATCATTAAATTTATGCCGGGCCAAAAGCAAATAGCCGATTTGATTTTGGGCGTCGGTCATAACTTCAGCGCTGGCGGCTTCAACGGCAATAGAACTAAGATAGTTAACGCCAAAAAGCTGTTTTTGAGCGATTGATAAGGGCACATAAATAATATCATCCTGATTTTGAAAACCGCTGCCGCCTTTAGAAGCCGCTTCGCCGATAATCGTAAAAGTTTGACCGCTGATTCTTAAAGTTTGACCCAAAACATTAGCATTTTCACCGAATAAATCGCTGGCAACCTGAGGCCCCACCACCGCAACTTTAGCCATAGCATCAACATCTCTTGGAGAAATAAAATTTCCAGACGAGAGAGTAACTTTATGGACATCAGCATACACCGGAACCACGCCGACTACTTGAGTGTTGGTATTATTGCTGCCAGTGGTTACCTGGCTTCGGCGGGAAAGTTC
>JAZDKF010000058.1:0-3143 GCA_043803225.1 Candidatus Beckwithbacteria bacterium
TACTCAAAGAATTTGCCATCAAGGGATTTGTGCTAGATAAAGAACGGCTCAAAAACGAGGGATTTCTGGGACGTAATTACTTTGAGGAACTGCTCGAAATTATTCGCGAAATACGCGCCAGCGAGCGGAAGTTTTATCAGAAAATTACCGATATTTACGCCACCGCCTTGGATTATGACCCTGATTCTCTCATCACCAAAACATTTTTTGCTACAGTACAAAATAAAATGCACTACGCCATACATGGACAAACCTCATCGGAAATTATTACTAAGAGAGCTGACAGTCAAAAACCCTACATGGGCTTAACCACCTGGAAAAAATCACCAAGGGGGAAAATTCAAAAATCTGATGTGTCTATCGCCAAAAATTACTTAAATAAAAACGAGATAGAAGCTTTGGACCGCATTGTGAATATGTATTTGGATTATGCTGAAGATCAAGCGCAACGCAAAATTCCGATGACGATGGAAGATTGGTCAAAAAAGCTGGACGCCTTTCTCAAATTCAATGAGAAAAAAGTTCTTGCCAATCCTGGTAAAGTATCCGCTGAGATTGCGAAATCTTTTGCTGAAAGCGAATGGGAGAAATATAGAATTGTACAAGATAGATTGTTTAAATCCGACTTTGACCGGGAAGTGAAAAAATTATTAAAAGCTACCAATGCCCCAACCCGTCTTTACCGTCTCTGAATTTAACGAAATGGTCAATCAGCACTTGTCTTTATTAGGCGAGGTGATTGTTGAAGGCGAAATCAGCAGTATCAAAATTTCTAATAATCAAGTGGTGTTTATTACCATCAAAGACGAAACTTCCAGTGTCGAGCTGTTTGGCATTGTCTATCAGCTATCAAATCTTAGCGTCTTGGAAGAAGGCATGCTGGTTAAAGTTCACGGCACGCCCCGCCTTTATCCAAAATCAGGCCGCTTCAGCTTATCGGTCAATCAAATCGTCCCCTCAGGCGAAGGAGCTTTAAAAATTGCCTGCGAAAAGCTCAGAAAACAGCTGGGAAAAGAGGGCATGTTTGACGAAGCTAAAAAAAGAAAACTGCCGATGTTTCCCCAAACAGTCGGCTTAATTACTGCTAAAGGTTCCCAAGCCTACAATGATTTTATTAAAGTCACCGGCGAAATGACCGGAGGTTTAAAAATATTTTTCTATCCGGTTAATGTCCAGGGAGATAATGCTGTCAAATCAGTTAAACAAGCTATCGATTACTTTAATTTAACCCGGCAAACTGATGTTCTGGTTATCACCCGGGGCGGCGGCTCGCTGGAAGACTTGGCCGCTTTCAACGACGAATCGATTGTTCGCTCTGTTCACTCCAGTAAAATTCCTACTATTTGTGCCATTGGCCATGAAGGCGATATTTCTTTAGCCGAGCTGGCCGCCGATTTGCGCGCCTCCACCCCCTCAAACGCCGCCAGTCTGTTAGTGAGAAACTGTCAGGAAGTTATTCGGGAAATAAAGGACTGTCTCAGTAAAATTGAAAACAAAATTCATCAAACCATCACTAATTCATTGGGGAAAATAGCTGATGCTCAAAAACAACTGGTCAGAAATGTTAATATTTGGATTAGTCGAAACTCAGAAAACATCAACCATCTTAAAGACAAGCTGAAAGCCCTTGATTATAAAAGTATTCTCAAGAGGGGATTTAGCATTGTTAAAAACAAATCTGATCAAATTATCAAATCAATTAATCAGGTTAACATTAAAGACCAAGTTGAAATACTTTTTTTAGATGGTAATCTTAATACCAGTGTTATTTCTAAAAAGAAAGGCCGGTTATGAAAACTAAACCACCTACTCTTGATGAAGCTTATCAAGAATTGCAAACGATTGTTCAGGAATTCGAAGACGAGGAAATCGATCTGGAAACCAGTATTCCCAAATTTAAAAAAGGTTTAGAGCTGGCTAAATTCCTGGAAGATAAACTAACCAAAATCAAAAACAAAGTCCAAGAAATAAAGGCCGGGATCGAAAAAAATTGTTGACAAAACTTTCCGGTAAGTTTAGTATAGTCTGGTAATATCGAGAGCGTGGCGAGGGATCTAGCCCTATAACCCACCAGCAACCGAGAAGCCGCCTGGCAGACACGGTGCTAAAGCTAGAAGCGATACGGTCAGTTATGACAGAAATTATTTCTCACGCGTCAGAGTCAGTTTCTGCCGGTCACCCGGACAAGGTTTGTGACCAGGTAGCCGCCGCTATCTTAGACCAGGCGATTGAGGCTTCCGCCCCGGTGGGAATCCGGCCAAGGGTAGCCATGGAGGTTTCTGCCAAAGGCCGGCCCGAAGGCGGCACTTTAATGTTGTTTGGAGAAGTGACTTTACCGGAGAAAGTGAAATTAAATTACGAAGAAATTGCCAGAAAAACAGTCGCCGAAATCGGTTATTCTGCTCAGAACTCTCAGTTCCACAGCGGTCTGCAGGAGTTGTTAATCAGAATTACCCAGCAATCGGCCGATATTAACCATGGTGTCAGCGGTAAGCGCACCGGGGCCGGAGACCAGGGCTTAATGTTCGGCGGAGCTGTGGATGAAACTCCGGAGTTGATGCCCATGCCGATCGCCATTGCCCATGCTTTAACCGATCGCTATACCGGATTGTATCAGGGTAAATTTAACTGGCTGCGGCCTGATGCCAAATCGCAGGTACTGTTAAATTATCAAAACGGTTATCCGGTCGGAGTCAACCGGATTATCATTGCCGCCTCGCACGATGCCAATTTTAGCTTGGCAGATTTACGGCCGGCACTGATTAAGGAGTTAATCTTACCGGTTTTAGACGCTTACAAGCTGAGAATTACTGATCCAACAGAACAAATTATTATTAACGGTGCCGGAGAATGGACAATTTACGGTCCGCTAGCCGACGCCGGTACGACTAACAGGAAGATTATTGTTGATTCATACGGCGGGGCCTTTCCTCACGGCGGTGGTGGTTTTAACGGTAAAGACCCGACCAAAGTTGATTTAGCCGGAGCGGTCGGGGCCAGGTATATTGCTAAATCCTTAGTCGCCGAAAAGTTGGCCAGAAAAGTTCAGGTCGAAGTCAGTTATGTCATTGGCCAACCTGATCCGCTATCTGTTAATATTAATACTTTCGGTACTGCTAAGCGGCCGGAAAAGATGATCTATG